>JAOZSV010000002.1 GCA_029939505.1 Thiotrichaceae bacterium | reverse complement strand
GTGCCATAATGGCTTCTCCTGACATCATACCCTTAGCATCTCTTGTGGTATTAATCGCTTCCGTGAACATCTTTTCAAAGCTAAAATCGAAAGAATACAGCACACCTAATGCAATGAAAGTGGCTCCGGAAAGTAGCAAAACCGCCTTGATAATTTGTACCCAAGTCGTCGCTAACATGCCGCCAAAGGTAACATATAAAGTCATTAAAACACCGACAATAACCACTGCCATCCAGTAGGGTAAACCAAATAACAATTGAATCAGTTGCCCGGCACCGACCATTTGGGCGATTAAATACAAAATAACCGTTGCCAACGCGCCAAATGCGGATAAAGTTCTAATAGGCGTTTGTGCCAAACGATAAGAAGCGACATCGGCAAAAGTGTATTTACCAAGATTTCTGAGTCGTTCAGCGATGAGAAATAAAATCACTGGCCAACCCACTAAAAAGCCGATAGAATAAATCAAGCCATCATAACCACTTGTATACACCAAGGCTGAAATGCCCAAAAAAGAAGCGGCTGACATGTAATCACCCGAAATGGCAAGGCCATTTTGCAAGCCCGTAATCCCCCCACCAGCGGTATAAAAATCCTTAGCCGTTTTGGTCCGTTTCGCCGCCCAGTAAGTAATACCAAGCGTCGCTGTCACGAAAAGTAAAAACATCACAATAGCCGCGACATTCAAGGACTGTTTTTCAATCGCCCCGTCAAGCACACCACCTGTTGCAAAGACACCGGTTGCGGCAAAAAGGGTGGCAAAAGCACCCCATATCAGAAAATTTCTACTCACTTGATCCCCTCCTTAATTTGATGAGTCAAATTATCAAATTCACCATTGGCACGCCAAACGTAAATACCAGTCAGCACAAACGCACTGATAATAATTAATATCCCTATAGGAATACCAATAGTGATGACGGAACCTTCAGCGATTTTAATCGCAAACGTTTGGGGTGAAAAGGCAATAACCATAATAAAGGTATAGTAAATCACCAGCATAATGATCGACAATATCCAAGCAAAGCGGCTTCTTTTTGAAACAAGTGCTTGATATTTCGGATCATTTTTTATTTTATCAACAAGTTCTTGTTGCATATAATGCTCCAGTTGAGATTGAGTTTTTAAAAATAATTCATAATTATATCTTATTTAATTGTAACTACTCAGCCTTATTGATTTTCAGAAAAAAGGTCACGCAAAGGGATTCAATTTGAGTTTGTTGAAGAAAAACTTGAACGAGCCTCTTTTCTTCCTCATTTCGTCCAGGTGATTTTTGATTCCTTTGCGTCTTTGCGTCTTTGCGTGAGCAATATCTAAGACTGAGTAGTTACATTTAATTGCTTAATCCAAAGTTGAAATAATAAAGTTTTTCTCACATAAATCTTTGAACATTTTCAAATATCAAGAATATCAAGTTGACAAAACAAGGGTTACATTTTTTTTTAAATTATGGTAATTTACCCATAGATGTTCAGAAAAATAAATTCTTCAAACAAAAACCTCAGAGGTTTTGAAAACCTCTGAGGTTTGAATACAATTATTTCTCTGAATAACTATAGGCATTTTTTATTTACAATTGGTAATTAACAAAGGAGAATTTAATGAATAAACAGGTACTTTCTTTAGCCGTCGCGTTGGCTATACCTATCACAACCCATGCCGATATCAAGATTTATGGTCAAATCGGCGCTGAAGCAGCCAGTGTTGAATACGCGGGTGGTGATGAAGACCTCGTGAGGGGTAAAATGGGTAGCGGTTTGGGCTTTACGGAAACGGATGATGACATGGATCGCCAAATTCTGACAGAAGATCGGTATGGTAACATTCTTAATGATGGTCCTAACCTGATTGGCCTTGACTTTGAACTGGATAAAAAACTGCCCGGTGGTATGATTCCCCATGCCCGTTATCGTACCACGTTTCATACGACTAATAATTCTGGGCTTGGACCAGGTTTAGAGGCTTGGGTTGGCTTGAAAAATGACACCTTCCAGATTAAATATGGGAAATTGCGGGGAGCCTATCGAAACGCTAAAGGGCTGATTGACCCGTGGATATACACTTCTATGCAGGCTCGTGGCTCTGGTGGTGGCATGTCTGGTGGCAGATATAACGAAGTGCATTGGAATTGGAATGCAACTGGAGATCGACGCTCGGTTGTCAAAGACCCTATAACGGGAAAAGTCGGCATTAACCCCGGTTATGGTATTAACACCTCTGGTTTGGTACATAGCAGTGACATACCCGGTGCGTTAGAAATGGGTGTCAAATTTGGGGGAGTTAATGCGCGTGTACAAATCATGGGCGATGACAATGCCGACAAAAGAGGTGGAAATGCCGAACTGAAATATACCAACGACAAGTTGATTGTATGGCTCCTGGGTGCTTACCTTGATCAAGGAGACAACCAAATTTCACCAGGCGGTGCTGCTTGGAACAATGACAAGTTCACCAATTGGAAAATCGGTGCCAGCTACAAGGTGATACCCGGACTCAAACTCGCAATTCAATATGAAGATGGGGAATTGGGGGCTTTTGATAATAACCCGGATGGGGGGCAATATATTATTGGTTCCTTTAATTACCGCATCCAGAAAATCACTCTGGCGGGTTGGGTTGCCGGTTATCTCTCTGATATTGAAGAGAATTTAAGATTGACAGACATCAACGGTGAGGTTTTAGACGAAGATGCTTTAAGTTGGTCCCTGGGGGCTAAGTTCCATATTACTAAATATGCTCACATTTTTGCGGGTTATCGTGAAACCGACAGTGATAACGATTACCGCGATGAAAACGTCTTTTCAGCCGGGATGCTCTATAAATTTTAATGGATTGGTTGCTTCAAACCTGACAGGTTTATAGACGTTCAGATAATTCATTTCACAAAGGGCAGACACGCAGCCCCTACAATAATGAAATATTTGACGTAGGGGCAAATTCGAGGTTTTCGTTTTTCTTCAAAAAACGAAAACCTCGAACTCCATTTTCAAAAAAAATTCAACTCTTAATTCGCATTGACAGGTTTTAAAAACCTGTCAGGTTTGAAGCAACATTGTAGAAGTTATTTTGTACACGTTTCAATTTATTCATATTGATCGGTATAAATGTAAAAAAATCACCAGCAGTTGTATTAATCTCGTCAATGTGATCCGTCAAACATCGCGCTGGTGGAAACCGTTCACCTTTCTCCATCATCTCTTCCAAATGAAAATAGAGGGCTTGTGTCATCTGCATAATAACCCTTAACTGGATTCTTGTTTTTCCTGTTTTTTCAATAGGTTATTTATTTCTCTCAAATCATTAACCTGTTGTTTTAAATAATCAATTTCCCTTTCTTGCTCTTCAATCATTAAATTGGCTTTTTCTAATTCATGTTTGTATTCTATTTGCTCAGTTGAGGGGGAATTCACATTTTGACATAGCGTATTGTTATCACCACTTATAACATTCTTTTCATCCAAACCAAATAACTGCGACAATTCGATTTCCATGACTTCAGCAATTTGTTCAAGCCTAGAAAGGCTCACATTCGTTTCCCCGCGCTCTATTTTTGCGTAGGCATGGATGGATATGCCCAATTTTTCCGCAACATCTTCTTGCGTCCAATTTTTAACTGAGCGAATAAATTTCAGTTTTTTGGGTAATTTTTCCATAATACTCTGAGTTAGGCTATTAATAACTCTGGGTCGCTTGATTAGTTTAAGATTATTTTGTAAAATAAGAAAGGCTGAAAAAGTGGGCTGAATGAGAATGCCTACTGTTTTTAGTCTGTTGAAATTATACGATATTTAGTGGTACCTTTTCAAAATGCCATAATAAATCCTATGCTTGCTGATTTAGACAACATAACAACCAATATAGATACATGAGTTAATGAATATGTCTCATATTACGTTAGAACACATCAAAGTTAATGAACTGCCACCCGCATGGACGAAACAATTACCAGCCACGCAAACCGTTACGGTTATTATTATCGCCGAAAATGCTGAACAACAATCTTATGTTCTTGGGCAAAGTGATAATGTCCTAAACAATCAAGAAGCCTATTTAAACGATTTGCAATCTCAAGGAATTGATATAAAAAGACTGAGAGAGTCTATTCAACAACTTAAAGCGGGTGAAGTTGAAACGGTTAAATTAGAGAACCTAGATGCACAATTGGATGAATTCATAGAAAATGCGAATACTGAAACTCACACTCAATGCTAAACAAGAGTTGGCTAACTGGAAACAAACCGATAACCAACGATATAACAAAATCAAGCGAATGTTGGAACAAATCTGTACAACACCTAAAACGGGTATTGGTAAACCAGAAGCTTTAAAGTATGAATGGTCAGGATATTGGTCACGTCGAATTGATAGAGAAAATCGTCTGGTATATCGGTTTGATGATGACTGTATCTATCTTGTCCAAGCTAAAGGGCATTATCCAAGTCCACCTGATGAATCAACATTAAAGGATGCTGAATTGAACGATAATGCTAACCAAACCTCGACTTAAACGTGGAAATGCCCAATTTCTTCGCAACCTCTTCTTGTGTCCAATTTTTAACTGAGCGAATAAATTTCAGTTTTTTAGGTAATTTTTCCATAAATAGATTCTCTGAGTTAGGCTATTAATAACTCTGGGTTGTTGGAATGGGTTCCCACTCCGACGAGTCAATGTCATTAAGTTCCAAATCTAAAGGATTCGAGGTTTTAGTTTTTTTGAAAAAAAAACTAAAACCTCGAATGGACTCCAAGGCTTAACTTAATGGCAGTGACTCCGACGAGTGGAAACCAGCTAGTTCAATCCCTAAACTCAATAACTAACTCTTTGCCAAAAACCTGTGCAATCTCTTGTAATTGTGACAAAGTCGGAATCTTATAGCTCTGCTCAATTTTTTGATAGGTTTGTTTGGTTTCACCCATTGCTAATGCCATTTTTTCTTCAGGCCAGTTCGCTCGAATTAGGCGCAATAAGAGGGCGACTTGCACTTGAATGGTTGGTGCAATGAGGTAAATATTGTCACCTTGTGCTTTTTGAGGGAGCGGAATCGGCTCATTATGTGTTAATGCTGATGCCAATAAACCATTAAGAACATCAGCAGCCATTTCTTTAGCTTGAGTCAGGTTTTCTCCAAAGGTAAACCCATTCTCAAGATCAAGAAATTGCACATAATATACGTCGTCTTCATACCAAATCCGTGCGGGATAGAGTGCTTGTAATCTATTCATCTGAGTTTTATTTATAAATAGATACTCTGAGTTAGGCCATTAATAACTCTGGGTCGCTTGATTAGTTTAAGATTATCCTGTAGAATGCGAGAACTTAAAAAGTGGGCTGAGTGATAATGCCTACTGTTTTTAGTGTTTTGGGATTATACAATATTTAGTGGTATTTTTTCAAAATAAATAATCTGTGCAATGTGATATCTGATGATTAAAGCCAGCGTAGCAGGTGGAAATGTGGAATATCGCGAAGTGAGATCAATCCACCATTTATCTGAAAAGATGGGTTTTGTTCCTCTACCTGCCCCCTACGTTCGCTACTTAATTGGGTATTGGAGTAATTTGATGAAAAAATGGGTATTTACAATAAGCATAGCATTAAGTTCCTATGCTTATGCGGGAGCAGATGTTGATTTTTCAAAGGCTTACATCGTTCCTGAAAAATCAAGTGTAGATAAAGTCACAATAGGCGGTGTGAAACCTTTATGGAGTGACTTGTTTTATAGTGTGGATTTTACATTAAATCCTGAATATAGCCTCAATATTCTGGGTGTACTTAATCAATCTTCTCTCCAAGAACAATTGGAACAAAATCTGCGTAATACAACTTGGGTGGGTAAGTATCTTATTAATGATAAGAGTTATTCGACTACACTGAAACTGGTCGTTGTTCAAGATGGTTACATTGGTGGTGAAATTACACACTCAGAACCAGAAGAAGTGGGTGGTGATTATCTTCATGCCAGAGTAACTGGAGATATTTTAAGCCAATATCAGATAGGTGATAGCTTTATTGATGAAGATAGGCTCACTCCTGAAACACTGAATAACCTTCCCCCTGATACCATAACACGCCAACTCGTTAGGATTAAAAGGGTAAGAGCTTTGGAGTTTGATGGTAGTTGGAGTACAAATCGTGAGTATAGAATGATACTGGAAAACGGAATTTTATCAGGGGCAGTCGGAGTACCGAATAAGACATACGGTTCAGGGGATGAAACGACAGAAAATGGAAATATTCTTTTAAGCCGACAAAAATGAATCGTCCTAGCCAACGTCGCTTATGTTAAATTTTAGCCAGCGTCGCTTATGTTAAATTGTAGGGTGGGTAAAGCGAAACCCACCTTTTTTTTTCGCCCACCACATTCGTCAGTTTTCCTCACCTTTAGTTCCCTTTTTAAACGATATAAATGATTTTAAGTTATAATAACTCAAATAAGGTTATATTTAATTTCACTGATTTGGAAAATGACTATGTCAACAATCACATTAAATTCCTGTATCAGTTCAGATGGCTTTTTACATTTAGCCGTTGCAATATAAAGACTGTGCAACGGCCTACCTGAACTAAAATTTTCTTTAAATGATTGATTTAATACATCATTTCGATGTTTGAGTTTTTTTTCAAAAAACTCAAACATCGAGAACCATTCACCATTAAGCATAGTCTTTTTTATATTTCAATTGTGAGATAAGACAATCTTCAAAACAAATATCATCCCGCACACCAATATAAGTGGGTTGGTAAAGATTACCGCCCTTATAGGCATAGAGATACCGAACTTCAATAATTGAATCAACCGCCGGTATTTCTTTGTTGGGTGGGATGGTGACATTTCCCACGTTGACTTGCTTTTTATCGGCGATAATCGCAACCGCAACACTGCGCTTCTGATTGTGCGAGGTGACAATGACAGATGCAGTGGCATAAAACTTGAATTTCATCTGGTTTCCGCCACTGTTTGGTCTGCCAGCAGTGTAGGGCGCAGACGGTTTTTTGAAGACAATGCCCTCCATGCCTGACGCTTTTAATCTGTCATACAATTCTTGTTTCTCTTTTTTGGTTTTTGCGGTTTCAACGATGATGATTGAACCATTAAATTCCAATTTTTCGAGTTGAGAGAGCCTTTTTTTGTAAATTCTTGTTTTTACATCAGTATTATCAATTTCCAAGAGGTCAAAAACAAACAATTGTTCCCCGACGGCTTCACCATCGACGAGGTAAGATTGTTCAACTTCACTCGCACTTTGGAGTATCGTATCCGGCGCACCGATAGAAAGCCCTTTTCTGTTGATTGCGGTTATCGAATCGGTTTTGTGGATAAGCATTCTCCTCCCGTCAAGCTTTTCCTGCGCCCACCACTTGCTGTCTTTGATGAGTTGAAGCGCGACGGCTTCTTCAACAAAGTTGAGTAATTGACATTGGACACCTGTGTTTTTCATATCGGTGTCGGCATGAACATATTGTGAACCGTCTTTGCCGGGCATATAACCTTTCGACGTTTTGCTTTCCACCAGTTTTTCGTATATCTTCTTGGCGGAAGCATAATCAACGGGGGTTTTCGTTTTAGTCCCGGTTTTGAGCGTCGCTCCCCTGCGCCCATAAGCAAAATTCACCACAAAATTGTTATCCGCTTCTTCCATAGAGGCTTTATACACTTTATCGCTCGTTCCCTGTTTAAAATACAGAGTGATATTTTCAGAAGTCATTCGCTTTTCCTTTTGATATCAATTCATCATTTTCATCAAGGATCGTTAATCCTAAGATGAATGATGAATGGTGAATGGTGAATGATGAATGCTTTAGCTTTGTCAAAAATGGAGTACAACGCTTTAGCTTTGTGATTTGGAGTACAACGCTTTAGCTTTGTTAGTCCGCCCAAAGCTGAAGCGTTGGACTCCTATTTTCACTCTTAATTCGCATTCCAAAATAACCAAAGCTGAAGCGTTGGACTCCTATTTTCACTCTTAATTCGCATTCCAAAATAACCAAAGCTGAAGCGTTGGACTCCTATTTTCACTCTTAATTCGCATAGAAAAGTTAAGTTTATTCCCGTTCGGAGTATACAAGCCACCAACGATGCTACGCTGTGGTTGCGAAGGTGTTGGGGATAAGTGTTGAGGAAGTGTTGAAGAGGTTTAGTATAGCGGATTGACGGTCTCAACGGATTTTTATAGAATCCGTTTATCAATCCGTTTATACCGCTAATCCGTGTCTGCTGCGGTTGCGAAGGTGTTGGGGATAAGTGTTGAGGAAGGGTTGAAGAAAATGCTTTGAATAAGCATTTTCAGAATAGTCGAGGCGAAAGTTTTTCTTCAAAAAACTTTCGCCTCGAAAAGCGATTGATTTAATTCATCATTTCGAGGTTTTAGTTTTTTTTCAAAAAACTAAAACCTCGAAAACCATTCATCATTGAATCATTCATCATTAAACTTAGAGTTCCTGAGCATGTTTTGATAAGTATTCAGCAACACCTTCTGTTGAACCTTTCATACCCGCATCGCCTTTATTCCAACCGGCAGGACAAACTTCGCCATGTTCTTCATTGAATTGCAAAGCGTCAACCATGCGAATCATATCATCAATATTGCGTCCAAGCCCTAAATCATTGACGACTTGATGACGTACAACGCCTTCCTTGTCAATCAAAAATGAGCCACGAAAAGCCACTGCACCATTAGGGGTTTCTACATCATAGGCTTTAGCGATGGCATGTGTTAAATCAGCCACTAAGGTATAACCCACTGCACCAATACCCCCTTTTTCTACAGGGGTATCGCGCCATGCTTTATGTACAAACTGTGAGTCAACAGAAATACCAATCACTTCGACATTGCGTTCTTTAAAAGCAGAGAGACGCTTATCAAAAGCGATTAGCTCGGTTGGACAGACAAAGGTAAAGTCCAATGGATAGAAAAACAATACCGTATATTTGCCTTTGACTGTTTCTGATAAGTTGTACTGTTCAACAATTTCGCCATTACCCAATACGGCAGCGGCTGTGAAATCAGGGGCAGAACGTCCTACTAATACACTCATTTATATACCTCTTATGGAATAATATCCACCAATTAAGTGGATTGACATTAAATAGGGATCACAGCTTTGTCAGTCCGTCCAACAAACGCCCAAAGCTGAAGCGTTGGACTCCATTTTTATTCGTCGTTCATAAACAGAGTTTTTTGAAAAAACGCTGTTTTTTAATACGATATGCAGAGGTACTTATCTGATTAACCTAAAGCGACTAAAGCACTTTCATAATCAGGTTCTTCGGTAATTTCGCCGACCAGTTGGGTGTAGATCACCTTATTATCTTTGTCAAGAGCGACCACTGCGCGACCACTGATTCCTTCAAGTGGTCCATCTACCAATAACATGCCATAGTCTTTGGCCATTTTTTTGGAACGCATCAGAGATAAAGGAATGACGTTTTCCAATCCTTCTGCCGTACAAAAACGGCCCTGTGCAAAGGGTAAATCGGCAGAAATCACCAGTACCACCGTATCCTTCAGTTGTGAAGCCTTCTCGTTGAACTTACGAGTAGAGCTGGCACAAGTCGGGGTGTCCAAACTGGGAACGATATTCAGCAATTTTCTCTTGCCCGCATAGCTGCTTAAAGTCACTTCAGCCAACTTGCCATCAATCAGGCTATTGAAATCGGGTGCGACACTGCCTACAGCAGGTAAAGTGCCATTGGTATGACAAGTATTGCCCTTTAAAGTTACGTCTGCCATTGTTTTTTCCTTTTGTTAAAGAGTAAATTCAGTTAGCCATAAATCGTGTTTGTTGCAAAAACTGGTTGCTTGTAACTTTCCTTTCTGCCCTTCAGCTAACTCAAAGGTTGAAACCGCCTTATCGTCAGAAAAAGAGAACGTCTTGGTACCAAGTACCGTTCCGTTTTCAGAAACCAGAGTATGACGCACAATATAATGCTTTTCGCTCATGCTGTGATCAGTCGTGATCGTGACTTTTTGTCCGTCAATGCTGACTTTTGGCGCATGCCCCCCAGCCTTGCCTGCCCATTTTCCTGGGTTCTTAGCAGTATAGATGATACCCGTCGTTGAACACGAGGAGTCATTACTCGCAGCAAAAGCGGTGGACGCTTGTCCAATTGCTATGCCTGATGCAACAGTCAATGCTGTCTTAATAAAATTTCTTCGAGCGGTCATAATATTTCTCACTTTATTATAGGGAAATGAAGGCTGATTGTTTTTTGCTCTTTTTGGAGTACAACGCTTTAGCTTTGTACTTTTAGTTTAAGCCCCAAAATTTTTCGTCACAAAATCCCAATTCACCAAATTCCAGAAGGCTTCCACATACTTAGGGCGTGCATTGCGATAATCAATGTAATAGGCATGTTCCCAGACATCGCATGTCAACAAAGGTTTGTTTTCACCAGTCAAGGGAGTAGCTGCATTGCTGCTACTTTCCAATGCGAGGGAGCCGTTTGGTTTTTTCACCAACCAACCCCATCCTGAACCAAAAGTGGTGATGGCTGTTTTGGAAAATTGTTCCTTGAAACTTTCAAAAGAGCCAAAGTCTCGCTTAATGGCTTCTGCAAGCGCACCAGAGGGTTCACCGCCGCCCTGTGGGCTGAGACAGTTCCAATAAAAACTGTGGTTCCAGATTTGCGCGGCATTATTGAAAATACCACCAGAAGATTTACGAATCGTCTCTTCCAAGGAAAGGTTTTCAAATTCAGTCCCCTTGATAAGATTGTTCAAATTAGTCACATAAGTCTGGTGATGTTTACCGTGATGATATTCCAAAGTTTCTTTGGAAATATGTGGCTCCAGAGCATTTTTAGCAAATGTCAGTTCAGGAAGTGTGTGCATAATATCCCCATTATTGATTTTTCAAATTGAAGTGGCTAATAATCATTATATAATGACATAAATCAATTTTTTCAATAGCGATTTAAATTTTAGAGTTAAAATTTTTGTCGTCAAATGGCTTAAAAAAACAGATTAACCTAAACACGATTATTTTTTTAAAATGACATAAATCAATTTTTGGTAACGACTCAGCGGTTAGCCTTGAAATCAATTTCAAGGCGAAAAGCTAAAGTCTGCTAAAGCTGTCAGCCTTGAAATTGATTTCAAGGCTGAGTAGTTACCAATTTTTTTTAAACAGGAACGGATACGTTTAGAAAACCTCTGAGGTTTCTAAAACCTCAGAGGTTGGGCTGCCAACGTTTAATCCTGTTCAAAATCCTTTTTTAGAAAAACCTCTGAGGTTTCCAAAACCTCAGAGGTTTGGGCTGCCAACGTTTAGAAAAACCTCTGAGGTTTCTAAAACATCAGAGGTTTGGCTCCAATTCAAAATCCTTTGTAGCGCGTGGATTGAAAAAGGAGAATTCTTTTGCCATTTTGCGATAAATTTCTTGTACCACTTCGCTATCCGCTGTCGGCGTAACTATTTGTAACACGATGTAATAATCCCCTGGGGGATGACTGGAAAATCCTCGTCCTTTGAGACGTAATTTTTGTCCTGATTTTGAATTGGCGGGAATTTTGATTTCTACTTTTCCGTCTAAAGTTGGCACAACCACAGCGCAACCTAAAGCCGCTTCCCAAGGTGTTATGGGTAAGGTCATATAAACATCTTTACCTTCGGCACGGTAGAGATGATGGGCTTGAAATTCAATTTCCAAATATAAATCACCACGAACACCGCCAGCTATACCCCCTCCACCTTGTCCGCCCAAACGAATTTTTTGACCTGCTATAACACCGCGTGGAACTTTGACTTTAAGCGTCCGTTTTTTAGAATTTATTTGCCTATTGTTGCCCATTTCAGGCATTGTTAATTGTAACATTCGGGTTGTGCCTTGATAGGCTTCTTCAAAACTGATCGCAATTTTTATCTGTTGATCTTCGCCCTTGGTCTGAAAGGCGTTATGGCGTTTATTGTGCTGCCCTCCTCCTCCAAATAGGTTTTCAAAAAAATCACTGTAATTCACATGAGTGTTTTTAAAGCCGCTACCACGACATCCTGCATTATTCCAACCAGGGGGAGGGCGAAAATTTTCACCCGCTTGCCACCTCGTTCCTAATTGATTATAAGCAGCGCGTTTTTCCGTGTCTTTAAGCACTTCATAGGCTTCTCCGACTTCTTTAAAATGTTGTTCAGCCTTTTTTTCTTTACTGATGTCAGGATGATATTTATGTGCTAATTTGCGGTAAGCACGTTTAATTTCATCTGGAGTGGCATTACGCGATACACCTAAAATTTTATAATAATCCTTGTATTCCATATTTGAAACCTGAGCAATGTGAATGAATTCCCATAAAAATCATTTAAAATCAAATAATTAGGAAATCTGTTTTAAGAAATCCGATTTTTTGAAAAAATCGGATTTCTGAGCTGCAAAATTAATTCACACTATTTTCAGTTGTAAACTTATGAATTTGGCGACGCTCTTTTTTAGTTGGGCGCCCTATTCTGGGTTCACGTAACGCTGAGGCTTGACGACGTAAATCAGCCGCTTCTTCGCGTTTTTTAATACTTTCCGGCGTTTCTTCATAGAGCAAGATGGCTTCTTTAGCTGAACGACGTTGTTTAGATAAGGCTTGCACAATCACAGTGCGTTCAACATAACCCGTGCGTATGAGCAATTGATCACCAATATGCACTTCCTTAGCTGGTTTAGTGCGTTGTTCATTGAGGTGAACTTTATTGCCTGTTACTGCTGCGATTGCAAGGCGACGGGTTTTAAAAAAACGCGCTGCCCATAGCCATTTATCAATTCTTACTTTAGAGGTTGGAGTAGGTATTTGCATCATTGTTTTAAGTTGAAAGTGATTCTGCTTTGCAATAAATCTGTTTGGGCGCTTCACTGAAATATTTGAATAGGGCTGGGCATAGCCAACCTTCCATCAGATGATTTTCCAAAAGATACCAATTGCCCTCATATTCTTCCCTGCGCCAAACCAGTTTAGCTTGATAACCAGGAAAAGGAGTGGCTGAAAATAACAGTTTAAAACCTTGTGCCGCATTGGGCAAGTCTTGAACGAAAAGATCAATGATTTCAGGCATTCCTGAAACAAAAGGTTCTTGCACAAGATCAACTCGTTCGTCGTCAAATACCCAGGTGTTTTGATAACAATAGGGAAAAATCACCATAATCGAATTGGAATTCGCCATTATAATTACTCTGAATATTGTTGTGAATTTTCTAATTGTGAATTGACGATCATTTAAAACGCATAATCAAAGCGTCTAAATTTTACCATAAATCAAACCGCCGAGTCTAAGGATTAAGTTAGCCTCCTTTAAAAAAGTTCAGTTTGTTCCCGCGTTAAGTATACTCCAAAGCAACAAAGCTAAAGCGTTGTACTCCAAAGCAACAAAGCTAAAGCGTTTTCGAGGTTTTAGTTTTTTTTCAAAAAACTAAAACCTCGAACTCCATTTTCAAAAAAATTTCAACTCTTAATTCGCATTATTAATCTCCAACGCGATACACGTAAGGAAGAGTATGCAAATTGCTATTTGTTATTCTGTTTAATGCGTTCATAGTCGGTTTCTTTCACTCGATCATCAAGTTTTTAGTCTTCCAACAAAAACTATAAGGCGTTTTTTGGAGTTCAACGCGCTTTGAGGAGTCTCAACGCTTTAGCTTTGTCGATTGGAGTCTCAACGCTTTAGCTTTAAGGAGTCTCAACGCTTTAGCTTTGAGGAGTCTCAACGCTTTAGCTTTGAGGAGTCGCCAAAGCTGAAGCGTTGGATTCCATAACAGATAAAAAAACTTAATACTTTGATTTTAAATCAGTTTTTCAACTGAATTTCGCATATCTCATTTCTGTCTGTTGGGTAACAAAAAAACTTGATGATCGAGTTTCAGTAGCATCGCTGCTCAAAACCCTCCGCGATGAAGAACGCAAGACACAACCGCCGGATCAATAACCGCTATTAACCATGACGACTTCAAATAATACGCCCAAGACAAAATGGCATCGCTTGCTAGGAACCTTGCTGAGGACTTTACTTTCCCCGTCGGTATTTTGGTACAATTCGATTTTAAGGTGATGACTGAATCGCCCGAAGCGGATATTTTATTGCTTCGACGAGATGCGCCTCAATGGACAGCAGAACAGCTATCGCGCCTACCAGATGGTATCCGAGATAGCACGGCTCGTCAGATTTTGCTCGAATTTAAATACACTGAATCGATCAATGAAGAGGCTTTTCGACAGACGCTGGGATATGATACATTTTATAAACGGGCGAATGAATTGAGTGAAGCTGATGTGCAAACGGAGTATCTTAATCGGAAAAAAATGAAACCAATTCCTTGATAACACATTAATTATCTAAAAACCTCAGAGGTTTTGAAAACCGCTGAGGTTTTATTCCAACTCGTTTCTAACTGACTCGTGATAGGAAATGATGAGATGACAGTTGAACTCACACCAGAAAAAGTGTTTGAAATGGGCAAAATGTGGGGAAGTGCATATTTATCCACTTTAAATGTGGAAGAAGTCTTGCCCTATTTCAAACGGCAAGATATTTTGGCTCAGTTTCAGCCGGTTGAGAGGTTGGCGGGTTTAGAGCCAGAGATCATTGAAGACTACCTCAAACAACTCAAAAGGCAACAACATTAATTGTATTTAGTACAACGGATTATAGAATTTAACGGATTTTGGTTAATCATTGAAAGGGTATTTTTGTTTAAAAGTTAAATGGCACATTATCCGAATTCTGAAACAATTCGTTCAATTTCCAAATCCGCTGTACTTATATCCTACATTCATCACACTAAAATTTTAAATTGAATATTTAAGAAACTGTGGTCAAATAAATCCACACGAAAACATAGGAAATATACGATATCATTCAACTGACTAATATTATTAGTGTTTTTTATTATGATTTCCAGATAATGAAACCACTCATCGTAGAAAAGGAACTGCACTCTTATCAAATCATTGAGTCTCGTAACCAAATGCCTGAAGTTCATCAGCTAAATGTTCTTCACATAACGCTTTCAATGAGTCATTTAAATCATGCTGCCAGCGTCCAATTGATTTTGTTGGATGGCTAGTGGTTTTGTGTCGTTTTTGCATGATAGCCGGGGTACTTTTTGAAGCGTTTTTAACGATACGCTTTACCAGAGATAAGTCATGATCTAAGTTTAAATAACTTAAAATGGCTTGAACTGTATGAACCGGCTCCAAAATTAAATCCTCGTAACGTACTAAATGTGCCTGTGTAGAGCGACTTTGCCAAGCGTGTAATATATCTTGTGCATTGGATTTAACAATTTTAACGGCTTCTTCTTTGTTTTGGACAGAAAACTGACCAAAATTACCCGTTTTTTCAGAAAAAGAAAGACTGGAACAAACCACATCGCGAAAATCACGCACCAAGAAAATTTCAGCGACTTGGGGATAGATTTCATAAAGAAATTGTGCGGGTTCTCCAGGACCAAACTTTTCGGCAAAATAGACCGGCGAATTTGAAGCGTTATGCCCTAACGCAATTTTCTGACCTTGACTCACCGCAATCTGTTCATAAAAACCATCAATACTTTGCTGACAAAATGCTAATGTCTGCTCTATATAAGTACGCCCTAACCAGTCTTGGGATGACTTATTATGCAGAAGGTGGTTATTGAGCCACTGCATCGTTAAGTCAAAAAATGTATCGGGTACTTTGACTTCAAGATAATTCATCGGATCAGAAATGAATCTGAAGAGCATATATAACCAATATTTAGCGGCATACGCTTCGTAAGGATATTGGCGTTGCACAATAATATTTGGACACTCTGTTAATATATGCATTAACCAAGTTGAGCCTGAACGTCCCAGTGCATTGAGCATAAGGGGTTGTAATTTGGGTTGATAAGGGGATTGTAAGGCTTGATGTCGCAATCGAATTTTGCCGACATTGATACGACATTGATCTTGAAAAACAAGTTGTATTCCTAAATCAACTTCAAAGGGTATGCCGACAACAGAGAGTAACATGTAAAAACCACAGTTTTCTGCATTTTTGACCTGTGGATAACGCCGGGCAACATCTGGTCTATGTAAAGAAACCGTTGTTGTTTTAAGTGGTCTGTGAGGGGTATTGTGATAGGTTAACCAGACCTCTTTTACCGGAGATTTTTTTCCTAAGACCCAACCTTTTATCGTAATCAAGTAAACATTGTGTTGAGTATTGGCTTTGGGCGCATCTATGACAAATCCCCATAGTCGCTCTGTACTTTTGTTGACATAAGAAACGTCAATAATTTCAACTTTATTATTATTACTCATATTTAACGACACTTGTTCCACCGTATTGTTTAAGAAACTGGGTTTAAGTACCAAAGCACCAGTTTTAGCACTTTTTGGAGTCCAAACCTTTAGATTTGGACGTGACCCTTTTTGGAGTCCATCATATCCGATCACTTGTGCTTCAGTACTTATAAGAATCCCTTCCCAGATTGATGAGGTTAATGTTTTTTCAAGACAGAAAAATATTCCATTTTATTGTCGTTTCCAAGAGTGGAAAACACACAATTGGCTTTTAACTGTAGGAGTTCAAGCGCATTTAGCATAAATTCACTAAAACGTTGTGAATCCCACACATGCGCGTGTTCCCGTCTGTTTTTGACGCTGTTGATATGAATTTGTACGTTTTCAGGTGCAAGCTCTAAAATTTCCGGATGCACGCCCTGAAGAAAATCGATATAGTGGGCATCTGTTACTTCAGTGACTTGATTTTCATATTCTTCTTGGAGATGTGCAAATGAAGTTAAGGCTCGCTTTTTGTCAAAGGTAAAATTTTTATCTGGAGCAGAAATAATAACCTGCCCTCCCGGTTTTGTCACCCTAAATAATTCTTCGACCACTTTGATGGGATTAGCCACATGTTCAATGACATGATTGAGTATCACAAAGTTAAAGCGTTCCGCTTTGAATAGAGATAGCCCTTCTTTGTCTAAATCGCAGATATAGTTCACATCAACCAGATCGTTAATATTTAATTCTGGAAAATATTTGATAGCGTCTTCTTTAGATTGGGCATCACAATATTCAATCGTGCAATGTGCCGGAATGGTTGCAGGTTGATGAAAGGCACCAATTTCTAAACCGTGCCCTGTCAGCAAATTATAACCTGCTTTTCGATGATTCAAATGTGCAGACATATTTATGTTTTAAATCAAAAAGTAAATGTAGGGTGGGTAGGAACGAAGTGGAAACCCACCATTTTTGGTGGGTTTCGCTACATTAAAAGACTTGATTTTTGGTCCTGTACAAAGAGTTTGGAGTCCAAAAAAAACGCCCAAAGCTGAAGCGTTGAACTCCAGTTCTCTAAAACTAAAGCGTTGGACGGAAAATGAGAATCATTAAGGCAGTGATGGCACTCTTGGAGGCCAAGCATAGGCAAAATCTTCTGTTTCTAATGTCAAATTGGGGCTGTAGGCAAAGTCAGTGATTAAGGTATTTCCCCAACGGTTTTTCATATAGGCACATTCTTTTTGAAAGCGTGCCACTTTTTCAGGCGTATTTTCATGACCTCGGCTCACCGATTCGTGATGGGTTAATTCTGCAAAAGGGGTCCAGATTATCTCTAAACCCAATTCTTTTATTTTTAAGCAGAAGTCTATATCGTTAAAGGCGATGCTCAGATGTTCGGCATTGATCCCTCCTGCCGCTAAATAGGTTTCTTTTCGTAAAACCATACAGGCGGCGGTAATGGCTGAAAAGTTCTGAATCAAAGCAGCCCGACTAAAGTAACCGGTTTTATTTCGTGACAGATATTTGTGAGAATGTCCTGCAACGCCACCAATGCCAAGTATAACACCGCCATGTTGAAGTGTGTCATTGGGATACCAAAGCCTTGCACCGACTGCACCAATATCTGGACGTAACGCATGACTGACCATTTCGGTTAGCCAACCAGGGGTAATCACTTCTATGTCATTGTTTAGTAAGCAAATTATTTCCCCTTTCGCCTCATTGACCGCCATGTTATTGATAGCCGGATAGTTAAAGGGCAAGGAATAGTCAAGGATACGCGCTTGTTCATTCTCTTCTAATTGTTGCAGATAATCTAAGGTGGCGGGATCATCGCTGTTGTTATCGACTATCAGAATTTCAATGTTTGGGTAATCCGTTTTATTTAAAATGCTCTCAATACAAAGACGTAGCACGTCTAACGCATTATGAGTCGGAATAATTAAACTGACTAAGGGCGGTTCGACAGGTAGCGCATACTGTACCCGTATAGTCCCTGGTACGATGGGAGATTCGGTTACAATCGCTTCAATATCGTTTCGTTCTAAATGTTCGCTAATTGCTTTTTGTGCGGCAATGATGGCATAAGGTTTTTCATCCGGTTTTGTGGCAGTGCTGCCACTTATTGCTCGCCAATGATAGAGTATGCGTGGAATGTGACGAATTTTAGAGGGATTGATTTGTTCAATGATTCGCAGTGCTAAATCATAATCTTGAGCACCTTCATAGCCTTCTCGAAAGCCTCCTATTTTTTCTATTGAAGAAGCCCGATAGATCGCAAGATGGTTAATTAAATTATAGGATAAAAATAAGTCTGGATTCCAATCCGATTTAAAATAGGGTTCGTAGCGTTTTCCTTGTTCATTGATTTTGTCTTCATCGGAATACCAGAGCATGGCATCGGGATTGTCAAGAATATCCTTCGCCATCCAAAATAATGCGTGCCGAGCCAACATATCATCATGATCTAAAAAAGCCACAAATTTACCAGTGACTAATTCAAGGGCGGTATTTGAAGCGGCAGAAATATGTCCATTTTCTGCCCTCAATTTGACTTTGATACGTTTATCGCGCCCAGCATATTCTTCTAAAACACGACGAACATGCCCTTGGGTTGAGGCATCATCGGCAATACAGAGTTCCCAATTGGGATAAATTTGCTCTCGCACGGAGTCGATAGCTGCCCTTAACCATTTTTCTTCCGTGTTATAGGTTGGCATGATAATGGAGAACAGGGGAAGATCGTCCCATTTTTTAATGCGTTTTTGCATCAGCTTAACCGTTTTTGTGGTTAAACTATCATAGTTTTGAATCCAGCGAGAATAGTCTTTTGGATTATGTGGTAACTGTTTTTCGGCGGGTGCTACCCTTGAAGTTGTGCGAGTTGGCGCAATGGGTTCGTTGAGGGTTGCGTCGATTTTCGATTGCCATGCAGTAATGTCAGCCAGAATGTCTTTAATATGATCTTGTGCGGTTAATTCCTCTTTCTTAAACATGAGTTTGCGGGCAATCTGTGTGAATACATTGCCAGAACGCCAAGTCAGTGAATTGAACGTTGCTTTGATATCTTCATCCAACGCCCAAATCCATTGCATCAGTTTGTGTATATGATATTGTTGTGTATCCGCTTTCTGGTTGAGTGCCAAATTCGTTTGTTCTTTGTCGGCAAGCGTGTTTTGGGTGTTGGTTAAATTTTTTTGTAACTCATGTTGCTGATTTTCAGCAACTAATAACTGGTTTTGATAATGGGTTGCTTGAGTTTGCAAAGTGAGATTGGCTTGTTCAAGATTTTTCTGTAAAGCAGCAATTTCTTCATCGCGTTGAGCAATTTCTTCATTGCGTTGAGCAATTTCTTCATCGCGTTCGCTGATTTGTTGTTGCAATTCCGATTGCAATTTCAACGCTTTTTCTTTGGCAGCTATTTTATTTTTATGTTCTTCTAAAATTTCAGCGGCCCCTTGAGAGAGTTCAGGAAGCGGATCGAGTTGAAATATACTGCCATTTTCATAAGCTTCAACTAAAAGCGTTTGTTGGGCATTGATATAAGCATTTTGTAATTGAATATCGCCGTGTTCACGGAAAAGTTTAGGTTCTATAAAAGCGCGTATTTCTTTATCCGAAGGTAAGCGTAACCCTTGTACTTCACAATCAATTAATTCTTGATGTAATTTTTTAACCGCCGTTACAGGATTACTCATTAATTCTTCATGGGAAACCAGTATTCTTGGCATATCAGCAGAATGGGTTAATCCCTGTAAATTATATTTTTCCCATAAGGCGATACCTAATGTTAAGGGAAAACCTTCGCGTGTTTTTAAAGATTGGGCAATTTGGATGGGGCTGCGATGGACATAAACACATACAGGCACTTCAAGTGCCGATTGCCAAAGCGGGAGTAATAAGCTTAAACGGGGATCTTTCAGCATCCAAGGGCGATTGGCATCAAGCCCCATAATGATTTCGCGTATTGACGATTCAAATTGACTCTGGATTTCAGGGGTAATCTTTTTGAGATTGAAGTCACTGATGTTATCCCACGTCAATTCTAAGGCTTTTAAAATATTCTCATTTAAAATAAGCACATCCCATCGTTCCCAATAGCCTTTAGGATTTGCTTCTGTCATGGGCAATGCTGCTTTTTCGGGTGCTGCTATTTTTTCGGGTGCAAAGTAAGCCCCCATCATATTTAACAATCGCGCCACGACAGATGTGCCGGAACGGTGCATTCCTAAAACAATTATTTGCATATCAGTTACTTGTTATCAGTTAATTTAAAAAACGCTCAAAGCTAAAGTATTCGAGTCGATGTTTTAGTATTTTGAATAACTGATGTGACGCAAAGCGATTCATGTTTAAGCCCTTTCGGATTTTTTAAACCTCTTGGAAACATAGTGCGTCACATCAGATAATGAGGATCATTTCTGTGAGCAGATGAGTACAACTGATTTGAGAATCAAACGGATTTGAAAAAACGTTAACGTTAATGAATTGATGAGGAGGAGAACGTTTTTTGAAACGTTCTCCTCGTCGATTTAATCCGTTTGATTCTCAAATCAGTTGTACTCAGTAGTAGGGTGGGCAAAATCTTTTTCTTGCCCACCGGCTTCATTGAAAAAAGTTTGTTCCGGCGCTCTATGTTTCAATCGGTATAATATTTTTTAATTCATCATCTGTAAAAAGTCTTGAAATAGCCATAAATCTTAAACCAAGCGGGATTTCCAATGAGAAACTCGAACCTCTGCCTTTTGAAACATCAACTGTTATGTGCATGTTCTTATAGTATTCAAATTGATCCGATGCCATATAAAAGTTGCAACCCTGAATTTCACCCAAACACACATCTCTGGAACAAATCAACAAATCACCTTTTGCTAGACACATCGGAGCGGAACCATCACAACATCCACCGCTTTGATGAAATATTAGTTCCCCATGCTTTTTCCGCAATTGTTCTATAACCGCCTTGGCTTTCTTGGTAACGGATACCCGTTCTATATACATAAAAATTCCATTGAAAGAAATGAACCTATCCGGCCCTATTTGCTTTTGAACTTAGAAATCCGATTTTTTCAAAAAATCGGATTTCTTGACGCGATTGAAAGAACGGTCCACATCATTATGTGTTTAGAAGAATCCTAATGGATTCTTATCATAAGATACCAATATATTCTTGGTATGGCGATAATGATTGAGCATCATTTTATGAGTTTCTCGCCCAATACCGGATTTTTTATATCCACCAAACGAAGCATGTGCAGGATAAGCATGGTAACAATTACACCAAACACGCCCTGCTTCAATGCCACGAGAAAATATTTGCATTTGATGCACATCGCGCGTCCATACGCCTGCACCCAGTCCATATAAAGTGTCATTGGCTATTTCCAATGCTTCGGCTTCATCTTTGAATGTCGTCACACTCAAGACTGGACCAAATATTTCCTCTTGGAAGATACGCATCTTATTGTTGCCCTTGAATACCGTAGGCTTAATGTAGTAGCCATTGGGGTAAGTGTCATTATTATAAGCCTCACCACCCATCAATAGTTCCGCTCCTTCTTGTTTCCCAATGTCAATGTAATTCAGTATCTTTTCATACTGATCATTTGAGGCTTGTGCGCCCATCATCGTGTTGGTATCAAGTGGATCGCCCATGGTGATTGCCTCAATACGCTTTAAACACCGTTCCATGAACTCATCATAAATACTTTCTTGGATTAAAGCGCGAGAGGGACAAGTGCAAACTTCACCCTGATTAAAAGCAAACAAGACAAGCCCCTCAATTGCTTTATCTAGGAAATTATCATCCTCTGCCATTACGCTTTCAAAGAAAATGTTTGGTGATTTACCACCCAGTTCTAAAGTCACAGGAATGATATTTTCAGCCGCATATTGCATTATGAGCCTACCGGTCGTCGTTTCACCTGTAAATGCCACTTTCTTAATATCTGGATGAGTTGCCAAAGGTTTACCTGCTTCCGGTCCGAAGCCATTAACAACATTAATGACACCTGCTGGAAGTAAATCAGCAATTGCTTCCATCACGAAAAGAAGAGAAACCGGTGTTTGTTCTGCTGGTTTTAAAACAACACAGTTACCCGCTGCTAATGCAGGAGCGAGTTTCCACGTCGCCATCAGTATTGGGAAGTTCCAGGGGATAATCTGACCGACTACTCCTAATGGTTCATGGATTTCCATGGAAACTGTGTTGACATCAAGATCACTCACACTTCCGGATTCAGCACGAATAACGCTACCGAAGTAACGAAAGTGATCAATTGCCAATGGAATATCTGCCGCCAAAGTTTCTCTAATCGCTTTACCATTATCCCAAGTTTCTACCAAAGCCAGATTTTCCAAGTTTTCTTCTATGCGATCGGCGATATTAAACAAGAGATTACTGCGTTCTGTTACTGATGTTTTACCCCAAGTTTCAGCCGCCTTCCAAGCCGCCTTCACGGCTAGTTCGATATCTCGACTGTTGGATTTTGGCACTTTAGCAATGAAACTTCCATCAACAGGGGAAGTGTCATCAAAATAATCACCGTCAACTGGGGGAACCCATTTTCCACCGATATAATTTTCGTATTGTTTCCTGAATTCAGGCTTTTGATAAGACATGATGCCCTCTCTTTTTTCACTGGCCATCAGTATGATTAACTGATGTGACGCAGGGTTCTTTCAATTTGAATACCACCTCAATTCCACCGATTTCATCGGTGGAACTTGGAAGCACCTTGCGTCACATCAGTGATTAATATGCTAAGTTTCTCCTGATGGCTTTGAGAAACCTAGTGACAAATTGTTTTCCGCTGACTGGTTAGTTAGTACCCATCCGGAAACTGCTTTTAAAATCAGGTGTTTCCGGATGGAGACGAGTTAATATTTCAGCAAATGCAACTGATTATTCTTCATTTCATAAGCATTCACTTGTTCTAAAGTCAGAAAGGCCCTTAAATATTTTGAATCCAAAGTACTCGCTTGTTTTTGGATTCCTTGATAAGAATCCGTTTTAGCATTGACTAAATGATTGAGATGATCCACAAGATAAGGGCTATGTGTTGTGATTAACACTTTAACGCCAATATTAACCAAAATAGCAAATATTTCAAGCAGTTTGGCTTGATATTTTGGATGCAAATTCATTTCTGGTTCATCTATAATCAGCAAATCGTTTTCCTTAGCGCGATAGCGTAAATATAACAATAAAGAAGTTAATTGCTTAGTTGCAGAGGAGGCATTATATAAGTCAATCGTTAGTTTGTCATTGATTTTGACTTTGATTTCGTTCTCTTCAAGTACAGTCGTTTCATAGAAAATATGGTTCTTGTCAAGTATGTCCCGTTCAATTTTATCAGCCAGTATTTGAAATGGGGTGGTTGGAGTCAACTTTCCGTTTTTATTGACTTCACTATTTTTCAGAAAACTCAAGAAATCTTCTACCGGCTTAGGATAACGAATTTGAACAGATTCATCCGGTTTTTGAATTTTCTCATGAAATTGCGAGAGGCGGTGTTCTAACCGGTTTGAACGCTGCTTATTAAGCATTTTATAATTGAGTATCAGGGCATTACGCTCGGTTGGTAGCAGAAATGGTTTTGGTAATAGTATATTAATAATACGATCAATTAATGCCTGTGCAATGCGTTCTTCAATGGGATTGCCTTCTATCCCAAGAATGGGAATGTGATTATCAAATAGCGCGTTAAATGTTTCTGGTAAAAGAGAAAAATTGCTGTTGGCGAACAGTTTTTTATCATGATCTTGAAAAAAAATACTGATTTTTCTTTTAAAGCGATATATATTCTTATTGAATATGGTTGTCAGCGTTTCAATAAAAGCGGCTTCTACATTGGCTTTCGGCTTTTTTAAAAATAGTTCATTGTTTGTTGATTGACCAATTAACCGTTTAAATGAGTGGCGTTCAATTTCTTGATGAATGGATTCGTTTACCAGTTGAGACCATCCCATAAGCGAATTTAAATTGTTGATTTGATCAAGACGATCTATAGACAGTAAACATTGTTGCAAAATGCCATAAACACAATAAGCCAGATAAGTCTTATTTGAGTTATTTGGACCAATAATTATCGTTAAAGGGCGTAATTCAAGTTCTGTTTCTTTAATCGAACCTAAATTGGAAAATTTAATTTTCATGTTTTTAACAGAATTAAACGGATTTTCAGGATTGACAGAATTAATGTAAAAAAATATAACTATTTGATTTTATTGTGTTTATTATTTACCTTATTGAGTAGTGAATTTTTAAGTGATTAATTTACCCGATTTCTAACAATATAGGTAAAATCTTTGTTTTCATCAAATAAATAGTCAAATCCACTGGTTAAAATCATTTCGATGTGATTATCAATCAACAAATATCTATCGTGATAATCATGATAAGTATTTTTACTATCTTGTTGAATTTTCCAATTTTGATCTTCTTTTTTTAAGCGACTTATTTGCGTTTGAGATAATTGCCCTTCTTTATAAATGAGATTCAGTTTTTTTTGAGGCAAAATTTGAGATATTTTTTGAATCACTTTATCGTTCATATATTTATCATAGATAAAAATATATTTCGCATTTTTACACAAGGCTTTTATATGCTTAATCGTTTTATCACGGCTTTCATTTTTACCATAAGTCGCAGTGAAATTTCTTTCGATTTTATCAGCATTAATATTGATATACGGGTAATCATTCTTTTCAGTATTTAAAATGAATTTGTATATCGTTTTTTCGCAAAGCTCTTCTAAGGTTTGATTTATATAACCTTTTCGTAATAAGTTCTTTTTAAAAGAATCATCTACATCTATTGCAATTCTTTTTAATTGGGCAATATTGGTTAAATGCCTAGAATAATACTTCAAAAGATTGGTGATAATATTTTGATCAACATCTTTGGCATTTTTAAAGTCATAATACGCTTTTAACAGTTCGTCGCTTAAAATAATCGTATATTCCATTATTTTTTATCCCATTTCCAAAAGTTCTGTTAAATTTGTTCCGAAAAAACTGGCGGGAAAATTGTCTTGAGCTTCTTTATTTTCCCGAATAAAATGTCCAGTTCCATCAACTTCTATTTTTTCAAAAGGGGTTTTTGAATCCTCTTTATAGTAAATGACCACATCATCATTATTAATGTGATTTTTATATACCTCATATCTAATTTTATCAATTAAATTTTCACAATGGGTTTCCAAAACTACTTGAACGCCGTTATTTGCAATAAAAGCAAAAAATTCCCCCAGTTTGGCTTGCGCTTTGGGATGTAAATGAATTTCAGGATTTTCAAGAAGTAAAACCTGATCTTTTTTCGCGAGTAAACAGACAATCAAGATTTTAGCAATATAGCTCGTTCCTGCCCCTAAACTATCAGGTGAGATTGCTTGAAGTTGATTAAACTGATAACTGACTTTGACATGACTCGTGGCGACTCTTTCTGTTTTCAGCTCTACTTCACAATCTAAAATATCGCTTAACCAGTAATCAATATTACCCTGTAATGTATCTGAATTTGCACTTTTAATCAAAGATTTTTCAATCACATGACTTTTATTTTGTTCATAGTAACTAAAAATAAATTCCCCATGTTGGCCAATTTTATTTTCGCTACTATATAACGCGAGTTCTTCAGGACCTAATCTGTTTGCATCGACGTGAAATAGGTCTTGTTCAATTGTGAAATGTGGCAAAATTCCTTGTGGATTTGTTGCATCAATATTTTTCGTTAAACAAATACCATCTATCTCAATTGAAAATGCTTTTGCATTGAGGTATTTATTTCTGTTATTCGTAAAGTCAAGCAGATTTTCTGATAAGAATTTTTTCTCACCAAAATAATGAGACATTAATAATATGCTTTGAATAACAGAAGATTTACCCGCAGAATTTAAACCGGTTAGAATGGTTAAATTCTTAAAAGTCAAATTTTCGTCACCAAGACATTTGAATTGGTTAATTTTTAAGTTATTGATCATAGTATTTTTTTCTCTGATGGGGGAGGCTTGCAAAACTCGCTTTTTCGAGCTTAGAAATCCGATTTTTTTCAAAAATCGGATTTCTTAAACCTTATGTATTCAGAGTTTTACAAGAGGCTCTTAGTTCTTTAATTTTCTCAAATCGGTACTTAACATTAATTGAACTATCTATTCCGCTCAAGCAAGTTCCGCTTTGTTCAAATTCTGATTTTAGAAGTTCTACTTCTTTTTTAAGCAAATCTTTATCAAGATTTCCAATCTCTCTATCACTAAAAAAATAAGCCATTATTTCAAATAATGCCATAGCAATTGGTTTAGTAGATTGACCTTTTTTAGCAAATCTAAATCCATTTTCACCAAGAATATCATAGCTATTCTGCATAGCCGTTTGAAAGAGATGTTCTAAACTTTCAATTTTGTCTTCACTTAATTTATTGATAAATTCCATCGTTTTGGCTAGAAAATCATCAATATCACTTTTATAGGTGATTTCACCTAACCAGTTTTCGTGTAACATATAAAAAGATAAAAATCTTAAAACGACATATTTATCTTTCATTCTTGTGCTATTTATCGCTTCACCGGTAGCCCGTTTAAAAGAATCCAATTCGACTAATCGGTTTAATAATTCCGTTGCTTTACCTTGATATAAAGCATTTCGCATTTCTTGATGATTTAATTGAGTGCCACCACGATTAACTCTATCAAAAATATCAAACTTGACTTTTTCTGGTGTCGGTGGTTGAATGATATAAATAAGCAACTGATAATCTTCTATCAAGCCCTGATAAACTGGTTCTAAATCGTTAAAGCGTTTAGCATTTTGCTCTTTTAAAATCTTTAGATTGTTTAGTTTAAATTCACCGTCAATAAAACTAAAAAAAGTCGTTAATCTTTGACGACCATCCACAACCTGTTTTTTGCCATCCTTGCCCTCAAAAAAATACATGACTGGAATAGGAATACCCATTAAAACGGATTCAATTAATTCACTTTTTTGCTTAGATTTCCAGACCTCATTTCTTTGGAAAATCGGTGCAATAATGATATTTTGACGTTTATCATATTGTCTTTTTAAATCATAAATACTAAATTGTTCTTTAGATATTTTAACCGTCGCATTGGGATAAATATCATTTGAATCCTCTTCACCTTCCAGCATATCTTTAGTTTGTTCTTCTATCATCAGATTTAACTCCATTAACACTGTACAGGAAAATTTTCTATAACTCATTGATTTTCCGTATTTTATAAAAATTGATCCGTAAAATGTAGGGTGGGTAGGAACGAAGTGGCACCAAAAATGGTGGGTTTCGCTATCGCTCTACCCACCCTACTCAGAAATGATAAAAAAATTGTCCTGTACAAAGCTCCATTAATTAAAGGTTTGAATCAGAATTTTCAGAATTTTAGAATTTTCAGAATAAAACCTAAAATGTTATGTAATATTTTCATTAAGTTATTGATTATATTATGTTTATGAGTGTCAGTCATTTTTAAAATGCCATAAAAATCAATCATTTATTCTGAAAATTCTCAAATTCTTAAATTCTGATTCAAATATAAAGGGTAAATTTTTCATTTTTGTTTCTCGTTCCCAAACTCTGTTTGGGAACAAGAGTATGATTTTTGTTTTGCTGTTTCATAAGTTCTGACTTCTTTTTCCAGTTTTTCACCGTTGAACTCATCGGTTATTTGTAATCGTCTTAGTCCAATTTTGACATATTCATCTTGTAATTCAATTCCAATAGACTCTCTGTTCAACTGTTTTGCAACATAAGATGTGGTAAAAGTGCCTGAAAAGGGATCTAAAACAACATCATTTTCTTTTGAACTTGCTTTAATTATGCGTTCAAGTAACAGTATTGGTTTTTGAGTAGGGTGGTTCTCATATTCAGGCATTCTATATCTTACTCGTGGAATCTCCCAAACATTGCCAGGTACTTTTTTTGAATTATAAACTTGTGGTGGATTTTTACGATAATCTATTAATTTTCGTTTTGCACCTGTTTTAGCTTCAACAAGAATATCATCTGTATTGAATGTATAATTTTGTTTATCCTTAACACAAAACAGTATCGGTTCATATAAAGAACCGTAATGCTTTTTAGCTTGCACACCTGAACTATCGTAGGACCATACAATTCTGGATAATATTTCAACTTTCTTTTGCAGATAAATATCAAAATATGGCATAAATTGAGTTGCTGTCATAACATAAAAGCTTCCTGTTGGTTTTAATTTGTTCAAACATAAATCTATCCACTTATAACACCATTTTAAGTATTCATTACTCGAAGACCATTTTTCTTGACTTCCATTGAAAATTTTTCCAATATTGTAAGGTGGATCGACGAATATTAAATCAATCGAATTATCCTCAATTTCTTTTTGTAATGCTTCAATTGCATCTCCCCAAAATATGGTCTGTTTTCCGTTTTTAAATATCTCCATTTGTTCCTCTTTATTAAATTCAATGAATCACAATTTTTTCGATCTCCCAGCTTTATGATCAGCAATAGCGGCGGCGAGACCATCAAGTTTTCCACTAGCAGCATCCTTTTCAATTTGTTCATCCCACATATCAGAATCTAATTTTTCATACCAAGCACGAAATTTCCTCAATTTGTGGTAATTGTATAATTAGATTCTCTATTTCTTCTACAGTTATTTCCATGATCTATGACCGAATATACGTTATTGACATGAAAGTTCAGGCAATGTTGGGAGTTGATAACCGCGCCACTTGAGCAGCAGATTTGCATAAACTTTACGGAGCATATCAGTTATCAGTTATCACTTTTAAACTCTAGGTGGATACGCCAAAGAAAAATCTTCATATTCAATCGTTAAATTAGGATTATAATAGGGATCATTTAATAAAGTGTCATTCCACCGTTTTTTCATATAGTTAAGTTCATGCCGTAAGCGTAAATATTTTTTTAATGTATTATCCACGCCTCGGCTAGCAGATTCAAGATGATAGAGTTCAGCATAGGGTGTCCAAACAATTTGATAACCCCGTTCACGCAGACGCAAACATAAATCAACATCATTAAAGGCGACTTTGAGGTGTTTTTCGTTTAATCCGCCCACGTCTTTAAATATTTTGCGGCGCATAATGAGACACGCGCCTGTGACAACTGAATAGTTTTGAATTAAAAAGGGTTTCCAATGATAACCAGGCGTTTCCCTTGCGAGAAATTTAAAGTGATGCCCTGCCATGCCGCCTAATCCGATAGTTACGCCAGCATGTTGGATTGTTTCATTGGCATAGTAAAGTTTAGCACCCACCGCGCCAATTTCAGGGCGCAGCGCATGACTGATCATTTCTGTTAACCATTCAGGAGAAATAATTTCTAAGTCATTGTTTATTAAGCCAATTATTTCGCCATTCGCATGAGATACTCCGATATTATTCAATTGTGAATAATTAAACGGGGCAGCATGGCGAATGACGGTGATTCGTTTATCTTCTTGTATTTGTTGGAAATAATTTAAAGTATCCGATTCTTCGCTGCCATTATCCATGATAATGACTTCAAGATTTTTGTAGCTTGTTTGATTAAGTATGCCATTTATTGTACCACGCAACAATTTAAGCTTATCACGGGTAGGGATAATTAAACTGACTAATGGGGGCTTTTTTGGTAGCGGATAAATGACGCGAGTCTGTTCACCAATGGCTTCAACGACTTTAACGGATTGCTTTAAACGTTGAAAATGGGCTTGCAAAGCTTGGCAGGCTGTTTTAGCGTTCCCCTTTTTCAAAGCGTTTTCATGATATAAAATCTGTGGAATATGGCGAATACGTTTAGTACGTTCAATAAATCGCAATGCGAAATCATAATCTTCATTATCTGGATAATCTGCCTTAAAGCCGCCGATATGATTTATAATAGTGCGGCGATACACGGCTAAGTGACGAATGAAATTTTGTGAATAAAATAAGTCAGGATTCCAGTCAGATTTAAAATAGGGATCGTAGCGTTGCCCTTTCTGATTTAATTTATCTTCATCGGTATAAATCAGATCAGTTTCAGGATGGAGATTCAGTATTTCGACGATTTTATAGAGGGCATGTGCGGGGATTTGATCTTCTGCGCCCATTAAAGTGATAAAATCGCCGTTTGCAATGCTTAATGCGCTATTTAAAAGAGTCTGATTTTCTGTACCACTTATTCTTTTAATACGATCATCTAAACTAATCTCTTTAATAAGACTTTTTGGCAAAGTGTTTTGATAGGCAATACATAATTGCCAATGGGGATAAATTTGACGACGCACAGATTGAATGGCGTGCAAAGTTTCTTTGCAGAGCGGCATGAGTATTGAGATAACGGGGCGATATTGCCATTGCGCTATACTTTTCTGCATTTCTACAAGTTCAGTATGGCTCAAAGTATCATATTGTTTTATCCATAGCGCATATTCCCTTGTATCGTGCCAGGGCGTATAAGATTGTAAACCTTGTTGTCGCCGATTTTGAAAATAATTGATTTTCCAGGATTCAAAGCCAGCCGCGATTTTATTGATATGATCACGAGCAGTCACGCCGACTGGGCGGCGTAGCAATTTTAAAATAAGCCCTGTTATCGAATTGCCCATTTGCCAAGTGGCTGAATCATAAACAGCTAGAATATCTTGCTGTAGGCTTTGCATCCATTGGATCAGTTTATTAATGTCTTTAGTCTGTTCATCAAGGGCTTGCTGTAGGCGGGCGATTTCTGCTTGTGCCGCAGAGAGTTCTTTTTGATAGTCTGTTTTTTGATGTGGGTTCAAAATTTTGTAGCTCCTTAAAATTTTTGAACAGGTTGATGTTTTAGTTTTTTGAAGAAAAACTTTAGGCTGGAAAACGGATTAAGGGATTGACAGGATTAAACCGTTTTTTTACAATGTTCTATACAGGACAAAATTGTTATAATGTAACTCGTTGATTTTATCACTAAAAAATAGTACATCTGATGAATAAACGGATTTCAGCACGGGTTATAAACGGCCAGTTTTTTGAAAAAACTGCCCGTTTCTTGTATCACTAACATTTTTTGTAACTATTCAATCTTAAAGCGTTGTACTCCAATACGCACAAAGCTGAAGCGTTGTACTCCAATACGCACATGAAGCGTTTTCGAGGTTTTAGTTTTTTTGAAAACTAAAACCTCGAATTCCATTCACATTTCAAGGCTGAGTACTTACCATTTTTTAACTATCAACATAAGGTGCAAATATGGCTTTCAGTGAATATTATGGATACCCAATTAATCGACTTAGAGAAATCTTTAATATTGTAGTCAAACATGATGATTTATTTGCCACATTAGAATACAGTGAGCAAAAATATTCCGAGTTACAAAGTCGGTTAAATAACTCGGTACTACGTATTAAATCGGTAACAGCTGACAATGAAGCGACTAGAAAAGGGTTATTAGTCACTCCAGTTGTATCTGAAGCCTGTTTTATCTATGATTTAGGTATTTTTCTGGAAAAAGAGTTAAGTGTTCCTAAAGAGCAAATGCCAGATTTACCGCATCAATTAAATGGTAATTGTGATTACGCTATCAGCATGGATATTTTTGATTTTATTTATCCAGTTATCTCAATAATTGAAGCCAAACCGCGTGAACTCAGTAAAGGGATTGGTCAATGTTTATCAGAATTGGTTGCCACCTTAAAAATGTTTCCCAAGCAAGAACAGGTGTATGGTATTATAACTGATGGAGAAGTATGGGAATTTATGTTGTTAAAAGACAATATTCTGACTTTAGATGACCAAAATTATCATGTTAGTAATGTTTCTGGTATTATTGAACGTATAGGATATATTGTTAAGTCTTTGAATATAAAGTAATTATTAACAATAATTATCCAAGTTGAAGCGATTTAAGCCAGTTTTGCAGTCTTACTAAGCGGCTCTAGTACATTGTCAAGCATTAAGTATCGGGTTCTGTAAGGGCAGACATATCTGTCTGCCCTCTCGTTGAAAATCCCTACCCGTCAGAATTGACTTGACAGTGTACTAGCTCACCGCCAAGATGCTCAACATATTTGAATTTGATCTGATACTTTTTCTCAACTTCAAGCACAGTCTGGCGAACTTTCTCAGAATATTTAATCATATCTGAATCCAATGATAAGGAATGATCATGAAATAATTTCCCTCTATCTGTCAATGATTTGCCAACCCCGATAGGGGTTGAATGTGAATAGCCACAGGTGGAACCTGTGGTAACTAAAGCAAAAATACAAAACGGGAAGTTATTTCGTGACCATTCCTAAGGTGATTTCCGTTTGGTTCTGTTTTGGTGTAGTGGCTTTGGAAAACATCTCTTCGGTGATTTTTGGTGAATCTTCATCATACTTGATATCTTCGTCTTTCATAAGACTGAGACTTTGCCAATCTGTTTTATCACCGCCATTTATCTCGAAATTTTTGAGTTCTTCGGTAGAGTATCTAACAATGCTTTCTTTTTTCATGATAAAGTCTCCGTTCTTGTCGGCTGGCTTTGCGACTCAATCTTTAGTCTGCTTTAGTCTGCTTTAGCTTTTAGCCTTGAAACCAATTTCAAGGCTAACGCCTGAGTCGTTACGAAAAACGATTAACCTTGAGTTCAAACCTCGAAAGTATTAGCAAAGGGCAAAGTCAATTCTATAATTATACCCTTTTTTTCTTTACGGTTATAGGCATGGCATGTACCCCCTATTTCCCATATCAATGAAGCCACCATTGATAAACCAAGCCCCATTCCCTCTGCTTCACCAGTAAAACTTTTCTCGCCCTGATAAAAGGGAGTCCAAATATTAGCCATTTGCTCTGGCGACAATTGCAAACCATCATCACAAACTTGCAGACATAAGCCTTCTGGAATAGCAGATATATTGATTTCTAAGCAGGGCGAACCTTCTGGATGAAACTTTTTCGCATTGGATAAGAGTTCTGTCAATACCAATTCCATCGCCTGTGGAGAAAAAAAGATAGAAATATTATCAGGGCTTTTAATATTCTTCTGTGAAACATGAACGGATTTCAGTGCCATGTCTTCTTTAATGGTGTCGATGATCAATAGAATATCAGTGATCTGACAAATGCCAAATTCTGGTTTAAGCACATCAGAGACATCCAGATATCTGAAAATTTCTTCAATTTCAGCATGGAGGCGTGTCGCGCCAGAGTAAGCAATTTCAATAAATTCTTTTCTATCCGTCTCACTCAAATCTGCGTAATTGCTTTTAAGATATTCAAGCCCCATCGTGATGGGAGAAAGGGGTGTTTTCAACTTGTGACGTATTTGCCCTTGGAAAGTCCATTTTCGTCTTTCAGCTAAAATCGTATCTGTCACATTACGCAGGCGAACTAAATACTTTTCGCCAGCACCTCGCGACATTTCCATCACGTCAACTTGTAACCAGAGTGCGTGAGCGTTTGAGGTTTCTGGATGCACAAGATAGCGAGGAGAAGGTTGATTAACATATTCTAACCAATTCGTCCAAGTTTGTTGCGGCTCGCAATGGTAGTGTTTCTTCGCCAATTCTAAGAATTTTTCACCTATTGGTTCATCTTGCTTTGTCTGCAAGTTAAAATACTTACGCGCTTGTGAATTGGCATAAAATATTTGATCATTGTGATCAAGTATCACATAAGCATCATCAGCCTGCTCAACAACCCACTCAAACTTAGCCTGTTCTACGAGTAAGGTGTGATAGCGATTAAGCTTTGTAATGGTTTTTAATCTCGCCCGCAATTCAAAGGTGTCAAAGGGTTTGGAGATAAAATCGTCTGCGCCAGCTTCAAGCCCTTGTAGGCGTGATTCACGATCACCTAAGGATGTGAGCATGAGAATGGGTACGTTAGCAAGTGATTTATCTTTACGCAAACGTCGGCAAACTTCAAAGCCATCCATACCCGGCATCATGACATCCAATAAGATGACATCAGGGCTTAATTCTGCTGCTTTAATTAAGGCTTCTGGTCCATTAACAGCAAAAGCTAAGTCATATCCCTGATTACAGAGTAATACGTTTAGCGTTTCACGCCCTATTGAGTCATCATCAACAATTAGAATAGTGCTTTTTTGTTTCATCTTTAATAATAATGGTGAATGGTTAATGGTTTCGAGGTTTGAGTTTTTTGAAGAAAAACTCAAACCTCGAATGGTTAATGGTTAATGGTTTCGAGGTTTGAGTTTTTTGAAGAAAAACGCGGCGAGTACCCGTTGCATGGAATCAACCAGTTTAAGTTGCCCAAGTTGCCCCGCTCATGACGTTTTTCCACCACCTCCAAAAGACACTTTACATCAATCCGTTCTTGAAGTTCATGAAATTCTCTTTTAAATCACCGAAAATAATTTTCAAGTGATTGTTTAAACTGATATTTTTTATTCATCACCGACAATATCAACATAATAGCCACACTAAAAAACGGTCTATTAAGACATCCACTATTCATGCGAGTTTTAGTTTTTACTGATGATAAAAACTCAAACCTCGAATGGTGAATGGTGAATGGTTAAATCATTCATACATGAACCTATCCGGCCCTATTCAAAAATGCAGAACAATGAATAAAAATATTTGAGTTTTTGACAATCGGTTTAAGAAATCCTTTCAAAAAATCGGATTTCTAAGCTCAAAAATGAACGAGGTTTAAGCGATTTTTTGAAAAAATCGGATTTCTAAGCTCAAAAATGAATAGTGGGATAGGTTCATACATCATTCACCATTCATCATTTCGAGTTTTTAGTTTTTTTTCAAAAAACTAAAAACTCGAAAACCATTCACTTAAAAATCTTTCCATTCATTTTCTTCATGGAAATGTGGTGAAATAAACGGTTTATGCCTTTGATATTCTTCCTTATTTGCTTGTTCTTGAAGAGGATTGACGAATATTTGATTAGCGTTTTGATGCAATTCATATTGCCCAAACTTAAAAAACGCGATCTGTTCTTTCAGGCTTAATGCTTGCTCTTTCATAGCACCACTTGTTGTAGCCGCTTCTTCAACTAAAACCGCATTTTTTTGAGTCATTTCATCCATTTGACTAATGGATTTGTTCACCTGACGAATGCCTAAAGATTGTTCCTGATTGGCTGCCGCAATTTCAGAAATGATGTCACTGACTTTTTTTACTGCTGTGATGATTTCCCCTAAAGTGTCTCCCGACTGATTAGCGAGTTTGGTGCCTTCTTCAACTTTGAGAACACTGTCTTGTATTAATGTTTTGATCTCTTTAGCAGCGGCAGCACTGCGTTGTGCGAGATTGCGTACTTCGGAAGCGACTACTGCAAAACCACGCCCATATTCACCCGCACGAGCGGCTTCAACAGCGGCATTAAGTGCCAACAGGTTAGTTTGAAAAGCAATGTCATTGATTACGCCAATGATTTCGGTGACTTTTTGACTACTCTTGTTGATTTCAGTTATGGCGCAGATTGTTGAATTAATAACCTCACCACCTTGTAAAGCACTTTCTTTTGCACTAATGGCTAATTCGGAGGCTTGTTTGGCATTATCAGCATTGTGCTGTACTGTGCTAGTCATTTGCTCCATATTCGCCGCCGTTTCTTCAAGTGAAGCGGCTTGTTTTTCCGTGCGTTGACTAAGGCTAACATTGCCCTGTGAAATTTCTTCGGCGGCAGTATTAACAACATCAACTGTCAATGAGATTGTTTTGACAATGTTGCGTAACTGCGTTTGCATACTAGCAAATGCGCGTAATAATTGTCCGATTTCATCTTTTCTCACCAATTCAATTTGATTATTCAAATTCCCCTTTGCAATGGCTTTGGAAAGGCTAACGACTTTATTTAAAGAGTTAGAAATCGTTTTTGAAGAAATGAATATCACTAGCGTCATAACAATAATGCTGATAAAACCAATGAGAATAATTCGCCATTTTACCTCTTTTGATCCCAGAGACAATTCATCTTCAGGAATACTCACCGCAACCATCCAACGGGTGCCAGTATTGCCAATTTCTATAGGTGCGCCGTAGGTGATAACCGTTTTATCAAGCGTTTTTGATTTTCTAGTGATAAGAAAAGATTCCAGTTTTGAAATATATTCTTTCATCTCCTCACTGTAAGTAGTTTCATTGAGATTCTTTCCGATATAATCGGCATTTTTACTGGCAACAATGGTTCCATTAGTTGAATAGACACTGACATAAGCATTTTTAAAATCCGATATGTCAAGATCACTCAGTTTTTGCTGTAAATATTCAAGTGCTATGTCGATTCTGATAACACCTAAAAAATGCTTGTCTGCTTCATTATTCGCCATGACATGAATCATGGGAACCGCTAACGTGGTTAACCGAAGTTCTTTGCCCCGTACTGAATGGGGATAGGGACCAATAATACTTTCCTTCGCATCCTTTTTTGTGTTTTTATAAAAATCTTGGGTTTCGTAATTTAAAAGGGGTTCTAAAACCGCCTTTTCATTTTTTATCTGCGTCCAATATGAAGCAAAACGGCCTTTTTTATCATGTCCAGGCGCATTAATGAAATTGGCATCTTTTTCAAAAAAAACATCTGGTTCACAAACGATACCGATGCCAAAAAAATTGGATTCATGTTCAATAAAATTTTTGAGCCATAAATTAATTTTTGTTCGCGTGATTTGGAGGTCTTCAGTATGAGAAGCGGTTTCAAATAGAATAGCAATCGCTCTTGCTTCAGACAAAGGCTTTTCAAGTTCTGCTCTGACATAATTGGCATAACGATTAGCAGTTTCTTTGACAATAATTTCTGCATCAGAGTTGGCCATTTCTTGTACTTTATAGCCAATAATGGTGGAAATAACAGCAATTGCAATAGCCATTAAGAAAGTAATTGATAGAGTTAGCTTTGTTCTGATTTTTAGGTTATTAAATATATTCATTGTTAATTTGTTAACGGTTAATACGATATTTCAAAAATAGCGTGAAGTCTTTTATCGCTATGATTGTTGACTGAGCAAAGTATTTTAGGCTTTATTTGAGGAGATGTAAAGTTTTAATTTGGAATGATTTTGGAATACAACGCTTTGGAATAATTTTGGAGTCCAACGCTTTGGAATAATTTTGGAGTCCAACGCTTTAGCATTGGAAATAGGAGTCCAACGCTTTAGCTTTGGAATGATTTTGGAGTACAGAACGACATTTATAAAAACGGTCAATTTTTAACTATTTTATCTTTGTACAGGACATTTTTTATTGTTAGCTATGTAGGTCGGGTTAGCTGGCGTCGCAAAGTAACCCGACATTTTCCTAAAAATTCAATTCGAGGCGAAAGCATTCGATGTTTTAGTAGATAAATGTCGGGTTACGTTGCGACGCCATCTAACCCGACCTACATGACTTATGATGTTTTCAATTCTTAAATTCTTAAATTCTTAAATTCTGATTCTAACAATGGAAAGCAAATTAAATCAATAACTTATAAAAAAATGTCCTGTACAAAGCTATTTTATTTTAAATCAGTTTATGACTCCAAAATCCAAAGCTAAAGCGTTGGACTCGAAAATCCAAAGCGTTGGACTCCAAAAGCTAAAGCGTTGGACTCCAAAATCCAAAGCTAAAGCGTTGGACTCCTGTTTCCAAAGCTAAAGCGTTGGACTCCTGTTTCCAAAGCTAAAGCGTTGGACTCCTATTTCCAAAGCGTTGGACTCCAAAATAGCGTTGGACTCAAAAACTTTTTTCAAATCTCAAAAATCTTCCCAGTCAGTCTCTTTATAAAAAGAAGGTGCTGAACGTTTAGGGATTTCCTCCACGTGAATAGTTGGATGATCAATGACTAAAGCGTTCTGAATGCTCTCTTGATGTAATTCCCCTTCTGTCACTTTAAAAAAGGAAACTTGTTCTTTAAGTGTCTGTGCTTGTTCTTTCATGTCATTACTTGCAGTGGTGGCGACTTCAACTAAATCGGCATTTTTTTGAGTCATTTCGTCCATTTGTGCAACTGCTTTGTTAATCTGATGGATACCTAAAGATTGTTCATGATTAGCAGTGGCAATTTCCGTAATGATTTCACTGACTTTTTTTGCAGCAAGAACAATTTCTTTTAGGTTTTCACCCGATTTATTGGCGAGTTTTGTACCCTCTTTGACTTTACAAACACTATCTTTTATCAACGCCTTGATTTCTTTTGCCGCAGATGCACTGCGTTGTGCAAGGCTACGCACTTCAGTTGCGACTACTGCAAAACCTCGCCCTTGTTCACCAGCCCTGGCGGCTTCAACAGCAGCATTGAGTGCTAACAGATTGGTTTGAAAAGCAATATTATCAATAACCCCAATAATATCAGTGATTTTTTGGCTGCTGTGACTGATTTCTGTCATAGCCTGTATGGTGGCTCCAACGACTTCACCTCCTTGCTCGGCACCGTTTTTCGCATCAACCGCTAAACAGCTGGCTTGCTGTGCATGATCTGTATTTTGCTGCACAGTACTGGTTATTTGTTCCATACTGGCGGCGGTTTCTTCTAGCGATGCGGCTTGTGCTTTGGTACGGTGACTGAGGTTGATATTGTCTTCTGAGATATTTTCGGCGGTGTTATTAAGTGATCTCGCCATTAACAATATTGCCGTCATAATATCTGTCAACTTATCTACAGTTGAGTTGATGTCATTTTTTAATTGTCCAAAAATGCCGATATACTTATTTTCAATTTGTTTAGTCAAATCTCCGTTGGCTAGGGCAGCGATAAGGCGCATAATGTCTTCAACCGCAAGTTGGTTGGAATCCATGATTTGATTGATACCTTCGCTGAAGGTTTTGAAAAATCCACTTTTGTTTTCGAGATGGATACGTTGTTGAAGATCGCCTTGAGAGGCAGCTTGCAAAACTCGATTAATTTCTTGTTCAGTCGCCACTTCGATGGTACGATTGTTAAACTCAACCACCATACCTAAACGTTCACCATTGATATTGTTCACGGGGGTAATGATATGTTCAAGTGCCAAATCATCAATAGCGATTTTTGCCAAGTGGCTGCCTGTTAATCCTTTTAATAACGATAATTGTTCAATGTTTTTTTGATGAAAAAGATTAAAATTTGCACCGATTAAATGATTGGCATCAAAATTCTTGAGGGATTTGCGAATATTCTCTTCCTCTGTTTGAAATAGACTTTGCGCGGCTTCGTTGAGGTAGATAATGTTGTAATCCTTGTCGGTAATCAGGATATTGGTTGTTGCTTTATCTAACGCACGGTTAATACGCAAGGCTTCCTCAGCAACCTGTTTTTCATTTTCAATGCGTTCACGTAATTGGGTTTGCATAGAATTAAGGGCATGACTAAGCAATCCAGTTTCATCCTTATATGAGAGTTCAATTTGATTATTCAAATTTCCGTTGGCAATCTCGTTGGCAATCCATACGGCTTTACTGAGACGTTGAGTGGTATCTGTCAAGATAATGACAAAAAACAGGGTTGCCAAGATAATGATGCTCATCATCACAATGATTAGGATAAAAAAATCAGTCTTAGCGACTTTATGATTTTTATCCGCTTTAAGATATAAATCGTGAGCCAATTTATCCTCCACTTTTTTGAAGAGATCAATTTTACCGGTTTGCATTTTAAACCAATATTCAGGTTCAACTGTTGTTTGCAGTTTGCCATTAGTCGTTCTAGCCGCGTAAACCATTTCACGCATTCTTGTGGTTTCTTTGATAAATTGACCTGATGATAATTGTGTATTTAGAAATTTTCTTTGTTCCTCAGTCAGATAAAGCATGACATCATGATTCAAATAGGCTTTTTGCACTGAAACCAGTTTAATAAACTGTCGGAATTGTCCCGGTTCAAGTGATTTTTGACTAAACACGGCTGATAACAAAGCGCGTTCTAATCCTGCTTTTTCCTTTGCATTTAAGAGATTAATATAGGCGAGTTTGAGTGGAAGAACGTCTTTATAGTTGGCGTATTGAGAAGACTGTATCAGAAATTTAAATAAAGTATCGTTAATCTCAGTATAGCGTTCTACGGCTTTAGGTTGTTGAATTTTCAGGCTTGTTACATCGGTACGGAGATATTTAACGTGCTTCAACATTTTTAACATCTGAGCGAGTTTCGTGTTAAGATCGCTCTCAAATTGCTGGCTATCAAGTTTTTGTAAATAATCCCTTAATATCGTGATGGATTCATCGGTTTCAGTACGATATTGGCTGAGTCTCTTGGAGAATTTTTGACCTTGACTTTTCAAAAACAAGCTACTTGCGCCCCGTTCCAATTGAATTGCATGGACGATATGACTGAGATGTTTTGACAATTGCGTTAATTCCGCTAATCCTTCCATATCTCTGGCGATATGCGATTTTTCAATCATAAGATTACTGGAAAAATGTAATAATCCGACGAGAGGAAAAAAGAGCATTAACATCAGTTTGTATTTGATTTTCAAATTAGCAATAAATAACATATTAATTACCTGTGTTTAGTTATCAATGTTCAGTTAACAATTCATCAGAAAGGCTTTCAACAATAGCTAATTCCTGGGAATTAAGCAAAAGATCAATGTCTAACACGATTACCATTTTGTCTTTTACTGTCGCCAGCCCTTTCACAAATTCGGTGCTGATGATACTCCCAAAATTAGGGGGCGGTTTAATCTCGTCTTCAGCAACATCATGAACATCCGATACGGCATCAACAACGATACCCATGATGCGTTCTTTCTTTCCAGAGGAGACGACTTTAACGACTATAACAACAGTCATTGGTCCATAATCCTGACATTCGAGATTAAAACGCAAGCGTAAATCAATAATCGGTATAATCGTCCCCCGTAAATTAATAACACCAGAAATATAGTCAGGTGTATTGGGTATTGTAGTCGCTTTGTTCCAACCTTTTATTTCTTGTACACATAAAATATCTACTGCATATTCTTCTTTTGCTAAAAAAAAAGTGAGATATTTTTTAGTGATTTTGGTGGTTTCACTTGTCATAGAAAAATTTTCCTGTTTGAATCAGAATTTTCACAATCGGGCGAGGTTTAAGAAATCCGATTTTTGAAAAAAGTTGTACTCAGAGGTTCTTGCAAAACTCTGAACACACGAGGTTTAAGAAATCCGATTTTTGAAAAAAATCGAATCGAGGCTAAAGTTTTTTCTTCAAAAAAACTTTAGCCTCGATTTCTAAGCTCGAAACTCGAAAAAGCGAGTTTTGCAAGAGCTCCTCAGTTTTCCTGAAAATCGATATGATGAAAACGTTGAATTAATCCAGCAACATCTAAAATTAAAGCCACACTACCATTGCCTAAAATGGTTGCGCCAAAAATGCCTTGTATTTTTTTATAATTACTTTCTAAACTTTTAATCACAATTTGTTGTTGAGAAAGTAGTTCATCAACAAATAATCCAATTTTTTGACCTTCGCCTTCAGCAATCACTAATATACCTTGTTCTAATTGAGTCGTGCTGGGTATAATGTCAAACAAATCATACAAGCGCAAAATAGGAATGTATTCATCGCGTAACTTATACACTTCAGCAGAGCCTCCATAAGAATTCACTAATTTTGTTTGAACACGCAGTGATTCAATAATAGAAAGTAAGGATAAAATGTAAATTTCTTGCCCAACACGCACTAATTGCCCATCTAAAATGGCTAAGGTCAGTGGAAGACGGACATTGAAAGTTGAGCCTTCTCCTTGTTTAGATTCAACATGAATTGTACCCCCTAATGCACGAATATTACGGCGCACCACGTCCATGCCTACACCACGCCCCGATAAATTACTCACTTCCTCTACAGTCGTAAAGCCCGGCTGAAAAATCAGATCATATAACTCTTCTTCGCTAGGATGATCATCAGGATTTAACAAATCTTGTTGTATCGCCTTAGCACGGATTTTATCCAAATCAAAACCTGCCCCATCATCGCTGATTTGAATAATAATATTGCCCCCTTGATGAAAAGCGTGGAGGCGCAATTCTCCCGTTTCAGACTTGCCCGCCGCTTGACGTTGTACTGGTGTTTCAATGCCATGATCAAGGGCATTACGCACCAAATGTACCAGCGGATCACTCATTTTTTCTAATACTGTTTTATCTAATTCAGTATGTTCACCTGATAATTTTAATTCAACTTTTTTGCTTAATTGTAAACTTAAATCGTGAACTAGGCGCGGAAAGCGATTAAATGAATAACTGATAGGTAACATGCGAATACGCATGACGCTTTCTTGTAATTCACGGCTATTACGTTCTAATTGTGATAAGCCATCGCGCAATTGGCTAATACGTGAACTGTCAAAATTATCTCCAAATTGTTCCAACATGGATTGGGTAATTACCAATTCACCAACCATATTAATTAGATCATCAATTTTGTTAATACTGACACGAATAGAATTGGCTTCTGTCTGGTGATGAACCTTTTTTTTATGTTCAATCGGGGCGGTTTTTAGCTGAGAAATCTCTTCCCTATTTGTTTCTTTTTTAAAGTGGGGAATGGGTTGTTCAATTTGATTAACTGCCCCTTCACATTTATCAATGATAAATTCTTCACTTTTTTCAAGAGGGGATTCTGTTTCTTGCGGCGATGAAAATTCCTCTAAAGCCGTAATATGTAATTCGCATTCGTCTTCTACCCAATCAAAAATCTCTTCAAGAGCAGCCAGTTTAACATCAGCACGTAAAATGAGTTCCCAACTTAAATGACATGCTTGTACATCCAGATCAGAAAAAGTGGGTATTTGGCTTATATCTACCTTAACTTCTAAATCCCCTAAACGTTTTAATTCATCAAACAGATTAATCGGATCATTACCCGTTTTCAGCATAGACAAGTTGGGCTTAAAGACGATATGCCATCCCGTTGTTGACGTGTCAGAGGTGGCTGGCTCTTTTAACTCAGAAGATTCAGAAGATTTAGAAGATTCAGAGGTTGCTTTTTCATCACTTTCTTCTTCAAGACTTTCTTTTTCATCACTTTTCTTTGTCGGCACATTTAAAACATTTTTCAGTTCATTTTGACAAGCCTGTACTTCTTGAACATCATAGTCACTTTCCTCTTTGACGGCTAATAACATCATTCGCAGGGCATCCACTGAGCGTAACAATAAATCAATCACTGAAGGCGTTATAACCTGTTTTTCATGGCGCATATCATCAAGCAAAGTTTCCATGATATGTGCAAAGGCAATGATTTCTTCAAAGTTAAATATGCCAGCCCCCCCTTTAATCGAATGGGCACCACGAAAGATACTGTTGATGAGTTCACTATCAACAGTTCCTTTTTCCAATTCGAGTAAATTCGATTCCATCCTATTGAGATTCTCAACACTTTCTTCAAAAAAAATTTCACGAATTTCTGCTAAATCCACTGGCATAGTTGGTTACCTCAACACTTTTCTAACAGCGGCAATTAACTTGTCTGGATCAAATGGTTTAATAATCCATCCCGTTGCACCCGCCGACTTAGCCTCTTTCTTTGTTTGTGAATCGGGATCAGTCGTCATTAGTAAGATAGGTGTAAACTGATACTTTGGTAATGTGCGTAATTCACGCACTAAGTTTAATCCATCCATATTTGGCATATTGACATCCGTGATAATTAAATCAAATTGATGTTTTTTTGCCAACGCTAATCCTTGCAAACCATCATCAGCTTCTATCACCTCATATTCATAAGTCGTCAATATCAATTTCACGAGTTGTCGTATAGCAGCTGAGTCGTCACAAATTAAAATTTTGTAGCTCATAATCTATTTTAATCCTGAATATTTATTGTTTTTATTTAATGATCACGTTTTGAGGCTAATTTCTTTAAAAAAACGGGAATAATCACATAAAAATTTCCCCTACATATTGAATCAGAATTTTCAGAATTTGAGAATTTTCAGAATAAAAATAAGTACAACGGATTTTAGAATTTCAGCCTAAAGTTTTTCTTTAAAAAACTTTAGGCTGAAAAACGGATTGGTTTCAATACTGATGGTACTTAATCCGTTATATTCCTAAATCCGTTGTACTCAATTTGTATTCAATATAGTACATTCGAGGCTAAAGTTTTTTTAAAGAAAAAACTTTAGCCTCGAATGGATTTTAGAATCGAACTGATTGGTTTCAATAAATTTAAAAAGCCTTATAAATCAATAATTTATGTTAAATATTTCATTCTGAAAATTCTGATTCAAACAAAAAATTTTCCTTAAAGTAAAGTACAGTAATCTGTGAATTTTTCATAATTCTGAATTTCATTTACAAAAATCTTGCCACATTCAACAGTGAAATGACTCAAATTTGAAAAATCAAACATTCCACTAAATATAAAAGTCGCATTACCAGATAAGAAAACAGAATAATGATCTTGATTAGTCACTAAAGGTTTACAACGCACTAATCCGCCCTGATTATAAACATTAATTGTTTTTCCAAAGACGTGATGCCCTAAAAGACAAGATACCAATGATGAGGCAGACATGCCACTACCACAGGATTGGGTTAAGCCAACTCCCCTTTCATAAGTTCTCACATAAATAGATGAATCATCAAGAATTTGACAAAAATTGACATTAACCCCATTAGGAAAGAGTGTAGTGAGTTGATTTGATTTTTCGCCTATCTGCTCAAGTTCCGCAATTGAGGCAAAAGTTTTTGTTCCGCAAAAACTTTTGCCTTGATCAGAAATATTATCGACTATTGACACGATATGCGGATTGGGCATACTAACCGCAGTAAACTTTAAGCGTGTTGATAATGCGGTAAGCGACTGTGAAATCAGTGATGGCTTGTTGATCAAAATCGGAATATCTTGCGTTTGCAGTGAAACTGTACTTAACTCCGCCTGATAGGTTTCTACACCCTTATGAATATCATCATCTTTAATGATCTGGGATAAGCCTTTAAGTGTCTCAATTAAAATGGAATTGGTGCCAAATTGTTCATAAGCGAATCTGCCTAAACATCTTAAACCATTGCCACACATTTCCGCCTCTGAACCATCGGGGTTAAACATTCTCATTTTGCCATTAGCCTTTTCGCTCTTTTGGAAAAAGAGAATGCCATCGGCACCGAGTACCCCCTTTCTATCGCATAAAAATTGTGATAAAGTAATCCGTTGTTCTTCTGAAAACAAGATACGTTCATATTCATTAATAAGTATGAAATCGTTTCCAGATCCATGACATTTGAGTATTTCTAATTTCATTGTCTTATTTTAATTTCTATACTGCTCAGGGTTAAATTTAGGGTTAAATTTTCGGTTTTTTAATCATCGCTAAAAATTTTTTAAATCCTTTAGCGAAGGTGTTATTAAAATATCATAATTTGTAATTACTCAGCGGTTAGCCTTGAAATGTGTTCGAGGCTAAAGTTTTTTCTTTAAAAAAACTTTAGCCTCGAATGGAGTTCGAGGTTTTAGTTTTTTTGAAAACGAAAACCTCGAAAACGCTTCATGTGCGTATTGGAGTACAACGCTTCAGCTTTGTGCGTATTGGAGTACAACGCTTCAGCTTTGTGCGTATTGAAGTTCGAGGTTTTAGTTTTTTTGAAAACTAAATTCGAGGTTCAAGTTTTTTTCAGTAAAAAAAACTTGAACCTCGAATCGAAAACGCTTTAAGACTGAGTAGTTACGTTATAGTTAAACAAAAAATCATTATTAACAGATAACATGGTATATTATAATGTTAAATTGCTATTTGAAATAGTGACCATTCATCTTTAAAGAAAATGCAAAAAAAATCATATTCAAATAAGAGATTAGCAATGTTCAAAAAGAGATTTATTATATTATTCTTGAGTGGTTTATTATTAAGTGCTTGTAGTCAAACTGATAAGTCAGTAATGCCAGCCAATGCAGAAATAGCCTCTATGGAAATTCCTGCAATGATACAAGAAGAATTTGCAGATCATATTATGGTTTCACCTGGCATGGCAGTTCCCCTTGTGGAAGGATTTATACGTCCACCAAGTAAACCAACTGATCGTGAAAACTACGCTCATTTTAAAGATAATCCCATAAAAAATGTGAGTGAACATCCCATCTCAACTTTTAGTATTGATGTCGATACGGGCGCTTATGCCAATGTGCGACGCATATTGAATAGTGGGCAGTTGCCGCCGCATGATGCTGTGCGTGTTGAAGAGATGATTAACTATTTTAGCTACGATTATCCATTACCAGATAGTCTTGATCCGCCCTTTAAAGTCATCACCGAAATAGCACCAACTCCTTGGAATAAAAAAACTCACTTGCTACATATTGGTTTTAAAGGGTATGACATTCCAAAAGATAAATTACCTCCTGCCAATTTAGTATTTTTAGTCGATGTGTCAGGTTCCATGCAAAGCCCTGATAAATTAGATTTACTCAAAACTGCTCTGAAACTGCTCAGTCAACAATTGAGTAAAAAGGACAAAGTTTCATTGGTTGTCTATGCGGGCGCAGCAGGTTTAGTGTTAAAGCCGACACCTGGCAATCAAGTTGCTACAATTAACGCGGCCTTAGATCGTCTGACGGCTGGGGGTTCTACTCACGGCAGTGCGGGGATACAATTAGCTTATGCCACCGCTGAACAGGCTTTCATCAAAGAGGGCATTAATCGGATATTATTAGCAACAGATGGTGATTTTAATGTCGGCTCTGTTAATTTTGAAACACTTAAAAATCTCATTGAGGAAAAACGCAAAACAGGGATTTCTTTAACGACACTCGGTTTTGGTACGGGTAATTATAACGAACTTATGATGGAACAGCTTGCCGACGCGGGTAATGGTAACTATGCCTATATTGACACACTTTATGAGGCACAAAAAGTGCTCGTTGATGAAATGTCCTCAACTCTCCAAATCATTGCCAAAGATGTTAAAATTCAGATTGAATTTAATCCTGCTACAGTGGCAGAATATCGCCTAATTGGCTACGAAAATCGCTTATTAAGACGTGAAGATTTTAGCAATGACAAAATAGATGCTGGCGAAATTGGCGCGGGGCACACTGTAACTGCCCTCTATGAAATCGCCTTAGTTGGCAGTGGTGGGGAACGCTTAGAAAATATGCGCTATGGACAAACGACCACTTCGGATAGACTGAGTTCTGAGTTGGCATTTTTGCGCCTACGTTACAAAGCACCTGACAGTAATACGAGCAAATTACTAGAAAGCGTTTTAAAGCGGCAAGACATAGTGAGAAATACAAGCGAGCGTTTTCGTTTTTCCGCCGCTGTTGCTGCCTTTGCTCAACAACTACGGGGTGGTCAGTACCTTGATAAATTTTCTTATGATGAGATTTTAAGTTTAGCGCGTGGTGCGCGTGGTTATGATCCGTTTGGCTATCGTGGCGAATTTATTAAATTAGTTAATTTGAGTCAGTCTCTGAAAGATATTCCCTGATTTTAATCTCGAACATTTAATTTAAAAATTGGCCATTGAAAAAAAATATTTATCGGCTTAAAATAACACAATTAAATTTTGGTGAGTCAAAATGAAAAAAATTGTTTTTTTATTAATTGTTACCCTATTCTACTCCGCAACGTGTTTTGCAGGAAAAAGGTTCACTTTTGTGACAGTTGATTTTCCACCCTATTATGGTGAAGATTTGCCAGAACAAGGTTGGGTTTCTGAAATCGTCAAAGCCGCTTTAGAAATTCAAGGTTATGAAGTTGAAATTAAGTTTATGCCTTGGATAAAAGCGGTTGAGGATACGCAAGAAGGGTATTATGATGCGTTGCTGGGTGCATATCACACCCGTGAGAGAGCAGAATTATATTATTTTTCTGCACCGATTGCACAGGCTCGTACAGGATTTTTTAAGAGAAAAGATGTAGATATTTCATTTAAAGAATTAACAGATATCAAGAATTATAAAATTGGCGTTGTTAAAGGCTATGCAACGAGTAAGAATTTTGATTCTGCCGATGATCTTGATAAAGTTGAGGTTGATAGTTTGGATGAAGGTTTGGTAAAACTCCTCAACGAAGAAATTGATCTGGTGGCTGACAGTCAAGCCGTAGGTAAATATCGTCTGAAAATTCTGGAAGAGAAGAACCCAGGCATCAGTAAAAAGATAGAATTCATTAAGCCCGTTCTTGCTATGAATAAGATTTATGTGGCGATTTCCAAAAAAACGACTAATGCACAGCAGAAACTGATAGATTTTAATCAGGGTTTAAGAAAAATTTACATGAATGGTTCATTCAGAAAAATAAAGAAAAAACATAAGAAGCACATTCAATAGTCAATTGGGTACATTCTTGGCTCAAGTTCTTTGAACTTATAGTGATTCAGATAATGATTTTTACTAAGTGTTGCTTACGCAAAGGCGCAAAGCGGTTCAATTTTCTTCTTAGGAACGTTTCGAGGTTTTCGTTTTTTGAAAAGAAAACCTCGAAAATGAAATAATATCGACAACTAGACCTGAACTAGACCTGAACTAGACCTGACAGGTCTGATTCAACATGGTGTATTTCATGCACGTTCCTTAGCGTCTTGGCGTGAAATTAAAAATGCTTCAATTGATGAAATGATTTTTCTGAAAATCTATAGAATGTATTCACTTAATAAGACACCCCTTATCCGATCTTCAAGACTAATCACATCGCGTTTAATAACGATTGAAGGGCATTTGAGCCGTTCATCATGACATAAACCTATCACAAGCGTATTGAGATGTTCTATATATGCTTGATTCAATGCCGCTTTGCCCTCCTCAAAAACCAGGGGAATAGCGGGTTGAAGCACGGCAAGCGTCGTAAAAAATTGATGCGTCACCTCAAAACACCGTGCAAAATAGGCTTCTAATTGAGCAAAATCCACTTGAGTATTCCCTTGAATATCAGCAAGCGTATAAGCCATAAAATCTATGGGGGTTCTGTCAGTCACAAAGGAACCTGTTTCAGCCTGCCAAACGGTAATAGCAGATTCTATGACATGGTGCTGAATCCAAAGACGAGTTTTAAAATCCATTGGTGCCGCAGGATGTAAACCGTGTTGTTTAAAAACGTGGCTTGTACTGGTTTGAACAAAAGGTATTCCCTTATCAGTGGAAATCTTTTTAGCAAGCGTTGTTTTCCCTGTGCGATGGCTACCACTTATACCTATTCTTTTAATCAATGGTGAATGAATTTAATGGTGAATGGTGAATGTTTAATGGTGAATGGTAAATGTTTAATGGTAAATGATGAATGAATTGAATAATTCACCATTCATAATTCACCATTGGAGAAATTCACCATTCATAATTAATTCATCATTATTTAACGACAAGCGGCGCAGTTTGGATATTTATTACACTCTCTATGATAACGCCTTGAATTAACCTTGAGTTGATATTTAATGACTGCACAAGCATGTTCTTTATAGGTGGCTGAAAAGTAGTGGCGCCCCCCCCCTTTTGCAACGAAAAATAACGCATCACCATCAGCAGGATTAACAGCAGCCGATAGGGCAGTGCGTCCTGGCATCGCAATAGGAGTTGGAGGCAAACCTTTTTTGATATAAGTATTATAAGGGCTGTTTACTTTTAAATCTCGTTGACGAATTTTCCCATCATAATCTTCACCTAGCGCGTAAATCACAGTCGGATCAGTTTGCAAAGGCATCTTTTTTTTTAAGCGTCGCACAAAAACGCCCGCTATGATCGGGCTTTCTTCAAGGATGGCGGTTTCCTTTTGAATAATGGAAGCCAGTATCAACGCCTTATAAGCCGTTTTCAATGGCAAATTATCATCCCGTTTTTCCCATGTCGCTTTCAACTCTTTTTTCATCATGTTATAGGCGCGTTGTAAAAATTCAGCATCCGTCATACCCGTTGGAAATAAATAGGTATCTGGAAAAAAACGCCCTTCAGGGTGTTGAGCTGACCAACCCAGTTTTGCCATGATAGCCTTATTATCAATAAGGCCAAGTGTTTGTACTAATTTAGGATGTTTGCGTACTGCTGCCATCAGTTGCCGAAAATTCCACCCTTCAGGGATAGTTAAGCTATGCTGTATGGTTTTACCTGTAATCAGAATATCTAGTAATTGTTGTGGAGTTGTCGTCTTTGGGATAATATATTCACCCGCTTTTATCAAATGAGCCCTTTTTTGCCAACGCGCTAAGGAAAACCAAGCGACTGCTGTGGGATAGTTGAATACCTCTTTTTCCATTAAATCAATAGCAACCTGACGTAAAGTCGCATTGGGTTGTACGGTATAATGTAAATTCTCATAGAGAGGTAACGGTGCAGTCAGGTGGTATTTATAAATCCAATAGCCACCACAACTGACTGTGGTGATAAATAATAAAAAGAGGAGAAATAGGGTTCTTAACATAATTTATGTCACGATTTTATAAATTGCTTCTGCCAGTTTTTCTATAAAGTTGACAGCTTCATCAGCTAATGTGACTGTGATAGGCCATCTTGCGCTAGGCAGATGAGGAATATTATCCGCTTCGTGTGCAATTTTATTGCGTCTATCAATAATCAAATCCAGTTGTTCTTTTACGTGCCAAATGATGAATAAAATTATCTAAGGCACTCACAGCCAAAACCATTTCTGCTCTCAGAATATCAGATAAATCTAATGCTGATGTACGAGTAGCAACCAAACTAGTGTATATAGTTGCAAGGTTCCTAACGTGAGCAATATTGTCACGAAATTATTCAATTGCTGTTTGCATTAGTCAGTCGTTAAGTTAATTATCGAATCAGCAAGCCCTGAAAATACTTCCCTAAATTTATCACGACTTTTTTTGAAATTTTCTAAGACAACACCTGTCTGAGCCATTTGCTCTTCAGAAAGCGCAAAGATAGGCGTTTGATGAGTTTGTGATAAAGCAACTAACGTATTAAAATCTGAAAAATGAGCAAGCTCATAAGAGCTATTCCCCAAAACATTTGTATATTTTTCTTGGGAAAGAGTCATCTTTTTTTCTTTTAACGCCGGAAACAAGCTACTCGACACAATCCGGTTGATTTGAACAATCCATTCTTGAAAACCCCTTGAGGGTTTCTCATCTCGCACACGATATTTTTGAATCACAGTTCCCAAAAATTTAGGAATCACTTTTCGAGGCTAAAGTTTTTTTAAAGAAAAAACTTTAGCCTCGAATGGAAATGGATAAGTGGCTTCTCTTAGAACGGGAAAATTTTTAGCCCTGTTAGTCCAATCCGCCCACCGCGGTAATATAGTTGTTAGAGATTTGAGTGCCATAACCGAAAAATAATCTGGGGCAGTTGGCAAGAAAAAATAATCACTGGTCATTAATAAATTTTGGTTGACTGAATTCAAACTGGGACTCATATCAATCAAAATATAATCCGCGTTGTATTTTTTAGCTGTTTTCTCAAATAGGTAAGAAAATGAACCCGGTAGGTTCATCAACGCTTGAAGTGAACCGGACAATTCTTGGGCCATACCTAGCATGACTTCATACCCTGATAAATCAAGGTGACCGGGTATTAAAAAAAGTCCCTCAATATCACCTCCATTTACCCTATCTTTGACAGGTTGACAATTGACAGGTTCAATTAATTTAGGCTGCGCTTCAAAAGCCGGAATGAGACTTTTTTTCAGGTTGTGATTATCTGGATTTTCATAAAAATCCTCAAATTCTTCTTCACCTAAAACAAGCCCAGTTAGATTACATTGCGGATCAGCATCAACCATAATCACCCGCTTACCTTTTAAGGCTAACATCCAGCCTAAATTAAAGGTCGTTGTGGTTTTGCTGACTCCGCCCTTATGATTAAATAAGGCAATTCTTTTAGCCATAAATCACCTATTTTAGACGTTTAAATACTAACGTTCCATTCGTTCCGCCAAATCCAAATGAATTTGATAATGCGACCTCTATCTTCATTTTTTTCGCCTGATGGGGTACATAGTCTAAACCCTCACATTCAGGTTCAAGGTTAAATAGATTAATGGTTGGTGGTGCGACTTGATCACGAATACTTAACACACAAAATATCGCCTCTAAGCCACCTGCCGCCCCTAACAAATGTCCCGTCATGGATTTAGTCGAACTGACAGCTAATTTTTGTTCACCAAATACTTTTTTAATAGCCAATGTTTCCGCTTTGTCACCAGCTGGCGTTGATGTGCCATGCGCGTTGATGTAATCGACTTCTTCTGGATTTAATTGGGCATTACGCAAAGCATTTAACATACAGCGTCGTGCTCCTTCGCCGTCTGCAGGCGGTAAAGTCATGTGGTAAGCATCACCACTCATTCCGGAACCCAGCAATTCTGCATAAATATGTGCGCCGCGCTGCTTTGCATATTCATATTCTTCGAGTACCAATACGCCTGCTCCGTCGCTAAGAACAAAACCATCACGTTCTTTATCCCAAGGACGACTAGCGGTTTCCGGAGAATCGTTGCGGGTGGATAAGGCGCGGGAAGCAGAAAACCCACCTATACCCATTTCTGAACTGGCCATTTCAGCACCACCGGCAATCATCACCTCTGCGTCCCCATATTCAATTAAACGGGCTGCATTTCCAATGTTATGTGTTCCTGTTGAACAGGCGGTGACGATGGCATAATTGGGACCTTTTAAACCATACTTGACTGATAGGTTGCCCGCTATCATATTAATAATATTACTCGGTACAAAAAAAGGCGAAATCTTTCGCGCCCCGCCTTTCAGATAAGCATTATGGCCTTTTTCAATGCCAGGGAGTCCGCCGATACCGGAACCGATTGCTACCCCGATTCGTTCTGCATTGGCTTCTGTAATTTCTAGGTTGGCATCTTCAATGGCTTGTGTCCCAGCAGCAATGCCGTAATGGATGAAGATATCCATTTTTCTTGCTTCTTTAATGGACAAGTATTGCTTAACATCAAAGTCTTTAATTTGTCCTGCAAATTGGACAGAAAAGCCTTCTGTATCGAAATTGGTAATTGTCGCAATTCCGCTTTTTCCTGCCAATACGGTTTCCCAACTGTCTTTGACCGTTAAGCCGACTGGAGAAACCGCACCGAGCCCTGTAATAACAACACGTCTTTTAGTCACTTGAATTGCACACCCTAACAGGCCCACGTCACCTCACGGTTGTTCTGCACATTTTAGCCATAAGATATTTGATGTTTCCAAAATATCAGAGGTTGATGTTTCTGAACGAGTATAAAAACCAATTAAGCAACGTGGCCCTTTATAATTCCGATTAAATGGTTATTTTTTTTCGGTCTCTTCAATATAATCAATCGCTTGTTGTACGGTTTGGATTTTTTCGGCCTCTTCATCGGGAATTTCACACCCAAATTCTTCTTCAAGTGCCATCACCAATTCTACGGTATCAAGAGAATCTGCACCAAGATCGTCAACAAAGGAGGATTCATTACTGACCTCATTTTCTTTGACTCCCAACTGCTCAACGACTATTTTCTTGACACGTTCCTCAATTATACTCATAATAAATTTTCCCTCTTTTCAGTTTGTTTACGACATATACATGCCACCATTGACATGTAATGTTTCACCGGTTATATAATCAGCCGCTTTTGAAGCTAAAAATACCACTGCATTTGCGACATCACTTGGCAAACCTGCACGGTTTAGTGGGATTTGTTGCAAAATGGCAGTACGTTGTTCTTCAGACAAGCGGCGCGTCATATCAGTTTCAATAAAGCCGGGGGCTACCGTATTAACAGTAATCCCACGACTACCCACTTCTTTAGCTAATGATTTGCTAAAGGCTATTGTACCTGCTTTTGCAGCGGTATAATTCGTTTGTCCGACATTGCCTGTCAACCCGACAAGGCTAGTTATTGTGATTATACGCCCATGTCGTGCTTTCATCATTTTACGGAGACAGGCTTTAGTTAAGCGATAAACCCCTGTTAAATTCGCATTAATGACATTATTCCAGTTATCATCACTCATTCGCATCAATAGCGTATCACGGGTAATTCCCGCATTATTAACTAATATGCTTGGCATTTCCGCTGCTAAACTGGCTACCAAGGTTTCAATGGAGTCGAGACTGCTTATATCAAGCACTTTTCCCTTTCCTTTGAGGCCTTGTTCGTTCAAAGATTGTGTGATATGCTCTGCACCCGTTTCGGTTGTCGCTGTACCAATGACGAGCGCACCTGCTTGTCCTAGAGCTAACGCAATCCTTTGACCAATGCCGCGACTTGCGCCTGTAACGAGGGCAATTTCGCCGTTTAAATCCAAATTCATGCGAGGGCCTCCAAGGCTTGTTCTAATGTCTTAGTATCCATTATTGGTTTTGCGGTCGCAGTGCGAGCAATACGTTTATTTAAGCCGGTTAACACTTTTTTAGGGCCACATTCAAACAACATCGTCACGCCTTCGGCGACGATTTTTTCAATTGTTTCTACCCAGCGCACGGGGTTATAGAGTTGTGCTGTCAGGGCAGTACGAATATCAGCAGGTTCCGTTTTGACGGAAACATCAACATTATGAATCACGGGAATTGTCGGCGTGGTTATGGTAACAGCAGTAAGACGCTCTGCCATTTTTTCAGCGGCGGGCTGCATTAAGCGGCTATGGGCAGGTACACTGACTTGCAACAAGATAGCGCGTTTCGCTTTCGCCGCTTTTGCCTGTTCTATCGCCCGTTTGACAGCGGCAGTATGTCCCGCAATGACAATTTGACCAGGGGCATTAAAATTGACGGCTGAAACAACTTGATTTTGGGCTACTTCTGCACAAATGTCAATCATTTTTTCATCTGTTAAACCTAAGATAGCCGCCATTGCGCCTTCGCCTTCCGGCACCGCCGCTTGCATAAAACGACCTCGATCTTGTGCCAAGCTGGCAGCATCTTTAAATTCTAATGCGCCTGCACAGACTAAAGCACTGTATTCGCCAAAACTGTGTCCTGCCATAAAGACTGGAGCGCTACCCCCTTGCTCTTGCCATACGCGCCATGTACTTACACCGCCAGCAAGTAGTGCGGGTTGAGTTTTGTCGGTTTGATTTAAGGTTTTCTCTGGCCCTTCTTGGCTCAAATTCCATAAATCATAGCCTAATATCTCGGAAGCTTCCTCAAAGGTGTGTTTGATAATGGGATAAGTCGCGCTTAAATCCGCTAACATGCCGACGGATTGAGAGCCTTGCCCTGGAAAAACAAATGCGTGTTTCATTTCAATTATAGTGATTTAATTAATGCGAATTGAGAGTTAAAATTGGAGCCCAAAGCTGAAGCGTTGGACTCCAAAACCAAATCTAAAGGATTCGAGGTTTGAGTTTTTTGAAGAAAAATTCAAATCTCGAATGGATTCCAAAATCACTTAATTCACATAATTAAACTTAAACGTAAAAAAACTTGAACCTCACAATTCATAATTTTAATAGTACAGCACCCCAAGTAAATCCACCGCCGATGGCTTCCAATAATAATGTGTCTCCGCGCTGAATACGTCCATCACGCACAGCAACGTCTAAAGCTAAAGGAACTGAGGCGGCTGAGGTATTACCATGTTCTGATACAGTCACGATCACTTTTTCCATCGGCAATTTTAATTTTTTGGCTGTTGCTGTAATAATGCGAATATTGGCTTGATGGGGTACTAACCAATCAAGGGCATCTTGATCAAGTTGATTAGCCGCCAATGCTTCGTCAACAACTTTACTTAATGCTTTGATAGCAAATTTAAAGACTTCGTTACCCTGCATTTTTGTAAACGCATCACCGTGAATCCGCCCTTGTGCAATCGTCGCAGGTACAGTCAATAAGTCTTTATAAGCCCCATCAGCATGTAAATGGCTGGATAAAATACCAGGTTGGTTGCTCTTTTCAAGTACGACTGCCCCTGCGCCATCACCAAATAAAACACAAGTATTGCGATCTGACCAATTTATGATGCGTGAGAAAATGTCAGCACCAACAATCAAAGCACGTCGTGCAGCCCCTGTTTTGATGAATTTATCTGCAATAGTTAAAGCGTAAATAAAACCACTACATACAGCTTGTATATCAAAAGCGATTGCCCCATGATTACCTAAACGCGCTTGAAGTAAACAGGCTGTGCTGGGAAAAATACGATCAGGCGTTGTGGTCGCTAAAATGATTAAATCCATTTCAGAAGCATCGCACTTTGCCATATCTAATGCACGGCGAGCGGCTTTTTCGGCTAAATCACAGGTATCTTGATCATCGGCGGCCAAATGACGGGTGCGTATGCCTGTCCGCTCAACAATCCATTGATCGCTGGTTTCTACCAAAGTTTCAAGTTCTGCATTAGTCAGAATTTTCTCTGGCAGATATCCACCTGTTCCAATAATACGAGAATAGTTCACTCAACGCGCCTTTTCTCACTTAATAAAGTGTCCAATATGTGGCTAATTTGTTCGGGTACATTTTTTTGCACCTCAATGATGGCTTCTTTGATAGCATAACTAAATGATAACATATCCGCGCTACCATGACTTTTAATAACAATGCCGCGTAGTCCAAGTAAACTTGCTCCATTATATCGGCGTGGATCGATTTTATGACGAAGGTCTTTGAGGATGGGCAAAGAAATGAGGGCTACAAAGCGTGTCCACAGATTTTTCTTAAAACTTTGTTTAACGTAATGACTGAACATTTTGGCAACGCCTTCCGTTGTTTTGAGGGAAACATTACCGACAAAACCATCACAAACGACGACATCAACTGTGCCTTTAAAAATATCATCTCCTTCAACAAAACCGATGTAATTAATACTTGAACTGGAAGCGAGTAATTTTGCGGCTTTCTTGACACATTCATTGCCTTTGATTTCTTCTTGACCAATATTGAGCAAGCCGATGCGCGGGTTTGGCAAATTATCGACCGCTTGAGTCAATACTGTACCCATAGCGGCAAATTGGAACAAGTGTTCAGAGGTGGTATCAATATTTGCGCCTAAATCAAGCACATGGGTGCAAGTTTCTTGCATATTGGGCAAGCCTGTAATAATAGCAGGTCGATCTATACCAGGCAGTGTTTTCAACACATAACGGGCTGTTGCCATCAAGGCTCCCGTATTACCTGCACTAACACAAGCATCAGCTAAACCTTCTTTCACAAGATTAATAGCGACACGCATGGAAGAATCCTTCTTATTGCGTAAAGCACGCGAAGGCGATTCATCCATTTCGACTCGCTGCCCAGCATGGTGAATAGATAAACGTTCTTTCACCTTGGCAGAGTGATGACCTAATGCCGATTTAAGGACGACTTCATCACCTACAAGAATAAGGTGCAAGTCATCCATTTCTGACAAGACTTTAAGGGCAGCATGGACGACGATTGATGGGCCATGATCGCCGCTCATTGCATCTAGCGCAATCCGTGGTCTCAAGAGTTTTATTCTTCCTTAGTAGTAATGACTTTACGACCTCTATAATAACCGGAGGGACTGATATGGTGACGGAAATGTTCTTCACCCAGTGTGGGTTCAATAGATAAAGTGGGTGCCTTTAGGGCATCGTGGGAACGACGCATACCGCGTTTAGAGCGAGTTTTACGATTTTGTTGTACAGCCATGTTTCAAATCCTTCTATTTAATTGTTAATTGTTAATTATTAATTATTAATGAGTACCTGAACAGATTCTGAAATGATTTTTCTGAAAATTTATAGGTACTTAGGAATGAAAATTTAATAAAACATTTTCGAGGTTTTAGTTTTTTGAAGAAAAACTAAAACCTCGAAAACTAAACCTTGATTAAGAATTTTGGAAATGATTTTATTTTCGAGTTTTTTGAAGAAAAACGAAAACCTTGAAACGTTCCTTAATCTGTTTTTAGTTCTTATTTTTTAAAAGCAGATAAAACATGAAATGGGTTGTTTTTGAATGATTCATTAAGATGTTCAGGTAATTGATATTCATTAAATGGACATTCGTTATGTTTTGCAATAATAGGTAAAGCTAAAATGAGTTCGTCTTCAACCAGTGTTATTAATGAAACTGGAGTGTTTGTTAAAATAATGGTTTCATAATCTGCTGGTATTTCTTCATCATCTTGTTCATCTTGTTCATTAGTCAGAATAATTAAAGCCGTTTTCTTGTCAATTAACCAGGGCATGGGTTGCAAACAACGTTGACATTGTATAGAAAGTTGTGCATATAAATTGCCATGAATCGTTGGACGTTGTTTTTCATCAATGCTAAATAACCAATCAATCTGTGCCTCTTCTTGAACTTCGCACTGCTTGTCATGCAGACGTGTCGTTTGCGCCAGCGCAACGATTCCCTTTAAGTGGCAACCTTTAAGGGCAAGTTCCTTTGGTTCAATCAATGTGGTTTCGAGCCTCGAAAGGTGTTTTTTATCTGACATAAACTGACAATGATATAATGATAACTAAATTCTGTCAAATCCTGATATTGATAATTAAATAATATGACTCTCTCTTTACCTTTGATATTGGCTTCAACTTCACCATTTAGAAAAAATGTGTTAAGTCGATTACATATCTCATTTGACACTTTTGCACCAGGGGTTGATGAAACACCTCACCCAAATGAGCCTCCAAAACAAATAGTCACTCGTTTGGCAGAACTTAAAGCGAAATCGGCGAAATCTACTTATCCACGAGCTTTGATTATTGGTTCTGATCAACTTGCTGTGATAGATGATACCCTTTTAGGCAAACCAGGTACCCATGAGAAAGCGGTAAAACAACTGATTTCTGTCAGTGGCAAGCAAGTCGATTTTTTAACTGGCTTATGCTTATTTAATAGTAACACAAACCATGTTCAAACTGATGTGGTTCGTTTTAGTGTGAAATTTCGTCAACTCACTTTATCGCAGATAGAAAATTATTTGCGTCAGGATAAACCTTACAATTGTTCAGGTAGTTTTAAATCAGAAGGTTTGGGGATTGCTTTGCTTGATAAAATGATTGGGAGTGATCCAACTGCCATCATTGGTTTACCACTGATTCGTCTTGTTCAAATGCTTGAGGCGGAGGGGGTGCAGATACTTTAACCTCTTTCCTAAATAGTGTCCATCCGGAACAATTACTGATAATTACGGACCTCTTTGAACTCCGAAACTTGAGTTAAATCACTCAGTCTGCTTTAGCAGACTTTATACTCAGCGCGGTAACATACTTATTTCTAATGAGGCTTAAACGGATTTTAGAAAAAAACGATTTCAAGCCATTAATTTCGTTGAAGCCAAGTTTTTCATTGAAGCCAAACCTCTGAGGTTTTAGAAACCTCAGAGGTTTTTCGTTGAAGCCAAGTTTTTCGTTGAAGCTAAACCTCAGAGGTTTTAGAAACCTCAGAGGTTTTTCGTTGAAGCCAAGTTTTTCGTTGAAGCTAAACCTCTGAGGTTTTTCGTTGAAGCCAAGTTTTTCGGTGAAGCTAAACCTCTGAGGTTTTAGAAACCTCAGAGGTTTTTCGGTGAAGCCAAGTTTTTCGTTGAAGCCAAACCAAACCTCTGAGGTTTTAGAAACCTCAGAGGTTTTTCATTGAAGCCAAGTTTTTCGGTGAAGCCCTATTGATGCCAATAACGGCGCATTTCTTCACGCGCTAAAATAGGAGGCGATATCCCATTTGCTGATAATTGAAATTGAATAGCCCCTGTTTGTGCGGTATTCCATACCTTAATCTTATGGTGACGATAACGTTGTACGATCTCTTTTTTGGGATGCCCAAAACGGTTACGATAGCCCGCTGAGAATAAAGCAATTATGGGTTGCACTGCCTTAATAAAATTAATCGTTGATGACGTTTTGCTGCCATGATGGGGAACGATGAGAATATCTGCTTTTAAATCAATGGGATACTGTTTTATTAAATGATATTCTGTCCTTTTTTCAATATCCCCAGATAATAAGATTGTGCCACCTATTGTCGTGATTTTTAAGACACAGCTACGATCATTGTCTTTTGCTTGATAGTTTTTAGGCGGGTGTAAAATCTGAAAATGAACGTCATCCCAATGCCAATATTGCCCTGCTTGACATAAACGCGCATTATCCTCTTTAAATTTTTCAGGCGCACTGGTTAGAATTTCATCCACCCTGAAATTTTTTAATACGCTTCGCGCGCCTCCGCTATGATCATTATCATCGTGACTAATCAAGAGTTTATCAATCTGTTGTATTCCTTTTGCGCGAAAAAAAGGCAATATAACTGTTCGCCCTTTGAATGCTTTCCCCGTATCATAGAGCAAGACATAATTTTCAGTGCGTATGACTGCCGCTAAACCTTGCCCTATATCTAATAGGGTAAACCAAACTTCGCCACGATTTGGGTAGGGCGGTGGTGTAAAGAAAATAGGTAATATCCAGATAATACCTAACCACCGTGCTGGAAAACCGCGTGGCAAGAGTAAAATCGCAACGCCGATCATCGCCGTGAGTACACTCCATAATGGGGGTGTATGCTGTTGCCATATCGCCCAGTCAATATGAGCCAACCATTCCAAAGAAGAATTGAGAGCATCAAGCGTGTAAGCCGCAATTTGTAATAATTCGCCGCTTAATGCGGGCAAATACAAAATAATTGCTGTGCCAAGCAAGGTTAATGGTACAACAATAAAACTCACCCAGGGAATAGCAATGGTATTAGCCAAGATCGAAGTCAATGGAATATAACCAAATATGTATAAAGAAATGGGAAACAAACCTAAAACGACGGCTATTTGAGAGTGCAAAGTGCCGATTCCCCATTTTGCTAAAGAGGAAATACCTTGCTCACAGCGGCAACTTAAAGCATAGGCGATGATTGCAACTGCTCCAAACGATAGCCAAAATCCTGCCGATAAGATTGATAAAGGATCCCATAACAATACCAGCAACAGTGCATAAGCTAAAATATGTGAAGGGGCGACTTTGCGGGAAAACATTATTCCAGAAAGAGCGACAGCAATCATAATTAAAGCTCTTTGTGTTGAAATAGAAAACCCTGCTAATAGTGCGTATAAAAATGCGGCTAAGAAACTGACAAATGCGGCAAAATAGGGGGCTGGCAACCATAACGTTGCTTTACCTGCATAACTCCAGAGTCTTCGGGCTATCCAAAAAGCCAACATTGCGATGAAACCAATATGTAAACCTGAGATGGCAATCAGATGCGCTGTGCCAGTTCGTTGCAAAATGGTTTTCTGTTTTGAGGTAAGCCATTGTCTTTCACCTACAGCCAACGCAATGATGATGCCTATACTTGCACTGTCACCTAACTCTGCTCGTATGCTTTGTGCTAAACGATAACGTAAATTGTCACTATTAAATAGCGAAGGCTCACTTAATAGACGCTGTTCCCCTTTTGTTCGCACAGTGCCTTTTGTTAATATTCTTTGTTGAAACAAATACTTAGAGTAGTCAAATACACCAGGATTGAGCGATTCATGTACCCGTTTTAATCGCACAGTGAATTGCCATTGCTGCCCAGGGCGTAGAGATTGTGGGGGATTACCAAACAGCTTTAAACGGAGCTTACCCGGATTCTGCCATTCTTTGAATGGCAAGGGCGCGAAATCAAATTGCCAGGCAGAAACATTTCGCCTATAATGCTTTTCTTGAGGTAAATTAATGATCGTGCCAGTGATTTTTATATCCTGCCCTTCAAGTGCATTGGGTAATTTTTGTGCTAATATCATATCCGCACGCCACATTGCCCATAGCAATCCTAATGTAAACAAAGCGATAACGCGATAACGTGGTAGTATGAAAAAAGCAAATAAGGGAAATAGTAGAATAAACGAGGGGATTGCAGGTATAAAAGAAAGCGTTTGACAAAAGAGTATGCCAAACAGAAAGGCGATTGCACCTAAACGCATTTTTATAAATAAATGCAGACTTTAAGAAGGTCGGTTGTCTGGTGATTCATTTTATAGATGTTCAGAAACTCAATTTTTTCAGAAACAAGAAAAACTGACTTTCTTCAAGAAACTGAGTTTCTTTTCCGTGAAACAATTTATCTAAAAAACGATAGATTTCCAAATATTCTTCTCATGAAAAAATTTTTTAAGCGTTCATTACCAGAGATTTCTCATGTTAAATCTCATCCTAAACTTCAGTTTTTTGGCGCTCTTCTCCATGATCCCAATTTGTGGCATTTGAATAGGCGATCATTAGCAGGGGGCATGGCTGTTGGCTTATTCATCGCTTTTGTTCCTTTACCGATGCAAATGTTATTAGCTGCTGCATTGGCGATTGCGTTTCGCGTCAATTTACCTTTATCAGTCAGCTTAGTTTGGGTCACTAATCCTATTACCATACCACCTGTATTCTATTTTGCCTACAAACTGGGTACAGTATTATTAGGATTGCCTACTGAACATATTGAATTTAGTTTATCTTTTGAATGGTTGCTCAATTCATTAGACATTTTTTGGCAGCCGTTACTACTGGGTAGTTTTGTGCTAGGTAGTTTTAGTGCTTTAACAGGTTATTTACTGATTAATCTCTTATGGCGTTTACAAGTGAGTCGTTTATGGCAGGATCGACGTGAAAAGAGACTCAAAAAATTGCTGTTCGTCGAAAAACAGGAATTAGGGCAATTGGAAAAATTACCTTTGTTCGGATTGTTTAATAAACGTCTTTAAAATCAATCTGTTAAAAATATTTCTGTTGTATAGGACATTTTTTCTTGTTTGAATCAGAATTGACCGAATTTGAGAATTAACAGAATTTCTTATTTCAATGATTGTAACTACTTAGCCTTGAAATCAATTTCAAGGCTGAAAACCAAAGCAGGCTAAAGCCAGCTAAACTCTCTAATTTAGTAAAATGTAGGGTGGGTAGGAACGAAGTGGAAACCCACAAAAAATGGTGGGTGGAGCGTTCGCTCTACCCACCCTACTCAGAAATGATAAAAAAATTGTCCTGTACATTTTAGCCTTGAAATTAATTTCAAGGTAGTTACGCCTCGAAATGATTTTATTCTGAAAATTCTCAAATTCTGTCAATTCTGATTCAAACAAGAAAAGATTAATATTAATGTCCTGCCAAAGCTGAAGCGTTGAACGGAAATACGCCAAAGCTGAAGCGTTGGACTCCAAAAAACTTCCAAAGCTAGAAAGGCTCCTTATTCGCTTTCTTCTGGATTGGCTTGAATTTTCTCCTGTTGAATCCGATGATAAATTTCCTCACGGTGAACAGCAATCTCCCGGGGTGCATTGACACCAATTCGCACTTGATTACCCTTCACACCCAATACTGTGATGACTATATCGTCTCCTATCATCAATGATTCACCAACACGCCTTGTCAAAATCAACATAGATTTTCTCCTTTTATCCTTCTTCCTGGTTTCAAGCTCAACAGTTGTATCTACTTTAGCGTTAGGTACATCTTGAGATGCCCTATCTTTTTTAAGAAGCTGCTTCATCCAAGTTAAAAGCCGCATGTAATGCTCTGACCCCTAATTCAAGGTATTTTTCGTGGACGACTACTGAAATTTTAATTTCTGAAGTCGAAATCATTTGGATGTTAATGCCCTCATCCGCCAACGTTTTAAACATGGTACTGGCAATGCCAGCATGTGAACGCATCCCAACACCCACTAAAGAAATTTTCACAATGCTATCATCGCCAAGTACCTCACGAATTCCTAATTCTTTAGCGATATTCTGTAAAATCGTTAAGGCATTTTTGTAGTCATTATGATGTACTGTGAAGGTAAAATCTGTCGTCCCATCGGCTCCGATGTTTTGGATGATCATATCTACTTCAATATTAGCATCCGCAATCTGGCCTAAAATCTGATAGGCGATTCCAGGTTGATCAGGTACACCCAATAACGTTAATTTGGCCTCATCACGATTAAACGCAATACTTGAAATGAGGGCTTTTTCCATCGTTTCATCCTCTGACGCAATCAAAGTGCCTTGCCCCTCTTTAAAAGAGGATAGCACTCGTAATGGTACATTATATTTACTGGCAAATTCCACTGCACGAATTTGCAAGACTTTTGATCCCAAACTCGCCATTTCTAGCATTTCCTCGAAACAGATTTTATCAAGGCGGCGAGCTTGATGCACAACACGAGGATCGGTCGTATAAACGCCATCAACATCAGTATAAATTTGACATTCATCTGCTTTCAGGGCAGCGGCTAATGCAACGGCTGTGGTATCCGAACCGCCCCGCCCTAAAGTGGTAATATTACCTTGGGCATCAGTACCTTGAAAGCCTGCCACAACAACCACAGTGCCTTGTGCCAAATCATCATGAATACGTTTGTCATCAATCTCAAGAATACGCGCTTTAGTATGGGCACTATCTGTCAAAATATGTACCTGTGATCCCGTATAAGAACGGGCTGAACATCCACGCGCTTCAAGAGTCATACTGAGTAAACTAATAGTGACTTGTTCACCTGTGGCTAAAAGCACATCAAATTCGCGGGCTTTAGGCGGATCCGCAAGACTTTTAGCCAATGCCACTAGGCGATTAGTTTCTCCACTCATGGCGGAAACGACTACAACGACATCATGTCCTTGAGATCGAGTGGCCATGATTTTTTCGGCGACAGCGGCAATCCGCTCAGTTGAGCCGACTGATGTGCCACCATATTTTTGTACAATCAATGCCATCTCTTCAACCTTTATTCCGTTTTATCCTCCTCAAGATAGTGGGCATACTTGGTTTTACTTAATAAGGCGGTTATTTCATCATAGTTTTCAATAACCTCTGCCAAATTCTGATAAGGTGTTTTTATCATATTCGTTTCAACAGGTGCTGATTGAACACCCAGAAAGTCGAAGATTTTATCTGCGGTTTTCTGATGTTGCCCTGCCTTTAACAGATCATCCTCATAAATCATTTCTATATAAGGGATTTCTTTTAAATCAGCCTTGTCTTTTAGAGCAGCGTTTTCTGCATTTTCCAGTTCAGTCAACAGTTCTTGAGTATCAATATGGACTTTGAATGATGTTGATGGTTCTAAATTGCTTTTTGAACTATAGAGCCATTGATTTCTACTGATTGCGATCTTTGAGGAGATTTTTTGTCGAAAGCGGTTTTTTCTCCTCAAATAAATTATTTTCCATCCATTGTTATGGAGATCAGATAGGAAGTCTTTAGTCTCTATTTTTTCGTGATTAAGTTGGGCACGCTGTAATTGAAAGCCGTACACTTTTGTTGGATTTTTAGCAATTCGTCCTTTAATGTATAACTTTAGAGAGAGGATTCTAACATACAAACGAAGAAATATATCCCCTTCACAAACAATTTCAGGATGTGAATTAAGTAAAGTGCGTAGTAAATTGCTACCTGTTCTTCCTTTGCTAAATATAATAAATTTAGAGTCTGGTTCCTTTGTTTTTTTGAACAAAGCAAGAAGGTAAGAAAATATTTCTCCTCGTACTCTTTTAAATTCACCCCGAATATTTTGAAACTTAATATTTTTCACAGTAATTTTCTAAATTGATGTGTTGACTTTGATAACAATAATGCGAATTTAAAAAATAATAAACTGCTTTTAAATCAATTATTTAAAATAGTTTTTTTTGAAAAAAACGCTTCAGCTTTGGCGATTTCATACACGGTTTCAAAGCTAAAGCGTTGAACTCCATTCATTTGCATCAAATAATTCGCATCAAAAGTTTATCATTTTGAATTAAATTGACTTGAACAAAAAAAACGATTTTAACCTTTTCATTAAGGATTTGCAACTCAATCTTTATCAGCGCGATCCACAAACATGGCATCACCATAACTAAAAAAACGATATTTTTGTGCAATCGCATGTTGATAGGCTGCTAAAATGCTGGATTTTCCAGCGAAAGCAGAAACAAGTATGAGCAGTGAAGATTCAGGGAGATGAAAATTAGTTAGCAGGGCATCGACGCTCACAAATTTGTAGCCTGGCGTAATGAATAAACGGGTTTCGCCTTCATAAGGTTTTATGCTACCCTCAGCAGAAGCCGCTTCTAGGGCGCGTACACAAGTTGTTCCTACGGCAATAATACGTCCACCGCGAGCGCGTGTCGCTTTAACTTGTTCACAAACTTGGGCGGAAACCTGTAAACGTTCAGTGTGCATGGTATGCTGGCGAATATCATCAACACGTATGGGTGAAAATGTCCCCGCCCCCACATGTAAAGTAATAAAAGCCATTTCTATACCAATCGCTTTAATCTGTTCTAGTATGGCTTTATCAAAATGGAGCCCTGCTGTCGGTGCCGCTACGGCACCCAATTGCTCTGCATAGACTGTTTGATAGCGAAGATTATCCTTCTGTGTATCTGCCCGCTTTATATAGGGGGGCAAAGGAATATGTCCAACGGCTTGCAAAATATCATAGATGGAACGTGGATCATTAAATTGTAATTCAAAAAAGTGATCTAACCGTTGCAAAACGGTTATTTTAATGTCATTATCAATAACTAATTCTGTTAGTGGTTTAGGTGATTTACTGGATCGCAGTTGTGCCAGTACCCTATTATTATCAAGTATTCGTTCGACAAGGATTTCGACTTGCCCCCCTGTTTCTTTATAAGCAAATAATCGGGCTGGAATAACACGAGTATTATTAAAGACTAATAAATCAGTCGGAGCTAATAAGTTTGGAAAATCAATGAAACGATGATCTTGAAATTGATCCTTGGAGTGCATATATAGTAAACGACTACTTGTACGTGACTCTAAAGGATATTGTGCAATTAGCTCTTTAGGTAAGTCAAAGGAAAAATCGGAACGTTGCATAGACATTTCTTGAATGGGTATAATAAATGTAACTATTTGTTATATAAAGTAATTTTGTTTAAAACACGTTTTTTTTAAAAAAAAGTGTAAAAAAGTCTTCCATTTGTCATTAAGATTTGTTACAATAGGTTTCCTTAATTAGCCGGGGTGGCGGAACTGGTAGACGCGCTAGACTCAAAATCTAGTGGTGGTAACACCGTGTCGGTTCGATTCCGACCCTCGGTACCAGATTTAAAACCAATTCAAACCTCAGAGGTTTTCAAAACCTCTGAGGTTTTTTTTTATACTTCTTCCAAAAAAATCCCCTTTCAAAAAAATCCCAGTGAGAACGTATTTTTTCCCAACAAAAATTGCTCCTCTTTCTGTATGAATTTTTAAATTCTAAAAATTCTGATTTTAAAGTTCAAGTTTTTTTCAAAACGTTTTGAAAAAACGTCTTAAATGACTATTGGCATAAGATTCGCATTTTTTTAAGTTTGTGTTCAAAGCTAAAGCATTTGAGGCTAATGTTCTTCAAAAAACTGAATGAACCTATCCCACTAATACTTAACACAAACATAATATAACTACAAGGATTATTTATAAAAAAGGATAATCACTTGAACTTATGTTTATTAACTATTTGATTTATAATGTTTTTTCATCTATACTTCTTTATAAACAATCCTTGTCGTTATTACTTGTCGTTATTAATTGAATAATAGTGGGATGGGATCATAGATTCCAACAAATCTCCAAAGCTAAAGGAGAGGGATGAAAAAAATGAGAACATCAAGTAAAATAAAAAATATTTTTAATTAATTTTCGTATGGATGAACAAACAATTATGTTTATTGAATATACTTTTACCCTGGATGATGGAAAAGTTTTACAGTACAAAATAGATTTTGATAGAACTCGTGGACATTTTTTAGACAAAAAATTATATCCAAATTGGACTCAGTTAGATTTTCATCAATGCCCCAATTGTCCATTAAATCTTGATACAGATTCACATTGCCCCGTTGCTATTGATGCCCATGAAATTGTTTTGGGATTTAAGGAAATTTTTTCTTGTAAAGAGGTGGATATTCATGTGATAACGCCTGAACGTGAATATTTTAAACGAGCCGATGCACAAACAGGTTTAAGAGCTTTGATTGGATTTGTGATGGCAAGCAGTGCGTGTCCCCTTTTATTCCACATGCGTGGTATGGCATATTATCATTTACCCTTTGCTTCCTTGGATGAAACAGTTTATCGGGTAACTTCCTCTTATTTATTGCACCAATATTATGTCTATCAAAAAGAGGGCCATATTGATTTGGAATTTGAAGGTTTAAAAAAACATTTTAAAGAAATGCAAACTTTAAATTATCATTTTTTGGAACGTATTCGTGCTGCCTGTGATGCGGATTCAAATTTGAATGTATTAGCGACTTTGTTCACGATTTCTTCAATGTTATCACTTTCTTTAGAAAGGCATTTAAAGGAAATTGAATATTTATTTGAATAGCAAAAATGATATATTCATAAGTGGAAATTAAAAATTTAATTGGTAACTACTCACATTGAAATGCGAATGGAGTAAGTACTCAAGCACAAATATGATGGACTCCAAAAAGTATTAAAACTTATGCTTCACGACTTACGTTTTTTGAAGAAAAACTCAAACCTCAAATGCTTTCGCTTTGAATTTTGGAGTTCGAGGTTTAAGTTTTTTGAAGAAAAACTTAAAATCTAGCAATCAACTGTACAATGTAACGCTCCAAAAATCGTAGCGTCATAAAAAACAATTCTTGTATTGGGCGTTTAGATAGAGAGACATAAGGGCGAGTAATCAGCGTCACCGAATTGCCAGCAATACAAGCAGCCAAACACCCTGTCAAAAGTCTATCATCCACTAACATCACTGTTTCTGGAGATTGCTCTGTTAAAGCGATAATTTTTTGTAAGCCATCAGGATAAGGTTTCTTTTTCACACCAGCAATGCACCGTATTTTAAGCTGATTAAAATAATTTATTCGACTCTGCAAAGGTTTATTTGATAAAACAAAAACTTGTGTCGAACCAAATGTGTTAATACAGTCGTGCAACCATGGCTGTAATTCTTGATTGGGCAGTGCCTCACCATGCGCTGCCAATACACCATCAAAGTCTAATACTAAAACTTTGATGCCATTATGTTTAAGATTGGTTGGTGAAATTTGATGTATTTGGCGGGGAGTTGTAGAATCAATTTTTGCTAAGGCATGACGATAACGGTGTAACATCCGCAATGTGAAAAGGATACGTTTGAATAGTTCCATTTTAAACGGAAATAAAATCTGTGAAAATGTTGAAGTGTTAGTATAGAAATCCGATTTTTGAAAAAAATGATGCTAAAGTTTTTTCTTTAAAAAAACTTTAGCCTCGAATTCTTTATTCGGTACAAGCGTCCGCTGAATTAGTTAAAACACTTTCGTTTCGCCATTCCTTGTTCCTACTGTACTTGGCGTTCCATATTTAAGTTTTAAGCCATAATCAGCTACAATTTTTTGGACATTTCTGTGACTAATTTCTATATATTTTTCAAGACTATGTTGAGCTTCTTGATCTAATCTTTTCTGGGTGTCATACTTAATTTTTAATAGCTCATTCGTAATCATTATTGTTTTCCGAAAATAGTTCAAGAGGTGTTATAATTTCTGGTGTTGCCAAATTTAAACGCGCATTAACAACTCTTATATGTTGACGCTTGTTGGCATTAGCAAGATGGTTGCAGTTCCAAGTCAATAAAAAATCAATTTTATAATACGATGCATAAGCCAAGTGTAAGACATCACCCTTTAATACTTGTGGCATTAAATAATTATTTAAATAGACTTTTGCTATCTGTACTATTTCTTGGTGAGGCGGCAAAATTGCAATCTCTCTAATAAATTCCAGTATTTCATCTTTTCTTGGATAATCACCTTCAGATAGCTCATTAAAAGTTTCTTCAGAAATCCAAGTTTCAAAATTGTCCTTTTCTTGTTCCCACCATTTTTTAGTTACATCAATATGCACTTTGATGTTTTCTCGATCATCAAATAAATAACTAGGTATAGTTGTATCTAAATAAACTGATTTGTTCATTAAATCTACCGCCATTTTATTTAAGAAGTTTGGTACTTAACTCTATCATTCTTTAGCAGACTATTCGAGAGTTTTTTGAAAAAAAACTAAAATATCGAATGCTTTCAGCCTTGAAATTTCAAGGCTGAATCGTTACTTTTATTCTTCAAATCGCAGAAAACCATTTTGAACCAAAGAAACCACCTTCTTTGGCTTTCCAATTGTTTTCCCCCATCATCTTTTTGAGCCGTTTTTTCAACTCAGGTTCGGGTATCTTACCTTTACTGTGTTTTTTGAAGATCGCGACGGCATCCTCAAATTCCTTTTTATCCACTTTGCCATCATTGGTAGCAAAAGCTTCTAACGTTTCCTTAGCGCGTTCTTCGGCATCTCTTTCAAGCGCGATCCCTTTTTCCAGGGCGACTTGTCGCATAATAGCAAGTCCTTCATCTACGCCCATCCCCTTCTTAATTCCTTCTTCAAGGATATTCTTCTCCTCTTGACGATCAATATATTGATCATCAAAGACTTGAAGCATAATGAAATCAACAAAAGCCTTTCTGACTTCATCTGAAACTGCCATAACTGATACTCCTTCCTGTGCAAATTAAATGCTGTGCTACCCTTAGTGGGAGGAAACCTTGCTGATTAACAAGTTCCTTCTATCGCAGAATACCACTTTGAGCCAAACAACCCTCCTTCTTTGGCTTTCCAACCATTATCTTCCATCATTTTCTTTAAACGCAGTTTCATTTCATGTTCAGGAATCTTGCCCTTGCTCGCTTTTTTGAACAGCGCGACAGTATCTCCAAATTCCTTTTTAGTCACTTTCCCATCATTAGTCGCCGCTTTTTCAAGAAATTCTTTAGCCTGTTCCTCGGCATCTCTTTCGATAACCAAACCTTTTTGCAAAGACACTTGGCGAATGAGAGACAAACTTTCATCTACACTCATGCCATTTTTTACGCCCACTTCAAGAATTCGTTTCTCTTCTTGGCGATCAATATATTGATCATCAAATGCTTGAAGTGCGATGTACTCAATAAACTGACTTTTAATTTGTTCTGAAACAGCCATAATTTTTTATAGATTCCCTAATTAACAGATTTTCTAGATTATAACATTCGAGGCTAAAGTTTTTTCTTTAAAAAAACTTTAGCCTCGAAAAGTATCATTGTGCATTTTTCCCACTTTTGGAAACGACTTACGATAACATATTTTGTTTAAAATGACAAAAAATTCAAAAAATAAATGATATAGCGATTAATAATTCGATATTCTAATTCAAATAATGATTTTTTCCTTTAAAAGAATTTTTTTATAAGAAAGATAAAAAAATCGACAGAATTGATTTTGTACAGGACTTTTTTATTGAAAATTTTCAGCTCGATCAAACAATTTAAAGGTGAAATTTTTCTTTGTAAAATACTGATGAAAAAATGTCCCCTAACAAAAAAATGCTTGGCAAATTATGAGATAATATAATGAGTATCATTTCTCCAATCAAAACGAGCTAAGCTAATAGATGGAAGACAATTTCGTCGCTCAAAAATCGGATTTCTTCAATCTGTAGAACAGATTTCGAGTTTTGCAGGAGGTTTTAAAGTGAATAATTTAGAAAATTCTATTGAAGATAAAATCAGATATTACGATGGGAAACTTGAGGAACTAGCAATCCATAGAGCTGAAATCAATAAGTTGAAAAAAGCCAAAGATGAGTTAGTTAAACAATATATCGGTGAAATGCAAGCGCCAAAATCACTAAAACTAGAGTTGTTAAATTACAAGGCATTATTTTTTTACTTCAAAGATAAATTTATTAGAAAACCACTGATATTGAAACTGGCAGAATATAAAAAAAATGGTCATTTGATATTGCAACAGGCAGAAGATAAAAAAAATGGTTATTATGATTTTACAGATTTTTTTTCAAATGGGCAAATTCAGATAAAATCTGAATTTAAAAATTTTCCTCATCTAATTGGTATTAAAAATAAACCTCATGAGTCTGGCTATCTGGACAAATTTATGGACGATATATTTTACGAAACGACGCTTTTAGAAGATTATAAAGAGCATAATCCAGATTTTCATAAAAGAGATATTCATAAGATTAAAACTTTTTCGTGGATTATTGAAACTTTAGACAAGCCAAGATTTGTGTTCAATCAGGGTGCCATTAAAAGGAAGAGAAGGAAGGGAAAGTTTGAAAGTGATTTAATATTTGCGAGACAAATCAAAACAGATGGTGAATATAACTGGCATATTGTCGGATTACAGAAAATCGGTCAAAAAAATTTTGTCATCAAATCCCATTTTCCGATAAAAGAAAATAAAGAATTTTCTGGAAAGTTTTATATAGATAATAAAATATATGAGGGGAAGGTCTGACAGGTTCAGAGGGACCACGGCTCAGTCGCCTTCCCATTCAACTATATGAGCAACACTAATAAATTTTATGAACATTGATGATACCAATTAATAATTCAAAGATAGGCTTTCTACTTTTATAAATTCCAAAGAGGGTAAAAACCTACTATAAAAAAGTTCCTGAAAGAAACTTTCCATCAAAAAAATCATTAGTTCAAATGTGAATGAACCAATAAATCTTTAAAATGTGAAACTTCCCATTCAAAAATCTAATTTATAGTTAAATCATTAACCATTGCTCTAGTAATTTATTTCAGTGTTGAACATATAATAATGCATTATTTTATATTTGTCAAGATAGACTAACAAAAATATTTAACCATAATATTTAACCATTTGCTAAAATAATATTTGACTTCTTTCCTATTAAATTAAGTTTTATGTTTAAAATCAATCATTAACAAAATATCTTTATAACTCATTGAATTTAAAGGATTAATTAAATTTAGGAAAGAGGTCTAATTTATCCAATAAAAGCGAGGAATTAATAGATGGAAGACAATAAAAAACAAGCTTTGATGGCCACACTCAAGCAAATTGAAAAACAATTTGGTAAAGGCGCAGTCATGCGACTAGGTGATGTTGGTGCAGCTCTTAATGTTGAAACCGTTTCAACAGGTTCATTAGGTTTAGATATTGCTCTGGGTGTAGGTGGTTTACCAATGGGACGTGTTGTTGAAGTTTTTGGACCAGAAGCCTCAGGTAAAACCACTCTAACGCTGCAAATCGTCGCGGAAATTCAGAAAAAAGGCGGCGTTGCTGCATTTGTCGATGCTGAACATGCCCTGGATAGTAAGTATGCAGAAAATATTGGTGTTAATATCGATGACTTATACTTAGCACAACCCAATGACGGCGAAGAGGCTTTAGAAATCACTGATACTTTGGTACGATCTGGCACATTTGATTTAGTCGTGATCGACTCTGTAGCTGCCCTGACACCAAAGGCAGAAATTGAAGGCAATATGGGTGATTCACACATGGGATTACAAGCGCGTTTAATGTCACAAGCGTTGCGTAAACTCACGGCTAATATTAATCGTACCAATACCTTAGTCGTTTTCATCAACCAAATTCGCATGAAAATCGGCGTGATGTTTGGCTCACCTGAAACGACAACAGGCGGCAACGCGCTCAAGTTCTATTCTACTGTGCGCCTTGATATACGGCGCATTGGTGCCTTAAAACGGGGCGATGAAATCATTGGTAATGAAACCCGCGTTAAAGTCGTTAAAAACAAAGTTGCTCCGCCATTTAGAGAAGCCATATTTGACATTATCTATGGGGAGGGCATCTCCAGAGAAAGTGAACTGATTGAATTGGGAGTCAAACACGATATCATTGATAAAGCTGGGGCATGGTATAGCTACAAAAGTGATAAAATCGGTCAGGGCAAGGAAAATGTCCGCACTTACTTAAAAGAAAACAAAGAATCGGCTAAAACCATTGAGCAACAAATCCGTGATAAATTGCTACTCAAAACAACATCTGAACCCGCCCCTAAAGTAGAGAAAACGACTTTATCGAAGCGTAGCAAAAAATCTTAGACGGTGTGTCAACCTGAACCATGATTAATCCTTCTTCAGTTACACAAGCACGTTCAAGTGCCATCAAGTATTTATCAATACGTGAACACAGCCGTTTTGAATTAGAACAAAAATTAACACGCAAAGGTTTTGAAAAAGAGGTGATTGACAGCGTATTAAGCCAATTGCAAGCGGGAAATTTATTAAGTGATGAACGTTTTGCTGAAAGCTATGTGCGCATGAGAACTCAAAAAGGATTTGGACTATTGCGTATTCAACAAGAATTACGAGAACGCGGTATTGCCGAAGAATTAGTGAAAGACGTGTTAGAGACAAACGAGACTAGCTGGGTAATACTCGCCAGTAATGCACGGCAAAAACGCTTTGGAGAAGATTTGCCAAAAGGACAACGTGAATTTGCCAAACAAGCCCGTTTTTTACAATATCGAGGGTTTGCGCCTTCTCAGATTAAGGATGCGTTACGTCTAATATAGACGTTCAGAAAAAGAGTTGAATTCAAACCTCAGAGGTTTTCAAAACCTCTGAGGTTTATGCATCGGTTTTAGAAGGATTTTGAACATTAAGATGAATGATGAATTAAATCAATCGTTCACCATTAAGTTCATTCATCATTCACCATTCATCATTGATCCAACCAACGTACACCATTACTCAAAGTTTCCTGTTTCCAAAAGGGCGCACGAGATTTCAATTCATCAATTAAAAAGCGACAAGCTTCAAAAGCAGGAACGCGATGCCCTGCCCAAGTGGCAACTAATACTATAGTCTCCCCGGGTTTTATCTCCCCTATCCTATGAATAATTAACGTCTCAAAAATATCCCAGCGTTGTAAGGCTGTTTCACTTAACGTCTGCAAATACTTTTCCGTCATACCTGGATAATGTTCTAAAAACATCGCCTGCACTATATCACCTTCATTATAGTCGCGCATTGTACCAACAAACGTGGCTACTGCGCCATATTTTCCTTGTGCAATTAATGTTTTTTCATAGGTTTGTAATTCTTCCCAGGGGTTAAATATTTTTGAGGTGATTTCAACTTTCATATTTCAGCCTCCAGTCACAGGCGGAAAAAAAGCAACCTCGTCGCCATCCTGCACCCGCGTATCTTGTTTTGAATATTCCTTATTCACCGCCATAAGTATATGAATAGGTAAAGGGCTATTATCACAAACTTGCGCCCACACTTCTCCCACAGTCAATGAATCAGTTCGAGGTTTAAGTTTTTCTTTAAAAAACTTAAACCTCGAAAGTTCAATTTGAACTTCGCTCTTTCCCACCTGTTCACGCAAACTCGCAAAAAATTTAATTGTAATAGCCATATCAGTTATCAATTATTCCTTTATCAGTTTGAAGCTAAAATGCGAATTAAGAGTTGAATTTTTTTAAAATGGAGTTCGAGGTTTTAGTTTTTTGAAAAAAAACTAAAACCTCGAAAACGCTTTAGCTTTGTTGTTGGAGTACAACGTTTTAGCTTTGTCAGTCCGCCCAAAGCTAAAGCGTTGGACTCCTATTTTAACTCTTCATTCGCATCTAAAGTTTTTTGTAACTACCGTTAGCCTTGAAATTGCAAGGCTAAAAGCCAAAGCAGACTCAGCTAAATTTTCTTCCAATGAGTCTGTTTTAACAGTCGAGGCTAATGTTTTTTTTTCAAAAAAACATTAGCCTCGACTTGAACTTTCAGCCTTGAAATTGATTTCAAGGCTGAGTCGTTACAATTATTTCAAAGTACACACAGGACAAGTAGGGTCTTTATGTAATTTCAAAATACGCCACTTCCCAGTGTAAGCATAAAATAGCAATAATTTACCACAAAGAGAATCCCCAATATTTAATAACACTTTTATCACTTCGGAAGCCTGAATACTACCAACAATTCCTACTAGCGGAGCCAATATACCTGCTTCACTACACGTTTCAGTTTGTTCATCATTGTCATCATATAAACAACGATAACAAGGGCTATTTTTTTCAGCAGGAAAAAAAACGGCAACTTGCCCTTCCCAACGTAATGCCGCCCCCGAAACCAATGCGACACCTGAATGCACACAAGCAGCATTGAGAGCAAAGCGCGTCGCAAAATTGTCGCTACAATCAACAACAACATCAACATCGCTCATAATCTCTTTTAATGTTTTTTCTTTAATACGTTGTTTAATAAGGGTTATTTGTACATTAGGATTAAGTGCTTGTAATTTTTTTTGAGCAGATACCGACTTATGTTGTCCTAATTCTGCTGATGAATGTATTATTTGCCGTTGTAAATTGGATAAATCCACATAATCAAAATCGGCAAGTACCAAATGCCCTACACCTGCCGCTGCCAAATACATCGCGACTGGTGAACCCAACCCCCCCAAGCCAACAATCAACACTTTTGATTGTAGGAGTTTTTCCTGTCCAGTTAACGAAACTTGGGGTAATAAAATTTGGCGGCTGTATCGGAGTAATTGTGCGTCATCCATTTGATAAATTGTTTAAATTGTTATATGCTTATTTTGTGTTCAAAGCTAAAGTTTTGAGCGTTTTTGGACGTATTTTGGAGTTCAACGCTTTAGCTTTGGGCATATTTTGGACGTATTTTGGAGTCCAACGCTTTAGCTTTGGGCGTTTATGTATTTTGGAGTTCAACGCTTTAGCTTTGGACTAACATTTTCAATTAAAAAAGAGATTAATATATGAAGCATATTGCCCTCAGTATTGCCGCAGTTAGCCTGATTTGTAGTCCAATCGTACTGGCTGATAAAAATGACATCGACATCGAAGCCAAAAAAGCAACTTACCTCAGTGCCATGAAAGAACTGGGTGGTGCTTTAAAATCGGAACTCAAAACGGCTATAAAAGCGGGTGGTCCCATCAAAGGGGTAGAAGTGTGTCACACAGAAGCCCCTAAAATCAGCGCTAAATTATTGGAAAAAAAAGGCTTTTCCATAAAACGAGTCAGTATGAAGCCACGCAATGCCAATCATGCGCCTGATGCTTGGGAAAAAGCGGTATTAGAACAGTTTGAACAACGCAAGGCAAAGGGCGAAAAGCCTAAAACACTTGATTTTCACGAAATCATTGAAAAAGACGGGCAACGTCAACTCCGTTACATGAAGGCGATTCGCGTTTCCGCCCCCTGTCTCACTTGTCATGGTTCAGAAATTGAGCAAGACATTCAGGATGAACTCAAAAAGTTATATCCTGAAGATAAAGCAACAGGTTATCAAGCAGGAGATTTACGCGGTGCAATCAGCATAACTGAAATTTTGCCGTAACTACTCAGCGGTTAGCCTTGAAATCAATTTCAAGGCTAAAAGCATTCTGGGTTTTTGAGCACGAGGTTTAAGAAATCGGTTCGAGGCTAAAGTTTTTTTTAAAGAAAAAACTTTAGCCTCGAATTCTAAGCTCAAAAACGAATAGGGCCGAATAGGTTCATAAAAAATGAGTCTCTACTTTAAGTTTAAGGACAAAAAACCTCTTCACCTTCACCCAAAGTCAATACCTCAAAACTCTCCTCCGTCACCAAAATGGTATGTTCCCATTGAGCCGACAGACTATGATCTTTTGTAACAACTGTCCATTGATCAGGCAATAATTTGATTTCCCGCTTACCTGCATTAATCATTGGCTCAATAGTAAACGTCATACCTGGTTTTAATAAAATATTCTTATTCTTCTTAGATTTAGGATCATAATAATGTAACACCTCGGGTTCTTCATGAAACTTATAGCCTATCCCATGCCCACAATATTCCTGTACAACAGAACATTTTTTTGATTCCACATAACGTTGAATAGCCTTACCAACAACACTTAAATCAACCCCAGGCTTAACTTGATGTATGCCAATCCATAGACATTCATAAGCAATCTCTACAAGGCGTTTAGCACGGATACTGGGTTTGCCAATTATAAACATTCGACTCGTATCACCATGATACCCATTTTTGACAACGGTGATATCAATGTTCATAATATCCCCATTTTTTAACTTCTTTTCCCCAGGAACCGCATGACAAACCTGATGATTAATAGAAGTACAAATAGATTTAGGAAAATTCTTATAATTTAAAGGGGCAGGGTAAGCTTGCTGCACATTAACGATATAATCATGGCACAAACGATCCAACTCCTCAGTCTTCACACCCGCTTTGACATAAGGTGTGATCATATTCAATACGTCAACAGCCAAACGTCCAGCGATACGCATTTTTTCAATTTCTTCTTTCGTTTTTATAGAGATTGGCGACATGACAATAAATTGTTGTGATAAATATTTTATGGTATTATAGTGTAATATCTCTCTTACGATGAGGTTCTTGCAAAACTCTAACACACCAGTTTTAAGCGATTTTTTCAAAAATCGGATTTCTAAGCTCGAAACTCGGTTTTGCAAGAGGCTTACTATAATTTACAATTAAAAGTAATCTCACACATACGCCGTCACATAGATAAGGGTGCTTCTCTCCGTTTTTTAGAATATTAGTTTAAAAAAAACTGAGGTTTAAAAAACAGAATTTTCTGAACAAACTCAAAAAAAAGAAGTCAATCTATGGGGTGTATGGAGGAATAACCCTACTGGAGTCAGTTAGAATATGTCAAATATTTCTATGCGTCAAATGCTAGAAGCAGGGGTGCATTTTGGGCATCAAACTCGTTATTGGAATCCCCAAATGGCCCCCTATATTTTTGGGGAACGCAACAAGATTCACATTATTAACCTTGAATCTACGCTGCCCATGTATAATGATGCCGCGAATTTTTTAGGTAAATTGGCAGCCAAAAAAGGCAAAATTTTATTTGTCGGTACAAAACGTGCCTCACAAGAAGTTATTAAAGAAGCCGCCCTCCGCTGTAATATGCCCTACGTCAATCGTCGTTGGCTAGGAGGTATGCTGACCAATTATAAAACGGTCAAATCCTCAATCAAGCGTCTCAAAGATATAGAGATGATCACACAAGATGGCACATTGTATCACATCACGAAAAAAGAGGCTCTTTCACTGACCCGTGAATTGGAAAAACTGGAGCGAAGCCTGGGCGGGATTAAAAATATGGACGGCTTGCCCGACGCCTTATTTGTTGTTGACGTGGGCAACGAAAAAATTGCCATTAAAGAAGCCACTAAACTGGGCATTCCCGTCGTTGGTGTTGTAGATACGAACAATAGCCCTAAAAATGTTGATTACATCATTCCGGGCAACGACGATGCAATTCGTTCTATCACATTATATGTTAATGGGATAGCAGATGCCATTATTGAAGCTGATCAAGCGACTTTAAAAATGGACACGAACACGGATGAAGATGATTTTGTAGAAGAAGTTGGTGAAAATATTGATTCTGGGGATAAGGACGAAACAACTAATAAGTAGGCGAATGATTTCCCAAATCTAAACAAGAGGTTTTGAAAAAATGAAGATTACAGCAGCATTGGTTAAAGAGCTGCGTGAACGCACTGGTGCGGGCATGATGGAATGTAAAAAAGCACTGGTAGAAAGTGGAGGCGATATTGAAGCCGCCATTGAAGCAATGCGTAAATCGGGTCAAGCCAAAGCCGCCAAAAAAGCAGGGAGAATTGCTGCCGAAGGTTTGATTGTCATACAGCAAGACAGCAACCATGCTGCAATGGTAGAAGTGAACAGTGAAACAGACTTTGTTTCTAAAGCCGATGACTTCAAAGGTTTTTGTGACGCGCTGGCTGCAACTGTTTTACGCGAATGCCCCAGCAATTTGGAAGCCTTGATGGCTGCCCCTTTCATTAACAGTGACAAAAGCGTTGAGAATGTTCGTCAAGATTTAATTGCCAAAATTGGTGAGAACGTCAATGTGCGGCGTTTTGCTTTGATGGAATCGCAAAAAAACCTGGGCGTGTATTTACATGGTGCGCGAATTGGTGTTTTAGTCGATATGCGCGGTGGTGATGCAGAATTAGCCAAAGACATCGCTATGCACATTGCTGCCAGTCGCCCATTGTGTATATCTCCTGATCAAGTACCCACCGAGGTTATTGACAAAGAAAAGGACATTTTCGCCGCACAAGCCGCTAACAGTGGCAAGCCCGCTCATATCATTGAAAAAATGGTCGGTGGTCGCATCAATAAATTTTTAGGTGAAGTGACCCTACTTGGTCAACCATTCGTCAAAGAGCCTGATCAAAAAGTGGAAAAATTGCTCAAAGCGAAAGAAGCGACAGTCGTACATTTTGACCGTTTTGAAGTCGGTGAAGGCATTGAAAAGAAAAGCGAAAACTTTGCCGATGAAGTCATGCAACAAGTGAAAAAGGATTAAAATTTTTTCGTCCAACGTTTTAGCTTTGAAAAATTGGAGTGGAATCAAACCTCTGAGGTTTTTAAGTGAAAACCTCTGAGGTTTTTAAGTTAAATTGCTGTGGAATCAAACCTCAGAGGTTTTCAAAACCTCTGAGGTTTTTAAGTTAAATTGCTGTGGAATCAAACCTCAGAGGTTTTCAAAACCTCTGAGGTTTTTAAGTGAAATTGCTGTGAAACCAAACCTCAGAGGTTTTCAAAACCTCTGAGGTTTTTAAGTGAAATTATTTTTCTGAACAATAATTATCTTCAAATTTAGCATCAAACTGAAAAAGTTCAACCATGTCTAAAGAAGTTACGAATACCTATCGTCGCGTCTTATTAAAACTCAGTGGCGAGGTATTGATGGGTGAGGCTAACTTTGGTATAGAAACTCACACCCTATCCCGCATTGCTAACGAATTGCATGACATTGTGCAGCTTGGCGTGCAAATAGGCTTAGTTATCGGTGGTGGTAATATTTATCGCGGTGCCGGCTTGACAGCAAAAGGTATAAATAAAGTATCGGCTGATTACATGGGCATGTTAGCCACAGTAATCAATGGTTTAGCCCTACAAGATGCCCTACAAAAAGTAGGGATTAAAGCCAGCGTGATGTCAGCCATTAATATCAATAGCGTTTGTGAACATTACACACAGCGACACGCTATCAGCCACTTAGAAAAAGGACGAATTGTTATCTTTGTTGCTGGCACAGGCAACCCTTTTTTTACCACAGATTCCGCAGCCAGTTTACGCGCTATTGAGATCAATGCCGATTTAATGATAAAAGCCACCAAAGTGGATGGCGTTTATTCATCTGATCCTGTGACTAATCCAACCGCTAAACGTTTTTCACGATTAAGTTATAATAAAGTCATTCAACTCGGATTAGGTGTGATGGATACCACAGCAGTCGTTTTATGTCGGGATAACAACATGCCATTGCGAGTTCTTAACATTGGAAAGGCGGGCGCATTATCCCGTGCCATTGCAGGTTTTGATGAAGGAACGCTCATTGACAATGATGGAGAAGCCAAATGAACGAAATGATTGAAATGATTGAAAACGAGGCTGATGAACGAATGCAAAAAAGTGTTAATGCCCTGAAGTCTTCATTAATTAAAATTCGGACAGGACGCGCTCATACCTCTTTACTCGATCATCTGACTATACCTTATTACGGCTCGACAGTTCCTATCAGCCAAACAGCTAATATCACCGTGCTAGATTCACGGACGCTAGGCGTGACCCCTTTTGAAAAAAGTATGGTGGCGGTGGTAGAAAAAGCCATTCGAGATTCTGATTTAGGACTAAATCCAAGCAATGTTGGAAATTTATTGCGTGTACCTTTGCCAGCTATGACGGAAGAGCGTCGTCGTGATTTGGTAAAAATCGTGCGCCATGAAGCGGAAGGGGCACGGGTAGCCATTCGCAATAGTCGTCGTGATGCCAATCATGATCTGAAAGAATTAATGAAAGATGGAGATATTTCTAAAGATGAAGAACATCGCGCTGAAGAAAATGTCCAAAAACTAACGAACCAATTTATCAAAAAAATTGATACCGTGTTAGCTGAAAAAGAAACTGAATTAATGGACGTTTAATTAACTGGTAACTGATGTTACGCACTATGTTTCCAAGATGTTTAAGAAATCCGATTTTTGAAA
>JAOZSV010000473.1 GCA_029939505.1 Thiotrichaceae bacterium | reverse complement strand
AAATCCATGGCTCGAAACATCTACTATGGTGGTTCAATCTTTTTTATCCTACTATTTCTTGCTTTAACCTTTGATACTAGCACTGCTTTGCCAGAACGTGATCATCGGGAAAATATTACTGAGCAAGTGGCTCTTGGCAAAGTGATTTGGGAAGAAAACGACTGTATAGGTTGTCATACTTTGCTCGGAGAAGGTGCTTATTACGCGCCCGAATTGGGTAATGTCTATAAGCGTAGAGGGGGTGCTTTTATCAAAGCGTGGGTTAAGGCGATGCCCACCAACGCGCCTGGGCGCAGACAAATGCCACAATTCAACCTCAGTGATGAGGAGTTAGACGCACTAGAGGCGTTTTTGAAGTGGACATCCGAAATCAACACCGCTGGCTGGCCACCCAATATTGAAGGTTAATTAACCCAAAAGGAGAGACTTTAGATATGCAGTATTCATCACAATCCGTTGCCAAGCCCTATTTTATTGCGGCTATAGGGCTATTTGTCGGACAAATTTTATTTGGCCTTATCATGGGCTTACAATACGTGGTGGGAGATTTCCTTTTTCCCATTCTCCCATTCAATATTGCGCGAATGGTACATACCAACTTGCTCATTATTTGGTTACTATTTGGTTTTATGGGAGCATCCTATTATTTAGTCCCAGAGGAATCTGAAAAGGAATTGCACAGTCCACTATTAGCCATCGTATTGTTCTGGATTTTCCTCATAACAGGGGTTTTGACCATTGTTGGGTATCTTTTGGTTCCTTATGCCCAATTGGCTGAAATGACAGGTAATAGTGTATTGCCGACGATGGGACGGGAATTTTTAGAACAACCGACTATTACCAAAGTTGGCATTGTTATCGTCATTTTAGGATTTTTGTATAACATCGGTATGACGATTCTTCAAGGTCGTAAGACAGTCGTTACTCTCGTGTTACTGACAGGGCTTATCGGTTTAGCCGTGTTATTCCTATTTGCCTTCTATAATCCCTCAAATTTGGTACTGGATAAATATTACTGGTGGTGGGTTATTCACCTCTGGGTAGAGGGCGTGTGGGAACTCATTATGGCTTCCATCCTCGCCTTTGTCCTGATTAAAATAACGGGTGTGGATCGTGAAGTCATTGAAAAGTGGCTCTATGTGATTATCGCTATGGCACTGATTACTGGTCTTATTGGTACGGGACATCACTATTTTTGGATCGGTGCGCCTGAATACTGGCAATGGTGGGGATCTATATTCTCAGCGATGGAACCCATTCCCTTCCTACTCATGACAATGTTCGCCTTCACTATGGTCAAGCGTCGCCGCCGTGAGCATCCGAATAAAGTAGCAACCTTATGGGCATTAGGAACAGCAGTGGTGGCTTTCCTTG
>JAOZSV010000325.1 GCA_029939505.1 Thiotrichaceae bacterium | reverse complement strand
GATTTTTCTTTGCTAGTTCTCTATCTTTATTTTATTTGGTTTATGCAACAACGTCCATTTATGAAGAAATCAGCCCTAAGGGCAGAAAAAAAACTTTTAGCTGGGTAACGGATATTCCGTTATCCGAAAAAACGGTTACTATTGTTATGAAAGGAGGTCGTGCACGCTGGCTTCGAGGCTAAAGTTTTTTCTTTAAAAAAACTTTAGCCTCGAATTGAAAATGAAACTTTTAACACACTGAAAAATCAAGGCTATCATTTTGAACATAACTTCGGTACTCAGGGCAACCACAAGGGTGTGCAGCCTACATCAGAAATTTTTCGTCCGTCTTCATAAGAAGATTTCAGCCTAAAGTTTTTTGAAGAAAAACTTTAGGCTGAAATGTTGTAGGCTGGATTCGAGGTTTTAGTTTTTTTTCAAAAAACTAAAACCTCGAATCCTTTATGGTTGCCCTGAGTAGTTACGTTTTTCTTAAAAAAAAACGGTAATTACTCAGCCTTGAAATCAATTTCAAGGTAGACAGCTAATTTAATCAGTCTGCTTTAGCAAACTTTAGCTTTTAGCCTTGAAATTGATTTCAAGGCTAACTGAGTACAAAAATCTTTAGCCTCGACTCATGTTGGCTATGCGGTACTTGAATACCGTACCCGTGAAGTTTTAAATAAATTATTATAAATCAATATGTTATGACTTTACGAAAATTGCTGTTTGGAGTATAGCTCAATATGAAATATCAGCAGATTAATGATAATAACCGATCATTTATAGAAAAAAATCCAGAATTAACCACTCCATTTGTGGTGATTGATACTGATGAAGTTGTTTGTAATTGGCAACGTCTTAAACAAGCCTTTTCATACGCACAATGTTTTTATTCGCTGAAAGCTAATCCGGCCAATGAAATTTTACTGACGCTGAAAGCTCAGGGTAGCTATTTTGATGTCGCCAGCATATATGAAATAGAACAATGTATCGCTCTGGGTATTCCCGGAAAATATCTCCATTATGGGAATACGATTAAAAAATATTCAGACATTCAAACCGCTTTTAAATATGGCGTACAATCATTTATTTTTGATTCACAAATGGAACTGGATAAATTAGCCAAAGCAGCACCAAACGCAAAAGTGTATGCACGAATGGCAACGACAGGTCAAGGAGCCGCTTGGTCATTGTCCGAAAAATTTGGCGGTGATATAGATAGTGTATTTAATTTGTTGATTGCTGCAAAAAAACAAGGATTACAACCCTGGGGAATTTCTTTTCATGTCGGCTCCCAACAATTACTGGCTGAAGCATGGAAGAAAAGTATTGCAGAAGCGGCACAAATTCGTGCGCGTTTGCAAACTGAAGGAATAAAACTTCATGCGCTTAATATCGGGGGTGGTTTTCCAGCAGCCTATCAAAATAATACCCCGGATATTGAGGTGTTTTCTCAAACAATTAAGGCGGCATTATTGTCACACGGTATGATGGATTTACAAATTATTTTAGAACCGGGACGTTATATTGTTGCCAGTGCCGGTATTCTGCAATCTGAAGTGATTCTTGTTCGTCACAATGAGAAGTCAATACATCCACATTGGGTATATCTTGATGTGGGAGTTTATAATGGATTAACGGAAAGTTGTGCCATCATTTTACAGGTGATAACTCATAAAGATGATTGCTCACCGATGATGGATACTGTACTTGCTGGACCAACCTGTGATAGTGTAGATATTATTGCTAAAGGGCATACTTTTCAGTTACCTAATAGCCTGACTTATGGAGATCGCGTTTTCATGTTAAATGCAGGTGCCTATACAACAAGTTATTCAACCGTCAATTTTAACGGTTTTCCGCCCCTTAAACAATATTTTGTTGGTCAATATGCAAAATATAAGTAGTGAAGCATCAGTTTTAATACTTTTTGGAGTTCAACGCTTTTGCGAATGAGGTAACTGGTTAAACTGACGGTTGGTAAACTGACGTTAGATATTGGTATGCCCTGTTCATAGTTATCACCAAGGCATACTACGTCATTATTGGCATCAGCCACTATAGGCCTCACCAAAGGCTAAAACTTGAGCAAGCGATTGTTTTATAAACATGATATGATTCCTCAGAAAAATATGGGCATTATTCCGTCTCAAGTTGATTGAGAGTTTCAACATCAAGTCCGGTTATTTCAGAAATGGCTTGGATATCAAACCCCTTGGCCATCATATTTTTAGCTATTTCCATTTTGCCTTCATGTCGTATTCTTTTTTCCACAATCTGAAGAGTTTCCTCAGTAGCAAATGCCACTTTAGATGCTGTTCTTTCCTCTGGGGTGAGGTTATCATCTTCTATCAATTCGGCAGCCTTTTTGATAGCTTGGTTCTGGAAGTTAATTTTGGGATTATCGGGATGGGAAATGGATTCCAAAATTAAATCAAACCAATCTTTAATCTGAGGGGGCGTGTCGTCATTCTTAAAATGAGGATTAAGGAAAATCAGTTGATGTCCATAAAATTTGACGGTTTGACCTTTCCGATTACGGGGAATTATATCTGAAATCAAAATATCATCTTTAACCGTTTTTCCCTCATCATCTTCTATGAGGCTCGGAGCAGTCAAAACCACAATCGTATAAACTTTGGGTTTAATTTTGTAATCCTTAGCACCGCGTTGGAGTTGGGCAATCGCCATCAGATGATAGTGCAGAAAACGGTCAAAATTGTAATCATAATTGACACGCTGAATTTCCACAATCACTCGGTTATCCTTTGATTGAGCAAAAATATCATAAGCAAAATCTATATAAGCGATTTTGGGCTTAAAACGTTTTTTGGTTTCAATTTTCTTAACGACGAGATCAATTCCAATGACATCCTTAACGAATTGGGTAAACACCAATTTATCCGTAAAAGCCTTTTTGAAAATGACTTCGTTATCTAAGCGATATAAGAACATGATTTTTAGCCTTTTCACTATAGGTATAGTGATCCTAAATGATTCGTAGAGTAGCAGAAACCCAGTTTTTGGCAACAACTGGGTTTCTTGCCATTAAAATTGACAAATCATTTAGGAGGTATATAGTTAAAATAATTCAGAATGTGAACCGGTTATTATTAGGGCAAGTTCAGTGTTCGAGTTTTTGTATATCAGCAACCAATCTGGCTCAATATGACATTCTCGACAACCTGAATCGTTTCCAACTATGATCACGATATTTCGGCTCAAGGTTTTCATCAATCGCTAATTTATTAATCACTTGTCTCAGTTCGGCTATATTTTTGCCGCTTGACACGTTTATAGTCTTTTTTGAATTGAGTAGAACGTCGAATAGATTTCATTAATTATCTAAATCCTTAAAGAGTTCATCAACATTTTTAAAGACGTCGCCGCTTCCAGATTCAATTTCTTTCAATGCACTCAAAGTCGTTTCATTAATAATTTCATCAACGGTTGATTCAGGTTCAGTAAAAATGATATAAACCGTTGTTGATTTATTGGTTAGCGAGGTTGGTATATCATCAAGCCATTGTATTTTGTTTCCAGTTAAAGTGGCTTTGAACTTTTGTAACATATTGTATTTCCGAAATAAATCATTTTCTGAACCAGAATTTAAGAATTCACATCAATTCTGAACCAGATTAGAGGCTAAAGTTTTTTGAAGAAAAACTTTAGCCTCTAACGGATTAATTGATAAACAGGATTGTCTTCTCAATGTCATCCTGAGCATCCGTTAAGATGTGAGTAAAATGTAGGGTGGGTAGAACGAAGTGAAACCCACCACAACCATGCTATCTAATAACATAGATAATAACATCAATTGGGAAATGGTGGGTTTACGCTTCGCTCCTACCCGCCCTACGCTTGCTGAGGTTTTTAAGTAAGTGATTCAAATTGAGAAAAATAGTTGGAGTCAAACCTCAGAGGTTTTTAAGTAAGTGAATTGATTTATCTGAAAATGGTTATATTTTAACACACCTTGAATTTATTCATTAAGGTTGAGTCCCCTCCGAAAAGTCGTCACCCCCGATTTCATACCACATTGAAGATGTGGTATAATAATATATAATAAATAACTTAATCACCAATTAAAAATTGAAAACATATTCTACCCATGTTTCGTAAAAGCCCATCCTGTACCAAGTCTGCTGATGTCAATCGTATTGAGTCTCATTTTAATGGGGCGAAGCAAAAGTTATTTAATGATCCAAATAGTTGGCATAATGTCTTTTATGCATTGATCACATCTTGTATTGATGAAAGTGTTTTTTCCGTTCTGTACGACGAGACACAGGGTCGCCCCAATACATCATTTCAGCCTAAAGTTTTTTGAAGAAAAACTTTAGGCTGAAATACGTATTTTGGTATCAATGATGATACTGAAAGAAGGTTTTGGGTGGAGTGATGCCGAACTGTTTGAACAATGCTACTTTAACTTATTGGTAAGGAAAGCACTTGACCTGAATAACTTGGACGATCCCATTCCCGCCCACTCGACATATTATGCGTTTAAGCAGGCCGCGTCCGTGAAAAACCGCCGTAAC
>JAOZSV010000015.1 GCA_029939505.1 Thiotrichaceae bacterium | reverse complement strand
GAGTGATCCCAAGCGGGGAGTGATTCCATTCTTTTTTGACATTGCGGAAAATAAAGCTTGGTATCCCGATTTTGCCATTGATTACTATTGTGCCTTTGCCTCACAGTATATTTCTTTTCTCGAAAGAAATGAACGTTTAGTTACCCAACCACTTGATTTAGATGAAATTCGGGAATATGGGTTAACCCACTCAAACAAACGCTTGGTTGGCGATGTGGATTCGCTTCTCAAAAATAAAGAAAGAGGATTCCATGATTCAATGTGGGAGATTGCTAACACTGCCCCTCATCGCTTTGCCGCCCTATTTGACATACGATTTTTAGTCATACTGGATGAATTTCAGAATATCACTCAGTATATTTATCCCGATCAGCAATATCAAACAAGTCCAATTGAAACGTTGGCAGGTAGTTTTCATTCCTTATCGGAGTCAAAAGTTGCTCCAATGTTAGTCACCGGTTCTTATGTCGGTTGGCTCGTTCAAATCATTGGTAAATATTTAGAAGCGGGAAGACTCAAGCGTATGTATATGTCTCCGTACCTTTCCGAAGAGGAAGGTTTACAAGCCGTCTATAAATATGCGGAATATTGGCAAGAAGCGATCACGAACGAAACGGCGTTGATGATTAATCAATTATGCCAATCGGATCCCTTTTTCATTTCTTGTGTCATTCAAAGTGAATGCTCTAATAAAGATTTGACGTTGCCAGATGGGGTTGTGGAAGTGGTGAACTATGAAATTTCAGATCGACATTCTGAAATGTCAGAAACTTGGAATGAATACCTACAATTAACTTTGCCACGGATTAATGATAAATATGCCAAAACGCTATTGCTTCATTTAAGCAAACATGCGGAGAGTTATTGGACACCAAAAACGCTCAAACAAAAATTGCAAATTGATTTAGAATTGGATCAAATTCAAGAGAAATTAGTGACGCTGAGTGAAGCGGATCTAATTGATAGAGGGGTGGCAGATATTGAATTTCGAGGTTTACAAGATGGTACGCTTAATTTAATCCTCCGTAACCGCTTTGAAAAGGAAATCGAACAATTTGAGCCACCGTCAGATTTAAAATTGGAATTTCAGGCGCAAATTGAAAATTTAAGGGCGAAAAATCGCCAATTACGTGGCTTGCTTAATAATCTCTCTGGCAAAATGGCAGAACATCAGTTAGCCACCGCTTTTCGGAGTCGAAAACATTTTGCTTTATCCGTCTTCTTTAACAATGTAAATGATAACACTGCCCTGAATATCATTAACGTCAAAGAACGGGTGATCTTCCAACGTGAGGATGGCAAAGGGATGGAAATTGATGTGGTGGCGGAATCGAAATGTGGGCGATTTGTGTTAGTTGAAGTGAGAAAAACCAAAACGAAAATGGGTTTAAAAACCGTGAGCGATTTTCAAGAAAAAGTCGAAATTTATGGTCAAGTTTTTTCTATCTCTTTGATTTTACCCGCTTTTTTATCATTAGGTGGGTTTACTGAAGAAGCTCTGCAATTTTGTCAAACGCAGGGAATTGCGACTGCGCATCGAATTGAAGTGTTTTAATTCTCCGAAGCTCATCCGTTGTTTTCTAAAATCCGTTGTACTCATCAACTTAATAATAGGATATTCAACAAATGCTTTCAGCACTCACCGCCATTTCTCCCGTTGATGGACGTTATGGCAATAAAGTTCTTGATTTACGCCCGATTTTTAGCGAATTTGGTTTGATTCGTTATCGGGTATTTGTCGAAATTCGCTGGTTGCAATTTCTATCCGCTCAACCAGAGATTGTCGAAGTACCTGTGTTTAGTCATTCCGCTCAGGGTTTGTTAAACGCGCTCATTGAAAATTTTTCCGTTGAAGACGCGCAACGGGTTAAAGAGATTGAACGGACTACTAATCATGATGTCAAGGCAGTGGAATATTTTATCCGGGAAAAGTTCGCTGCCCTTCCAGAATTAATGGCAGTCAGTGAATTTATTCACTTTGCTTGTACTTCCGAGGATATTAATAATTTAGCTTATTCATTGATGTTACGTGAAGCGCGTCAAAAAATAATAATGCCCAAAATGGAATCCGTGCTAACTGCCCTGACTGAGTTAGCGGAACAATATGCAGAAACGCCGATGCTGTCACGCACACATGGGCAACCGGCTTCTCCGACGACATTGGGCAAAGAATTTGCAAATGTGGCTTATCGCTTGCACCGGCAACGTAAGCAAGTGGGGCAAGTGCGATTAATGGGTAAATTCAATGGAGCAGTGGGCAATTATAATGCACATTTAGCCGCTTATCCTGATTTGGATTGGGCAAACATCGCGCAACAGTTTGTCACTCAATTGGATTTAGAATGGAATCCGCTAACTACCCAAATTGAACCCCATGATTATATCGCAGAATTATTTGATGCGTTAGCCCGTTTTAACACGATACTCATTGATTTTTGTCGTGATACCTGGCGTTATATCTCGCTGGGCTATTTCAAACAGAAAACCATTGCGGGAGAAATCGGTTCATCTACGATGCCCCATAAAGTCAATCCGATTGACTTTGAAAATGCGGAGGGCAATTTAGGGATTGCGAATGCTTTATTTAATCATTTGGCGACAAAATTGCCGATTTCTCGTTGGCAGCGGGATTTAACAGATTCTACGGTATTACGCAATCTTGGTGTGGGTATAGGGCATAGCTTAATTGCTTATGAATCTTGTCTCAAAGGATTGGGTAAATTGGAAGTGAATCATGCTGTGATTGAGGCAGAACTTAATCACGCTTGGGAAATATTGGCAGAGCCAATACAAACGGTGATGCGCCGCTATGGGGTAGAGCAGGCTTATGAGAAGTTGAAGGATTTGACGCGAGGGCAGGGCATCGATCAGGCACGTCTGCAAACGTTTATTACCCATTTACCGATTCCAGAAGATGAAAAAAGCCGTTTACTTGATTTAATGCCCGCGACTTATATTGGTAATGCAGCGGCACAAGCGAAGTCTTTGGGTTCTTATTTCTCTTCATAAGACTTGATTATTTCGTCAATTTATTGTCTTATGAGGCTCTTGCAAAACTCATGGATGTCGGGCAAACACGCAGGTTCGCCCCTACAGTCAGTGAGGTTTTGTAGGGGCTGCGTGTCTGCCCTCATTATAAGAGTTTTGCAAGAACCTCATTAAAGATAATTTTAACATCAATTTCAAAGGTTAAATCATAAATTATAAGTATGAGTACCCACACTCAAATTGAACAATTAGAAAGTGCTATTCATAAACGTGCCCAAGTGTTGGCAGAAAGTCATCTTTCTGCTGCTCAAGCACAACGCGAAAAAATGTTGGCAGAGTCTGCTAAACGTTTGACAAAGCGCGAAGAACGCGAAATTGAAATGGCTAAAGCGGAAGCAGAGCAAGAATATCGCCGTATTGTGCAAGCGAGCGAGATAAAAATGCAAGCAGAGTTGGATCAATTACGTTGGAAATTACTGCAATCAGTGATTAGCCATTTATATGAACATTTAAAACGGTTACGCAAAACGACTTATATTAATTTATTAAAACAATATTTCATCAGTGCTGCCCAACAAATTGAGGATGAAGCGTTGGTGGTTGAAGTCAATCATCACGATCATGCCCTACTTGCTCCACAATGGGAGGAAATCGTCAAATCTGTGCCAGATAAACAATGTACCCTCTCCGATAGTCATCAGCAATCTACCGGTGGCGTGTTAGTACGCGCTGATCGGATTCGTATAGATAATACTTTTGAGGGACTCATTGCGCGCCTGGAAGATGAGCTTTATCAAATCATTACTGCCCAATTGTTTGCCACAGCACAAGGAAACTCTAAATGACTGAAGTAAAAGGAGAAATTATTGCAATTAACGGTCCCATTGTGACAGTAGAATTGCCGGGTGTTCGTAACGGTGAACAGGTACGAGTGGGACAGTTAAATTTAATGGGAGAGGTCATTCGTTTAGACGGGAAACAAGCAACGGTACAAGTCTATGAATCGACAGAATCCCTCCGTCCCTCTGACGTAGTTCATACATTAGGTCATCCATTGTCAGTCGAATTGGGACCAGGGCTACTTGGAAAAATATTTGATGGGGTGCAACGTCCCCTTGATAAGATTTTTGCAGAGAGTGGTGATTACATTGCTCGCGGTTTAAACATTGAACCATTGGCGCGTGATACGGTATGGCGTTTTACTTCTAATAATCAATTGCCGCTAGGAAAACAAGTTTCGCCTGGCACTTTGCTCGGTAAAGTAGAGGAAACGCCAAGTATCAGCCACCCCATTTTAGTTCCTCCTCACTGTCATGGTGAATTGATCGAACTGGCTCATGCGGGCGAATATACTATAGAACAGACCATTGCTAAAGTCAAACAGGATAACGGCGACATTCAAAACCTACAGATGTTTCACCGATGGCCGGTTCGCACCCCGCGCCCTTATCAAAATCGCGATCATGCTGTTTCGCCCTTACTGACAGGACAACGTATATTAGACACATTTTTTCCCCTACTCAAGGGCGGCAAGGGCGCGGTGCCAGGACCATTTGGGGCGGGTAAAACGATGCTACAACAGCAAATTGCTCGCTGGGCGAATGCTGAAATTGTGATTTATGTCGGTTGCGGTGAACGGGGTAATGAGTTAGTTGACATTTTAGAGAGTTTTCCGAAACTGATTGATCCCCACACGGGACGTTCCTTGATGGAACGTACATTACTGATAGCCAATACTTCTAATATGCCTGTTGTTGCACGAGAGGCTTCTATTTATGTTGGAGTGACGATTGCCGAATATTATCGAGATTTGGGCTATGATGTTGTTATGGTTGCAGATTCTACCAGTCGTTGGGCTGAAGCTTTGCGTGAAGTCGGTGGACGTTTAGGACAAATGCCAGTTGAAGAGGGTTATCCTGCTTATCTGGCTTCACGGCTCGCTGCCTTTTATGAAAGGGCAGGGCGCGTGACAACTTTAGGGGGAAAAAAAGCATCTGTCACATTAATCGGTGCAGTTTCCCCGCCCGGCGGCGATTTCTCCGAACCTGTCACGAGCCATACTAAAGAAATTGTTCAAACCTTTTGGGCTTTATCTAAAGAACTCGCTGATGCGCGTCATTATCCGTCAATAGATTGGAATGACAGTTTTTCCGATTATGTCAACACTGCTAAACAATGGTGGGCAGAAAACATTGATACCCATTGGTTAGAATATCGCAATGAAGCCTTAAAATTACTCGCCCATGCTGATGAATTGGCGCGCATTGTCAATCTTGTTGGTCCAGAAGCTCTCTCATCTGCCCAACGTTGGGTATTAGAAGGGGCTGCCCTTATCCGAGAAGGTATTTTACAGCAAAGTGCGGTGGATGAAATCGACTGTTATTGTTCACCTGAAAAACAAATGTTATTACTCAGCCTGATGCTTAACATTTATCATCAAGGTGTTAGTTTGCTAGAAGCGGGTGTACCTGTGCAACAACTGTCGGATTTACCCCTCCTTGCAACAGCGAGACGTATCAAATCTCAATTCAGTTCTGCCGAAATTGATCAGTTACGTGATTTTGATTATCAAAGCGCGTTTGATAAGATTCGAGTGGAATATGCGAATTAAGAGTTAAAATTGGAGTCTAAAGAGGTTCTTGCAAAACTCTTATGATGAACCTATCCCACTATTCGTTTTTGAGCCTAGAAATCCGATTTTTGAAAAAATCGGATTTCTCAAACCTCGTTTCGCCGCTTCTCTCGTTCCCTTCGAGGCTAACGTTTTTTTCTTTAAAAAAACGTTAGCCTCGAACTCTGTTTGGGAATGCATTCAATGACGCTCCGCGTCATATTCGCGATAAACCAAATATGACCAGTGAAAAATTAAAAGACAACGCAGAGCGTTGTGAAAGGCATTCCCAAACAGAGTTTGGGAACGAGAGAATATCCGATAATTTATGCTTCAGTACTTATGCAATCTGAGCTAAAAGTTAGATTAAGTGTTATAATATATCTTGATTTGGCTATAAGGTTATCTTGTATAACATCAATTAACTCAACATTAATCAGGAAGTAATACTTTTATGTGCAAATCTATTTCTAAATTCTGGATAAATGTTGGAATCCTGTTATTTTTAGCAGCCACTGACATTCAGGCTATTACTCTCACTTATCAGGGGGTAGATACTCAAAACCAAACTTTAGTCTCTGAAATAAAAGTGATTGCGCAGGCAGATCACTTATTTTTCCTGCGTATCTTATGCGGTATGCCAGACATTAATACACTAACAAAAAAAACATATGTTAGGGCGTTACAAGCAGATTATCGAGATAGCATTCCTACCCAAGCAGTGGCTATATTTTCTACTCCTTTTCTGTATGTTTTCGCGCCTGGAACAATCAGTAGACAAAAGCTCATTGTTGATGTCAATTACACTTACGTTTTTCTACAACAAGATGAAAAGCATTTTCAGTTGAGCCACTATTTTCGAGAGGGAGAATCCTGTCAAGTGCCATCTTGTACTGATTCAGATGAAACAAATTTATTCTGTAGTGAACAACCTATATGTCAACCGTTATTAGAAAAACTCTCATTTGATGAGTTAATTATTTATGAGATTAATTTGAGGTAATGTACCAAAATCAATGGGAACAGACTCAATTGATTTAGTGGTAGGTGGTTAAATATGGTGTTGTTAATAATCACTTATTGATTTACTTTTAATTACTTTACATTGCATTTAAATATATTGACTTGTACTCAATTTCATGAGAGTATGTCGTCGCTGTGATAAAAACTGAGATTAAACGCTTATCTTTTGTAACTAATAGCCACAGCATGAAAATGCACTACTTCGGCAAGGCATAAGTTAAGTCATTGTTTAATTTCAACTTTTGAGTAAAAGTCACCAAGAATTCTTATGATGACTTGGTAGAGGATGTGCAGTTCATCCATCGTTGCGTCACACCTTTCGAGGCTAAAGTTTTTTAAAGAAAAACTTTAACCTCGAAGTTTATTTAGGTGGACACATCAGCGAAAAAACTAAAAAGTCACATTTTTAGTAACTGTGCAACCAATGTTATTGTTCACCTTATCTTAATCTTACCCGATTGACTACTAATTTTTTTAAACTTCAGGACTCAACAAATGAAAATAAGCGGTGAAACATTTAAAGCCATCTTAGCAGTGGTTTTATTGTCAATTATCAGCATATCATCAGTATATGCTGACATACAAACGAATGCGGAAAACTTAGGTAGCCAATTCGTGAAAGATTCTTATATAGTGACCTTCAAAGAGCCAACAGAAGGTTCTTCACCTCTCATTGACCCCCCAAATCAGGAAATAATAGAGAAAGCGAAAAAAGGTGAAATACAAATTCCTTTCGGGGAGCCTAGCAGTGGACAAAGCAAACAAGAAGTCGCTGAAAAAATCGGCTTAAACGGAGAAGTGATAGCCATTTTTGATATGATAAATGCAATACATGTGAAAATGGATGCCCAAGAAGCATATCGCTTGAGTCTTGATGAACGAGTGCTTCGGGTAGAGCAAGATAGAACAATAACAACAGTTACGCCAAACGATCCAGTACCATTAAGTGTTACTGATAGTAACCCAACTTTTCAAGAGAGTATACTTTCATTGCCATCTGTGGATTCACCAGAAAGAGGTGGCGAATATCAAAATGTAGAGTTCAAATTGACAAAAGAAGGTGAATGGCAACTGTTGGATTTCGTAATAACAAAGGAATTACAATATTTAGATCAAGTTGAAATAATTAAAACGGACTCTTTTCCTATCCAAGTATTCTTGAAAGTAACTGGTCACTTTACAACTGGTTGTCAAGAGATGGGGCAAATTAGTTACCGATTATTAGAACAAAGATTTGATATTTGGATGTACTCAACTCAGGATGAAAAATTTTCTACGGGTGAATTCACTTGTGGAGCAGGTTTTAGTCCTTTCACCCACATCATTCCCTTACCTGTTTATGGTTTAGATAAAGGAGAGTATAAATACAGTGTTAATGGTCGTTATACTGACACATTTAACTTAGCCGAAAATAATAAATTTTAGTATAAGTACCGAAGCACAAGTTTTAGCACTTTTTGGAGTCCATTCGAGGTTTTAGTTTTTCTTCAAAAAACTAAATTCGAGGTTCAAGTTTTTTCTGTAAAAAAACTTGAACCTTGAATCGAATCCTTTAGATTTGGACGTGACCATATTACTGAGTGCCAAATCTGAAGGATTCGAGGTTTGAGTTTTTCTTCAAAAAACTAAAACCTCGAATGGACTCCATAATATCCGATAACTTGTGCTTCAGTACTTATGTAGGATCAATGCCATTAAGTTAAGGGAAGACACACAGGTCTGCCCTTATTAATTGTAGTTCGTCATTGGGAAATTTGCCGCTGCTCATTCAGTTTCATTTAAACCATCAATTGGAATGCCTTTATTCCAAAGTCATTCTAAAAAACCTCTATAACCAATATTTAAAATGTCACCACATTCCAGAAGAGATAAATGACCATTCAAATATTCCCAAATAACCATTCCTACTTGTAATACTTCTCTAATTGAGTTGAGTTTTTGCTGATGTGCTTCTAATATTATATCTGGAATCAAAACGGTAACGGCTGACGGATGATTTTTTAATGTAAAACTCTCATCATTTATGCTTGCTTCGTTCATTTTTTTCAAATTCCAATTCCGTTTTGCCGAAATTGATCAGTTACGTGATTTTGACTATCAAAGCGCGTTTGATAAGATTCGACTGGAATATGGTACAACGAATTGACGAAGCGAAGTTGATTTTTTTTTGTCGTTTCCTGAAATTGATTTTTTTCACAACACGGAGCGTTGTATTTTAGTTTTTCACTGAGCATCATATTTAGTTTATCGCGAATATGACGCGGAGCGTCATTGAAGGCATTCCCAAACAGAGTTTGGGAACGAGAGAATTTTTTTACGTCGAACTCAGGTTAGTAGGGTGGGTAGAGCTATGCTACACCCACCATTAACCCTTGTTGAATAAGCTCATGACAACGACTTGAGTGTGGTAGGTTTTGTTTTCACTCTACCCTGCCTACACTCGCTATTTTTGTGGGCAACACTTTTCGAGGTTAAAATTTTTGCTTTACAAAAACTTTAACCTCGAAACCACCCTTGTATAATGACACCAGATGTTATATCAGATAGTTATTCATTGTCTATGAGATGACGAATGCGTATTCGAGTCTCTTCAATCACCCAAATGGTATGTGGAATGATTTCCAGTTCCTTCTGGAAAAGACCTTTGCAGATTCGGCTTACATTGACGGGTTTCACATTCTTCAATCGTAAATAGAGAATACCATAACAGGGTTTGCCTTGATTGACAGCGAGTGTGCCAAAATCAGAATCATGTGTCAGCACAAACCGCTGTTCCTGATAGGCTCTATTCAGAAGTGTTTCATCGTCTGTTCCACTCCACTGTTGTTCTTTCGTATCAAGAATATCAATCCCTATTTGCCGAATGCTGGCAACGACTTTTGGAGAAATATTTTCATCGGTCAGGAGTTTTATCGGATAAAGTTTCATGCGGCAATCTGCTCCAATTCGAGATAAATTTCATTTTGATAGGAACGAGCAGCATATCTGAGACAGGCCTGAATATCGTTTTTCGTGAGATGGGGATAATCTTCAAGAATTTCCTTTTCAGACACATCTGAGGCTAACAAATCCAAAATAAACTCAACCGACAGGCGTGTTCCTCGTATAATCGGTTTTCCTCCAAGTATCAATGGATTAGCGGTAATGCGGTCAATCATAAAGTTTTTCCATATTGCATTGTGATATTTAATATTCGTAGCAAGAGTACAGGCCATTTTCCCAATCCGCACGCGCTTTAACATCTTCTTTAGTGAACGGGCCATGCCAATTTACAATGACGGTTGTATGTGAATACACCTCCAAGCGAGACATCCTAAATCTCGACTATCAAGTTTTTTTAACTAACCCCAATAAATAACTACAAGGATTTGATATAAGCAGGGATAAGTCAAATTGCACCAAAAAACATTCGAGGTTTTCGTTTTTTGAAGAAAAACTCAAGTCGAGGCTAACGTTTTTTTAAAGAAAAAACGTTTCGAGGCTAAAGTTTTTTTTAAAAGAAAAAAACTTTAGCCTCGACTCGAATTCAAATTCGGTTTATCCTTGTTTATATCTAATCCTTGTAGTTATTGGTTGTTAAAAAAACTTGCACGCTAAATCTCAAACAATATTCATCAATATCATACAAATATCAAGAAAAATGAACCCGGTTCGGATTATTTTGTAATTAGTGTCCATCCGGAAACACCTCCAAAGTTAATGTTGGATACCAAGATGCCCATTGTTTGGTATCCAACATCAACTTTGGGATTTTTAAAGCCGTTTCCGGATGGACACTAATTAGAACAAAACCTTTTTTAATCTACCGTACCCGCTTGAGGGTAGTTTTATCAAAATCTCGATCCGTGAAACCCATATCAAATTTGTATTCATCCCATAAGAGTTCCGTACTTTTACCCGTCTGATGATTTTCTATCATCATTTTTTCAGCACGCCAATATTTACCCAAGTATTGCCGATACCCCTCGACATTCAACGTTTTGAGTAGCGCGTTCTTGCGATCATAATAGACGGTTTTTTGTGGATTAAAATGTTCTTTATCAACCCACCCCACTTGACGAGTGTAGCCAGAGTTCTCATAAGCGGGATAAAGTTCCACCACATAGCAATCCATCCCATTGTAAAACTCGTCCAGCAGATACTTATAGGTGTATTTTTTCACCTCCTGCGAAGCGAGGTCTTCAAAGGCAAATTCGCTGCCCATAAATGGTCCCGATTTATTTGCGGAAGAAATACGCTTCACCCGCTTGAGAGCAGGTAAGTAAAGCCATTGATCATCAGGTTTAAGCGCGTGTGACCAGGTTAGCATGGCTGTACCCTTAATATCGCGTGGCGTGTCAAAGATTGATAGTGATTTGTCGCCATCTCCCGCAACTTCCATCGTCCTCATTCGCATCTTGCGCTTGCTTTCTTGCCCTTGGCGGTTACGGAGGATCATGAGCATGTCAGCTTCTTGAGATTGCCAGCCTGTATCACGATAGTCTGCCATCTCTGCAATGGCCAAACCTTTTTCTTCAGGCGTTTTCGCATTGGCAATCGCTTGTGCCAGTTGTTCTTCATTGGGCGTAGCCGCAGTTGATAACAACGGTAGTAATGTGAATAATGTCAATAATAAAAACAATCTTTTCATGTCGTTTTTTCCTCAAGTTTCATTAATAAAGGGGTAAAAATAGAAAATCAGCCATTAAAGGCAATTGTCACAGCAGTCATTATACCTATAGTTGAGTTGAGATAAAAGTGGGATGGTAATAAAATGATAACCCACCCATAAGTGATAATTGGCAAAATCTTATTTCAACGTAACGACTCAGGGCAACCACAAGGGATTGCCCCTACATCAGAATATTTTCGTCAGTCGGAATAAGGATATTGTAGGGGCAATCCTTTATGGTTGCCCTGAGTTGTTACATTTCAACCTGTGAAAACTTCACCATAATCTTCATCTTTATCCAAAACATACATCTCCCATGCTTTATTTTCTAATTCTATTTTAGAAAAATCTGCACATCAAACCTGACAGGTTTAGTTTTCGATGTTTCCGCTTCAAAAATGTTGCATCAAACCTGTCAGGTTTAGTATTCGAGGCTTCTGCTTCAAAAAAACGAAAACCTCTTCGAGGCTAAAGTTTTTTTAAAGAAAAAACTTTAGCCTCGAAACGATTTTATTTGATGCACATTCCTAAGTCAATAAACAATTATGTCGTTTTCTTCTCAATCTTCATTAATAAAGGGGGTAAAAATAGAAAATCAGTCATTAAAGCAAAGGCAATTGTTACAGCAGTCATTATACCCATAGTTGAGTTGAGATAAAAGTGGGATTGGGATAAAATGACAACCCGCCCATAAGTAATAATTGGCAAAATCTTATTTCAACCTGTGAAAACTTCACCGTATTTGTTACTTTGATTTATAATTTTTAATACATTTATTTAGTTTTTTATCAAAAGTTTTAATTTCATATTTTTTGGATTTCACACATAAAATAGAATCGACAAAATCCAAATTTTTACCACTAAAAACTTCTAAAGAGTTGATTATATCATCTTTATTAGATATAACAATATTTTCAAATGATATAAAACTAATCAAAGATTTTTTTATATCAATTTTTTTCACTTTATAAACTTTTAATAAAACAAAAACAACTTCTGCTAAAACTTCATTTTCAATAATACAATCATTATTTTTAATACACTCTTTAGCAATTTCATACATTTCATCATTATCTTTGAGTAAAAATCGCAATATATAATTCGCATCTAAAATAATCATCTATATTTCTCCAAAACATGCATCTCCCATGCTTTCTCTTCTAATTCTATTTTAGAGCAATCTGCATATCTATTTAATATTCCACCCAATAATTCAATACGATTACTTTTTTTGGGCTTATATTTTTTTATACTTTTATCTTCATCTAAAGCAAACATAATAAACTCAATTTTTCTATCTATATACTCCTTTGGTATTTTTATCGTAAAACGATCATATTTAGGTATAATAATCTCTCTTATCATTTTATATGCCTTTTAAAATTAATTTGAACTGACAACATAAAGCGAGGGTTAAATCCATTCGCTTATGCAAGTTCTTCTTCATTCGACGTAGCCGCTATTGATAACAATGGTAGTCATCTGAATAATCTCTATGAACTGACGCATTGATAATAAAATTATTTCTCTTTAAATTCAATGTGTTACAAAATTTTTACTCAATCATTTTTGAGAGTTTTCACAAATTGAGTTAAGTGTCAATTTTTATAACGATATGATTTTTATAAAGAAAACATTTTTTGTCAATGCGTCAATCATAAGTCAATAAACAATTATGTCGTTTTCTTCTCAATCTTCATTAATAAAGGGGGTAAAAATAGAAAATCAGTCATTAAAGCAAAGGCAATTGTCACAGCAGTCATTATACCCATAGTTGAGTTAAGATAAAAGTGGGATTGGGATAAAATCGCAAACCCTGCAACCAGAGCAAGTGATGTAACCCATAAAGCTAAACCGACGCTATGAAAAGCATATCGTACTGCATCTTCTGGATCAAGACCTTTTTCGCGGCGGGCGCGGAGGTATTTACTTAAATAATGGATCGTGTCATCAACCACAATACCAATCGTTAATCCAGCGACGACGGATAAACCTAATCCCACTTGCCCCACCAATAACCCCCATAAACCAAAGGCCATTAATGTGGGTACTAAATTAGGTATAAGGCTGATTAAGCCAAATTTCAATGAGCGCAAGGCGAAAATGAGAATAATAGAAATCAATATTAACGCCAGGGCTGCACCGAATAGCATACTCTGAATATTGCGCGAACCAATGTTAGCAAACATTAAAGAGGTACTTGCACCAGGCACTTGCATGGCAGGTAAACCATTTTTTTTGAGCCATTGTTGTGCGCGTTCTTCTATTGCTAACAATTCATTAGAAGATAACGTTTTTAATGTGATAGCGATACGAGTAGCAGATTTATCTATATTAATTTGGTTGTTCAAGTCTAAACCATAAGGCAAAGACATTTCATATAACAATAAGTACTGTGCTGCCAAATCACGTTGCTCTGGAAGGCGATAATAAGTCGGATCATCGCCGTGCAGGTTTTTATTAAGACGCTTAAAGGTGTCAGTAATCGTGTTGACATGCGTCACCTCTGGTTGCGCTCGATACCAATCTGTAAAAGCAGCGACTTTTTGTAGAAATAGGGGATCACTGATGCCTTGAGATTCTCCAGCCCCTAATGAATAATGTATATCATAAGTACCCGTGAGATTTTCTGTGGTAAAATCAGTCGCACGGCGGAAAGCAAAGCTGTCATCAAAGTATTCTACAAAGACATCATTGAGTTCATTGCGGGGTACGAAGGCAATAAGGAATAGAATAACACCTGCCATCCCCCACATTAATAGACGCTGCTTAGCAACGACAAAATCTCCTAAGCGATCCATCAGATGAGTATTTTTAGTGCTTTGTTGTTTTTTACGCATAGGTAGTATTGCCATCAGTGCGGGGAGAAGGCTAACCGATAAAACAAACGCAATCATCACACCTGTCGCGACAATATTGCCTAAATCGTGAAAGGGCGGTACATCGCCAAAATTCATGCTCAAAAAGCCAATAGCCGTCGTTAAACTGGTTAAAAAAATCGGCTGAAAGTTGACACGCAAACTTTCTATAATCGCCTGGTGTTTTTCGCGCCCATTCTCCCACATTTCATGTCTCAGGGTGACTAAAAAATGCACTGAATCGGCGACGGCTAATGTGAGAATCATAATGGGTGCGGTGCTTGAGGGACCACTTAGTGCTATACCAATTAATCCTGCTAATCCCAGGGCAGAAATGGTGGAAAATATCACCACTAATATTGTGGAAAAAACGCCTGACAAACCGCGTAGTAGTAACCATAATATGACGATAATCATCAAAAACAGGGCGGGAAAGAGCGTTCGCATGTCTGATTGAGCGGCTTCTGGAAAAGAATTATTCATCATCACAATTCCTGCGAGATAAACATCCAGATGAGGAGAATTGGCGCGTACTTTGTCAGCCAGTTCGCGGACAAATTCGACAATTTCTGGCACTTCTGCTTCGGGATGTATGCTAGGTAATTGGACGGTGATATTGATCGCCGTGACATGTGCCTTTGGTGAAATTAACTTGTTGATCAGCATAGGCTCAGAAAGGGCGACTTTTTTAGCACGCGCCATATCCGCCTCAGAAAGCGTTTTCGCATTGCTAATCAAATCTTCAACCGTGAGATCATCTTCATGCGCGTAGGTGTGTTGAAAATTGGTAATCGAATCAACACGAATGGAATAGGGAATTTGCCAAGCCTCGTGAGTCAACCTTTCTACCACTTCCAACGTTTCCTGTGTAAATACCCGCCCATCTTTAGGGGCTAATACAATTAATACGTTGTCATTTTTGGTATAGGTATTTTGTAAATCCTCAAAAGCCACAAGTTGCGGATTTTCTTCACTAAAAAATACCCGATAATCAGTATCAAACTTGAGCGGAAAGCCAAGGGTAGTCAGCCCAACTAATACTAATGTTGCAAGAACAATAAAATAACGCCAACGGATAACCCATTGACTATAGCGTTCAATCATTTTTTATACCTCTGATGAAAGTTTTGTCGTTTATACAAATTTTATTATAAGTAACTGATGTTACGCAATGCTATTCTATTCGAGCTTAGAAATCCGATTTTTTTTCAAAAATCGGATTTCTTCAACATCTTGGAAACTTAGTGCGTAACATCAGATAAGTAATTATTATAACATAAAATTTGTTCGTTCTGGAGTCCAACGCTTCAGCTTTGGTTATTTTGGAATGCGAATTAAGAGTGAAAATAGGAGTTCGAGGTATTAGTTTTTTTGAAAAAAAAACTAATACCTCGAAAACGCTTCAGCTTTGGGCGGACTAACAAAGCTAAAGCGTTGTACTCCAATAACAAAGCTAAAGCGTTGTACTCCAATAACAAAGCTAATGTTTCAGTTTCGGGTATTATTTAATTTTCATTCCTAAGTCTTCAATTATTCTGAACAAGCTCCTAAACCTGTAATCTTCAATGATATGGGGCTATGGTATAATGAACTATCATAATTTAACTAACAACTAATATGCTTTTTGCTCAATTTCATGGTTTATCCTCAAAAATTTATGTGGCATTTCTGATTACCGCCGTATTGCCTGTCACTATTGCGGGTATGGTAAGTCTATTTTATTCTTTAGAGGTTCTCAAAAATGAAACTTTGTATCACCTTGAACAAGAAGTGGCTAATCAGGCGGATAGCATAGCGCAATTTATTGAACAATTGCGTAGCGATGTGCTTTATTTTGGAAATTACAGTACCATGTTGGATTTTGTAGAGGCGATAAAAAATCATCCTGAGCCTAAAATGGCTGAGATACGTTCCTCTTTGGAACACGATTTTACCGTCTTTGCGCGAACTTATCCTTATATTTATCAAATGCGTTTTCTGGATAATCAAGGATTTGAAATGGTTCGCGTGGAACGTGTAGAAGGAGAGATAAAAACCGTATCCGAATTACAGAATAAATCTAAACGTTATTATGTTCACGATGCCCTCAAACTGAAAGTCGGAGAAATCACTATCTCGCAGATGGATTTGAATGTTGAACAAGGCAAAGTGGAATCCCCAGAAAAACCGATAGTACGGTTTGCAACCCCGGTTGCTGATCGAAAAGGAGTCGTCCAAGGTATTATAATCATTAACCTCCATGCCGAATTTTTTTTAGATCAAAAACTCGCACTGGCACGGGGCGATATAACTTATCTTTTTAATCTTTCGGGCTTTTATATTGCCCGTCGCGCGGATTCTGCAATCAAGACATTTGAGATGAAACCGGTCAGTGAACTGAAAGAGGAGTTTCCTGATACCCTATTGCAAAATATCATGCAAGGAAAACATCAGACGGAAGTCATTGATAATAGGATTATTACTTATGCGCCGGTGAAAATGAATCAATTTTTACCACCGCTCACTAAATGGGTAGTGGTGCTGGTTTATCCCCAACGGCAACTCTTTGCGAATATACTCAATCTTCATATTCTTTACGGTTTGATGGCATTATGTATTTTAGTCGCAGTGGTGGCGGGTTTCTATATGTCGCGTTACCTGCTACAGCCTTTATCCTTATTACGCAAAGAGACGGAAGAAGTTGCTCAGGGTAATTTTTCCCAACGTGTTGAAATCAAAGGTACTGATGAAATTGCTGATTTAGGGCAAAGTTTTAATTCAATGGCTGCACAGTTGGAGCAAAAGTGTCAATGTTTGGCGCGGCGGCAAATTCAATTGGAAGGCGAAGTCGCAACAAGAACCGCCGCATTAGAGCATGAAAGGCAAAATTTAGCCACGATTATTGAAAATGTGGGAGAGGGTATTTTATCTGTAGATTCATGTGGTTATGTTGAATTAGCCAATGAAACGGCGGCATTATTTTTAGAACTCCCAAAAGATAAGTTGATTGGTCGTCGCATTGAGGAGTGTTGTCCGCACTGGTCTCAATTATCCTGGTTTAACAAGACAAGCCAACGGCTTGAGTTAAAAATGGCTAAACGCACATTGGTTATTAATGTCACCCCAGAATCTGTGATGGGACAACTTCATAGTTGTCTCGTCCTAGTACGCGATATGAGCGAGGAACGACAGCGTGTGGATCATTGCCGCGAATTAGATCGGCAAATGTTTCAAATGGAAAAAATGGCAACGATGGGTGAACTGGCAATGGGATTGGCACATGAAATCGGTAATCCTTTGGCGGGTATGAAAACGGTTATACAAGTGTCACTGGAAGAAGAGACTTTAACGGATTATCTGCGAAAAAATTTGCACCGGTTGCTTAATGAAGTGAATCGCTTATCAGAATTTTTGCGAACATTTCATGGTTTTTCAGCCCCTCAAGAAATGCACCCAGTACCTTGTCGGTTAGATGAAGTGTTAGAAGATGTGCTATTGTGGACACGCAAAGAGGCTAAGTCAAAAGGTATCAATATTGTTTATCCAAAAGATAAGATTCCTAAACTTTGGGCTGATCCTTATCAACTCAAACAAGTATTGCTTAATGTGGTGATTAATGCGATACATATGATGCAAAATGGCGGAGAAATTACGATTGGTATGTGCATTGGGGAAAGCTGCCAAAAAGGGCTATCCCGTGATGAGTCTCATGTACGCTTTTATGTTCGGGATAGCGGTCCAGGGATTCCCCCAAATATTTTATCGCACATTTTTGAACCCTTTTTTACGACACGAGAAGATGGCTCTGGTTTGGGACTTGCTGTTGTCAAAAAAATTACTGATCAGCATGGCGCAAGTATTCAAGTAGATAGTCAAGAAGGGCAGGGTACTCGTTTTGAATTTATTTGGCCTGTCGCAAGTGGGCAGAGAGAACATTTTTAGGGATGATGAATGGTGAATATCTAATTTTTAACTACTCAGCGGTTAGCCTTGAAATTGATTTCAAGGTTAAAAGCTAAAGTCTGTTAAAACAGACTAATTTCGAGGTTTAAGTTTTTTGAAGAAAAACGCGGCGAGTACCCGTTGCATGGAATCAACCAGTTTAAGTTGCCCAAGTTGCCCCGCTCATGACGTTTTTCCACCACCTCCAAAAGACACTTTACATCAATCCGTTCTTGAAGTTCATGAAATTCTCTTTTAAATCACCGAAAATAATTTTCAAGTGATTGTTTAAACTGATATTTTTTATTCATCACCGACAATATCAACATAATAGCCACACTAAAAAACGGTCTATTAAGACATCCACTATTCATGCGAGTTTTAGTTTTTACTGATGATAAAAACTTAAACCTCGAAGAGAGTTTAGCTGAGTTTTTCTCGTTCCCACGCCAGCGAGTGGGAACCAGAAAAAATGCCATTAATTTAAGCCAGGCGAACACGCAGGTTCGCCTCTACCGCCCCTGAATATGTTGAGATTGGTAGGGGCATACCTGTGTGTCTGTCCTTAACTTAATGGCATTGCAAATGTAGGATGGGTAGGAACGAAGTGATGTAGGTCGCCAAAGCGTTGGATTTCAGACAGACGAATATTTTTTAATGCTTTGATTTTAAAACAGTTTTTTAAATTAATTTCGCCTATCTCATTTCTGTTTATTGAGTAACGAAAAAACTTGATGATCGAGTTATATATTTTCTTCGATATAGATTTTTGTATTGTCAACTATATCTAACAATAAATTACTATATTGTAATAATGGTTCAAAGATTTCAGTAATATCAGTGATACAATATTCATGAGAAATATCATTTCTTAGTTTTCTGATATGGTATAAATCATCAGCAGTATCAACTAAACCAATCTTCTCTGATAAATTACATCTATCTATAAAGAATTTGGCTTCTTCCTGCATATAAATAAACAAGGTTTTTAAAACCTTTTGGGTTAATATATCACTGCTTCTTGCAAATCTACTTGATAAACTTTCAAATTCACTCAGTTCCAGCATGTTATATTCTGGTTGTATGCCTATTTTTTTACAATTTTCTAATGAATAGTTTAAAACATCTAATGACTTATTCAATAAAAACAACTCATCATGTAAGAGCTGTATTATCTTTTCTTTATTCATAATTCTATAGCTTCCTCTAAAACGACCTCTTTAAAAGTATTTGTTTCATCAAAACTAAAACTAATTAAATCAAGCTTTTGCTCACCAAACTGTTTAAAAAAATTTTTTTCCACTTTGGCTTTTTCTATAAAACTTAATTTTCTATTAGCAAGTATTAATATATCAATATCTCCACCTTTTTTACTCTCATCTACTCTGCTACCAAACAGGTAGATTTTAGAATTTGGCAATATAAAAGATATAGAAGCCTTTAAATTATCTATCTTGTCTTGAACTAATCTCATTGCTACTCTTCGCGATTTAAGTATTTTAGACTGGCTTCCGAAACCCACCATTTGTTAAGGTTTGGTGGGTTTCGCTCCTACCGTTTTTTTCAATAACTGCTTCAATTGCTTGTCACATTTTAATGCTCTAATTGGTCAGAATAAAAAATATTTTTCTCAATAACAAATCGAATCAACCCTTCATTCGCCTTTGATGAGCAACAATATTCTGCCCTATTTCGCTACAGGCTTTTAATTCCAAAAGACGGGCTTCGGCGTGATGGGATAACTGAATTTGTACATCAGGTGCGGGCGTGAAAGTGCCCCCTTTTTCTGGCCATTCAATTAAGCATAAGACATTCCCATCAATATAATCGCGTATGCCCAAATACTCCAATTCTTCGGGATCACCTAAACGATAGAAGTCAAAATGGTAAATCTGATCTTCACCAATTTGATAAGGTTCAACTAACGTATAAGTGGGACTTTTTACTATTCCCTGGTGTCCCAGTGCTTGTAAAAACCCTCTAACTAATGTGGTTTTACCAACGCCTAAATCTCCGCATAAATGTAAAATAGTGCGATGATGACAAGCTCGTGCTAAATGACCACCAAAATTTTCCATCGCAGTGGCTGTAGGAATAAGTTCCATTATGATTTCAATTTTGGATTAACGTAATAACGTAACCAGGGTAATAAATCACTTGCTAATAAGCCGCGCTCCTCGCCATAAAGTGCGTGATCCCCTGCTTTACCATGCAAACAGACACCTAAATGTGCCGCTTCACTGGTAGAAAAACCTTGTGCCAGTAAACCGGCAATGACTCCCGTCAGTACATCGCCCATACCACCGCAAGCCATACCCGGATTGCCGGCTGTGCAAATTCCCACTTGGTTATTCGTATCAGCCACTAATGTACCGGCTCCTTTGAGAAGACACACACCACCAAAGCGTACTTGCAGGGCGCGTACAGCAGCAAATCGATCCGCCTGAATCTCCGCAGTAGATATTTTCAATAAGCGGGCAGCCTCCCCGGGATGCGGAGTCAACACGCTATTGGAAAAACGAAAAGGGGTTTTGGCGAGTAAATTAAGGGCATCGGCATCGACAACGATAGGCTTTTGTAATTCTTCGACCGCCTTTAATAGTCCTTGCGCCCAACTTGATTGACCCAATCCGGGACCAATGGCAATGACATTGGCTTTATCTAAAAGCGGTTCAAGTTCTTCTACCGTTTCCACGCCATGACTCATAATTTCTGGGCGTGTGATACTCAGAAGCGCAGCATGGTTAGCACGAGTCGCTACACTGATAAGCCCTGCACCTACCCTAGCAGCCGCTTCTGCTGCCAAACGTGCTGCCCCTATCATTCCGCTATCTCCGCCGATAACCAACAGATGTCCAAATAAGCCTTTATGGGCAGTTCGTGAACGTTTAGGCAATGACGTTTTTAAAACGTGATAATCCAGTCGATTGGCAGTCGCTTTGACTTTTTTATAAATCTCTAAGGGGACTTGTAAATCATTAAAATAGACTTTACCACAATAATCAGGCCCTTCTCCCGTCAATAAACCCTGTTTTAAACCAATAAAGCTGATAGTCACATCCGCATGAACAGCCACACCTAAAACCGTACCTGTATCAGCATGAAGCCCTGATGGAATATCCAAAGACAATATGGGGCAAGTACAACGATTAATATCTTCAATCACCTCTCGCCATTGCCCCGCCACTTCACGATCAAGCCCTGTACCAAAAAGTGCATCCACCATCACATCAACAATGGTCAATTTTTTATTGGTAAACGCTTGTATCCGAAGCCCTACTTTGGTCATTGCTTGATATGCGATAAGTGCATCACCCTTGAGCTTCGTCGTATCTCCTACTTGCAATACGACGGTATGATAACCTGCTAAATAAGCTAATCGTGCTAGTACATAACCATCTCCACCATTATTGCCAATACCACATAAAACGGTGATGCGCTTTGCTTTTTGCCAACGGGATTTTAAAATATCAAAGGCAACGTTGCCCGCACGTTCCATTAAACAGATACCCGGTATGCCGATTTCTTCAATGGCAATTCTATCCAGTTCACGTACTTGATTCGCACGATATAATGATAAGGGGAGCGTTTTTTTGTCCATTTCGTTTATTTAGAAAAGAAAGCCAGTTTCTTGAAGAAACTGGTGGCTGTTTATAGATATTTCGTACTCCGCCTTAAAATCAACAATTTCAAGTTTGTTTTTCATTTTAAATTGTCAGCCGCAAAAAATATAATAGACAAGTGATACTGATCACTTTGATTGGTTCACCATCGCGCTTATTATCCGTAATGTCCTAGGCTGTCGAAATATAACCTTTTGAATAAAAAAAACATTCCCGTTTTTTTGCTTGCGACTTTACCCAAAAAAATCTGGCGAATTTAACAATTTACGTAACTACTCAGCCCCCTCGTTCCTAAGCTCTAGCTCTCATCGTTATACATAAGTCAAAATGTCATAAAATGTCGGGTGGGTTTCGCGAAGCGAAACCCACCATTTTTGGCGGTTTGGTGGGTTTCGCTCTCGCTCTACCCACCCTACGAAAAAATCATTTAAATCAAATACTACGAAAAAATCATTTAAATCAAATACTTAAATGCTTATGACTAACGATGAGAGCTGGAACTTGGGAACGAGGGTGGGGTAACGGTGTACATTACCACTCCAATTTGTCCAACGTGATACCCCTTTCAATCGGCTCATTTCTGGCTTCTTTGATACTTTGTACCATGCCGTCAATTGTTCTTAAATAATCATCATCAGTCATATATTCAGATTGTTCTAAAATTTTAATTTCGTTTTTTGAAAAGTGATTTAATAACCAAAAAAACTTTTCATTTATGCGGTCATCAATTTTTAAAGTGATTGTTTGCTGTTCCTTTTTAGGAAATTGTTGGTTTTTCTTTCAACAGTATATTCAGCCTTGAAATCAATTGTTTTACCCTTTGCTAATATACTGAACACCTTCAATTCCTTGAAAATCGCTATCTTGTGTCCAAAGTGTTGCATTGTATTGGCGAGCAGTGGCTAAAATAATACTGTCTGCCATTGGTATTTTTAAATCAATAGAAATTTCAGCGGCTTCAATCGCTAATGAAGCATTTAATTCAATCACTTTTCCCATTTTCATGATAGAAAGTGCTTTTAAGGCACTCTTCTTATCTGTTTGTTGCAAAAGTCGTTTATAAACTTCATAAAGACTAATTGCTGGAACAATCAATTTAGAGAGATTCCTAATCGGATCACGAAAAAAGTTCACATTTTGCCCTGATGCAAAGAATTCCAACCAACCGGATGAATCAACAACGTTCAAAATCGATCCTCCTCCCGTTTAATCGTCGTATCAATCCCTTTCAAAAAACCTTCGGCTTCTTGCATTATTTTGTCAAGGCCTTCTTTTACAAAATCTGGTTTATTTCGCCAAGAATCAACTGGAAAGAGTTCGATTCGGTTTTCAACTTGTTCAATTTGAAGCTTTTTGCCTGGTTTCCATTCGAGTTTGCCTATTATTTCACGAGGAATGATCACTTGAGATTCTAAAGAAATCGTTACCGTTTGCATAAAAATACGCCTGGGTTAAATTTTGATGTTAAGGCTGTTTAGAACCCCAGTTTTTTCAAAAAACGGGGTTTCGAGGTTTAAGTTTTTTGAAGAAAAACTTAAACCTCGAACTCATTTTAAATAGCCAGCCGCAAAAAATGTTGACGATAGTATTTAAGCTCTTCAATGGATTCGTAAATATCATTCATGGCGAGATGTTTAGACTCTTTTTCAAATTTGGCTAACTGAGGCAACCAACGTTGTGCCAGTTCCTTCAGGGTACTGACATCTATATGGCGATAATGAAAATATCCTTCTAAATCAGGCATATAGTGATATAAAAATCGTCTATCTTGACCAATTGAATTACCACATATCGGAGAAGTACTAGCAGGGACATGTCGTTGAAGAAAATTTAGCGTGAGACGTTCAGCCGTTTTGAGTTCGATATTGCTTTGCTGCACCCGTTCAGTTAGCCCTGATTGGCTGTGGTGAGTCGTACACCATTCATCCATCCCAGCCAGCACTTCATCGCTTTGATGAATGGCTAATATGGGACCTTCTTCAATCACGTTGAGATGAACATCTGTTACAAGGGTTGCTATTTCTATAATGGTATTTTTATAGGGATCGAGCCCTGTCATTTCCAGATCGATCCAAATTAGATTGTTTGGATTTTGGGACATTATGGTTTTTTATAAATTTAGAGTTGTGAAGCGTTATTTTGCGGAGAAAATGGTATGAATTGGATTGACAAGGTGGAGTTTTTGGAGTTCAACGCTTTAGCTTTGAGGAGTTTCAACGTTTTAGCTTTGAACAGAATCAGATAGAAAAAGATGTTTGATGAAAAGTAAATTTTTATAAATACATTCCAAATCATTAATTTGAGTTGCATTAAATGTGCGACTGATAAAATACTGATATTTATTTTGATCAAGTTTGTTTAAAATCACGAAATTCCAATTTTCACCGATTATGAATGCCCCTTTCATTTGTTTGAAATTATTCAATTCGACTGCACTAATCAATTCTGCTAACAACTGGGGTTCAGGATTTGAATATTGAAGTCCCTTTTTAAATTCCTGGATGAAAAAATAAGGTTTTTCAGGATATTCTAAACCTTTTGCGACTACAAAATCTGTTACACCTTTTATAATAAAATCATTCGTTTCATAAATCAAAGTTTCTTCATAAAAATCTCGTATTTTATTTTTTAAAGATTTAAAATTCACTTTATTCAAAATAGGCGACACAAAATGTATTTTTAAATCTTCTTCATTATAAATTCTAATTAAATCAATTTCTTGCTTTAAAAGTTCGGTTAAAAATAAAACCTCTTCATCTGTTAAAATAATCTCAAAATTGAACCAAGAATCAAAAATTTTATGATCAAATATTCTTTCAATATCAAATAATTTTCTTAAATCTTTATGTTCAATTTGGCTAAAAGTGTAAGTGGGTATTTCATTCTTTAATTTGTTAAATTCCTGTGTAATTTTTTCTAAGTCTTCCTTAGTCAGAGAAGCAATAAAATCGTGAAAGTTCATAATGACTTCATGTTAGTTAATTGTTAAGAGTTATTGTTGGAATTATATAGTGGAGGCAAAAACCTTCACAAAAGGTTTAAGAAATCCGATTTTTGAAAAAAATCGGATTTCTAAGCTCGAAAAAGCAAGTTTTGCAAGAGGTTCTATGAAGAGGGATTAAAAAGAAATTGGAAGGGTAATTGGCGAAGCTATTGTTTGTGCAGGACATTTTTTTATAATTCATTGATTTAAATCACTTTCTTGTTAGAATCAGAATTTTCAGAATTTGAGAATTTTCAGAATTTAAAACTTCATAAATCAATTTGAGTCGATTCGAGGTTTTAGTTAAAAAAAACACCAACCTTGAAAACGAATTTGATTTTTAATTCTGAAAATTCTCAAATTCTGTCAATTCTGATTCTAACAAGAAAAAATGTCCTGTACAAAAATCAAAGAGTTAAATTTTATTTGTCTTTTAAAACAATCCGTTTCATTCCCAAATCCGTTGTACTTGCCATCAATCACTGACAAAGAGTAAAGGAAACTCTGAACATATTCTCAACTTTCAACACATCTGGTTGTGTTGTTGATGTTTTCAGAACGACTTCATTGCAATCTCTTGGCGGGAGCAAAGTAATTTGACCGCCTGGCAATACGACTACATCAGATATGGCAAGACTGGGAATACATAACGTTTCTTGTTTTGCTGAGTAAGTTACAATGCTTCCAAAGTTTGCATTAATTGCTGCGCCTGTGTTTACATTTTGTATGTCCATCGAACCCCCAAGTTGTGCGGCAGAACACACAGGGAGAGTAAACGCAATTGTGGGAATAGGAGTCGGTGCAGCTGGAAATAATGACGCGATTCCAAATAAACCCGCTCCGTTTAAGGCGGCGATTGTTGAAGGTGGAATACGGGTGTCCTGATAACCAGGGAGTACATCTAAAACGAGAGGATTTCCCCCTGCTTCAAATATCGCGTATTCCCCCGTCGGATCATCTGTTAGTGGATTGTAAAGCTCTACCATCATTTTATCGAAACGGATTTCTCCAGCCTTGGTTGAATCACTAAGTATTGGTGTATAAGTCGCAGAAGGTTCTGAGTTGACGTTAGCTCCTAAACCTAAGGCAGTTAAAATAGCAACAGATAAGGCGGTTTTTTTGAATGGAAATTGAAATGGCTTATTCATAATGAAATTTCTCCTAATCAAATGGTGAAAGAAATTCTTGCAAAAAAAACATTTTTTGAGTTTGGTTCTCAATAAATGGGTGAACATTAGACCTCCTTTCTATTAAATTAAATTTTATTTTTTAAATCAATAATTTACAAAATAAAGAGGTCTATAGAAATTGAAGATTAGCGTAAAGAAGAAATTGAGGGATAGCAAGTCAAAAAAAAATGGTGCCGATGGCCAGACTCGAACTGGCACGGCTTACGCCACCGCCCCCTCAAGACGGCGTGTCTACCAAATTCCACCACATCGGCAATACCCCAAATTGAGGTCTAAAAATTATTGTGTCAAACTATTCTGGTAACGAATTTTATAGTAAAATGTATGGAATGTCAACCATTTTTTTTGTGCTTCAAACCTGACAGGTTTTTAAAACCTGTCAGGTTTAGTTACTACGGAATTGAAGGCACTTCACTATCCACTGGTATCGTAGGTACATCATCCACAGGTGGCAATTCGCTATTGGTGTCGGCGGGCAACTCAGGTTCAGTCGTTATAGTCGTTGGTGCATCTTTAACCACACTTTGAGGCGTTTTTATCTGTTGTATAGAAAAATAAGCCAATGCGAGGCACGTTATAAAAAATATCGTCGCTAAAATGCCTGTGGTACGAGTTAAAAACGAAGACGATCCTTGACTACCAAATACAGTGCCAGATGCGCCACTACCAAAGGCGGCACCCGCATCTGCTCCTTTACCATGTTGGATTAATATGAGTCCAATGAGTCCAACACAAAGGAAAACATGAGCAATTGTAAGTATTTCTTGTAACATAATTTAATTTCTTATTGGGCGGCTTGGGAAATGGTTAAAAATTCATTGGCTTTCAATGACGCGCCGCCAATCAAGCCCCCGTCAATATCTGGCATAGAAAATAATTGGGCGGCATTGCTGCCATTGACACTGCCACCATACAGGATTTGCACATTTTCTGCAACCACTGCATCTTGTTCAGCAATTCTTTGGCGAATAAAGGCATGAACGTCTTGGGCTTGTTGGGGTGTTGCCGTTTTGCCAGTGCCAATTGCCCAAACGGGTTCATAGGCTATCACAGATTGGCTTAAAGAAGCAACACCTTGTAAATTAATTATCGCATTTAATTGTTGTTCAACGACGTTTTCAGTTTCTCCCGCCTCACGTTGTTCAAGTAATTCACCGACACATAAAATGGGTATTAAACCAACAGATTGTGCTTTAACATATTTTTCTGCGACAAGTTGATCACTTTCACCATATAAATGGCGACGCTCCGAATGTCCTATAATCACATATTTACAATCAAAGTCGAGCAACATAGAAGCTGCGACTTCCCCTGTAAAGGCTCCAGAATCTTTGTGAGAAATATTTTGCGCTCCCCAAGCAATCTGCGTTCCTTTTAATAATTCGCTCACTTGTTGCAAATACACAAAGGGGGCGCAGATTCCAATTTGAGCATGTTGTACGCTTTTAATGTTTTCTTTCAGACTATCAAGTAATGATTGGTTACTTTGAATCGAACCATTCATTTTCCAATTGCCAACAACCAGTGATTGACGCATTGATTAACCTCATTAAATATCGCATTTAAAATTTTTAAGCTGCATTATACAGGATTTTTGGATCAAATAGTATGAACCTGCTCCGCTATTCGTTTTTGATTGATTTTAAAAATGTTGATTTTAGAAATACTATTTTAGAACAAAAAAATCGGATTTCTTTGACGGAAAAACGCCCAAAGCTGAAGCGGATTTTAGAAATCCGATTTTTTTCAAAAATCGGATTTCTTTGACGGAAATTCGCATTAATAATTAATAATTAATAATTAATAATTAAAACAATCACCGTTTCAAAATAGCAATCCATCGCCACAGATTTAGCAGACTTGCCAATGAACCTGCTACATAAGTCAACGCGCAAGCCGTCAGAATTTTTCGCGCTGCCCTTTGATCTTTATTAGAAAGATATTCGCCCTTCGCTAAAATCGGCAAGGCGCGTTTGAAACTGGCATCCCATTCAACAGGCAAAGTCATCAAATGAACCACCACCGACGCGCCTAAACTCGCCATGCCGCCCAAAAACATTAATACGCCAGCCGCAGGAAGATGCGCTATAATCGTGATTATAGGTATCATTACCATTAAACCTGCTCCGATTTTTTCCGCGACTTGTGCAATGAGAACTAATCGAGTGCGGGCTTGTAAAGGTTGATAACCTATCTTATCCTGGATGGCATGTCCGACTTCATGTGCGGCGGTTGCTATTGCTGTCAATGATTGACCTTCCCAGTTGGCTTGGCTGAGGCGCACTGTTTTTTCTCTGGGATCATAATGATCACCTGTTTCAGTGACTTCAACTTTGACATTTGACATATTGAATTCATTCAATAAATGTTGTGCAAACTCTCCTCCTGTGCCTGGAAAATCTTCGCGGTGCTTACTATATTTAGTCAATACTCGTTTCGCCCAAAATTGGGGAACAAAAATAATAGCGAGTAATAATAGTAGTAAAATAAGAAAAGGCATAAAAATCCCTCTCAAAGCTAATTATTTTAATAATTGATTAATTATTAATGGTGAATGGTGAATGGTGAATGGTGAATGGTGAATGGTTTCGAGGTTTGAGTTTTTCTTTAAAAAACTCAAACCTCGAATGGTGAATGGTTTGAATAATTAATAATTCACCATTAATAATTCACCATTAATAATTCACCATTAGTTAGTATAATAAAACATGGACAACTAAAAAGGGTATCCAATGTTAGAAAATTATTTTCCTATCTTGTTGTTTATTATTATTGGTTTGGCGATAGGCTTGATTATGCCTATACTCGGTTTTTTTCTAGGCACGCGCCAACCTGATCCAGAAAAAAATTCGCCTTATGAATGTGGTTTTGAGGCTTTTGAAGATGCACGCATGAAATTTGATGTGCGTTATTACTTAATTGCTATTTTGTTTATTATCTTCGATCTTGAAATCGCATTTTTATTTCCCTGGGCAGTGGTGTTCAAGGATATTGGACTGTTTGGGTTTGTCGCTATGATGATATTTTTAGCGATTTTGGTGATTGGTTTTGCTTATGAATGGAAAAAGGGGGCGTTAGAATGGGAGTAGAAGGTATTCTGGAAAAAGGCTTTGTCACCACATCGGCAGATGCCTTGATAAATTGGGCGCGTACAGGTTCTATGTGGCCAGTGACTTTTGGTTTAGCTTGTTGTGCTGTGGAAATGATGCACGCGGGGGCATCGCGTTATGATTTGGATCGCTTTGGCATTGTTTTTAGACCAAGCCCTCGTCAATCTGATGTGATGATCGTCGCGGGGACTTTGACTAATAAGATGGCTCCTGCCCTGCGTAAGGTGTATGATCAAATGCCCAATCCGCGCTGGGTGATTTCAATGGGTTCTTGTGCGAATGGGGGTGGTTATTATCATTACTCTTATTCTGTAGTGCGTGGCTGTGATCGGATTGTCCCGGTTGATATTTATATACCCGGTTGTCCGCCCACGCCAGAGGCTTTACTTTATGGCATTTTGCAATTGCAAGAGAAAATTAAACGGACTGATACGATTGCGCGTGTGAGCTAGGCGGGTTTGGTTTTTTTCTGGAGTCCATTTGAGGCTAAAGTTTTTCTTCAAAAAACTTTAGCCTCAAAAACACCCAAAGCTAAAGCGTTGGACTCCAAGAAACACCCAAAGCTAAAGCGTTGGACTCCTATTCCAAAGCTAAAGCGTTGGACTTCAAAATAACACCAAAATTTTAACTCTTAATTCGCATTGTTAGTCGAGTTCGTCAATCCATTGAATCTCTTTTCAATTGGATTCAAGAAAAAACTCACATTCAAGTCGCTTCTAAAGTTCGTTCTTCTAAAGGTCTAATGGTGCATATCTTCGGCAGACTCGTAGCTATGTTTTTATTGGCTTTTAACTCTTAATTCGCATACTTATAATGATTTAATTTTGTCTCGCCAACGACGATTCAAGAGAAAAACATTAAGAATGATTGGACTGACAGAAAAGGTAGATGCAAAAGTCAGACGAGACGTATTTGAGAGAATTAACACCGGAATTGATCATAGAACTCCTATTTAAAAGAAATACTACAAAACATTGGGCAATACATTAAACCTTCCGCCTATCGAAAGTTCAATGAAACTTAATGTTCATAAGAGTAAATAACAATTCCTCCTCAACTTGGTGAAATAATAGGGCTAAGTATCCTCAAACATTTAAAAGAAAGTCATTATGGCAAAAAGTCAATTTTCTGAACAAGAATTAGCTGATATTGGGAAATAAATTGCAGATAAATCAATATCTTATGATTATCGTACTAAAGATTATCCGCTTGAAGTTATTAGAACAAAATTTGGCAAAGAGAAGGATCCTGAAGCAACACTATATATTCCAAGTTATCAGAGGAATTTTGTTTGGAAGCAAGATAGACAATCAAGATTTATTGAATCAGTTTTATTGGGTGCTCCTTTAACCCCTTTTTTAGTTTCTGAAGACGAAAATGGTCGATTAGAAATTATTGATGGTTCACAAAGAATACAAACATTAGTTGAATTTTGTAAGAATGATTTGGTTCTTATTGATTTAAAGATATTGAGCAATATTAAAGAATCTAAATTTTCCGATTTACCAAAACGATGGCAACGTTTTATTGAAAATAGAGATTTCCGAGTAATTGTATTAAGTAAGGCTGATATTGCAATTAGGAAAGATATATTTAGTCGGATAAATACCAGTAGTGAACATTTAACTCATAGTGAACTTAGAAAAAGTTCTTATTCAACCCTTTAAGATGCTTTAAACTATGGATAGTGTCAGACGTGATTTTAAGGAAAGAAAAGACGAAATTGAAGGCTATTTTTCTTTTCTTGCCATTTTAACTGATGAAGAAAATACCCTTTTGAAGTATAAAAAACATCAAGATTTTGTCGAGGATAAATTATCGGATATCTCTAAAAATATTGAAAATATACTCATTTCTAATGGTTTTCTTTTACTATACAATTTGATTGAAGCAACACTAAGAAATGCCATTTTAGAAATTTATGATGTCATTGAAAATGAAGAAATTACTTTTGAGCAACTTTCGGAAAATCTGAAAAAAATTTGGATTGAACAAAGTAGCCCTCATCTGAATAATTTGACACAAAAAGTTTTAAATAAATGTGTATTCGATATTACTGAATCAATTTTAACAAAAGAGACTATTCTTCTTTCTAAAGATAAATTAGATTTTTCCGGTAATCTTGATGCACAAAAAATAAGGGAACTTGCAAAACAATATGGTTTTCAAAAGCATTCGAGGTTTTAGTTTTTCTTCAAAAAACTAAAACCTCGAATCCAATGGCAGAAATTTGGTGACGATAAAAAATAAGCGAAATCACTTGGCTCATGGAGATTTTACTTTTTCTCAAATAGGAAGAGAATTTACAGTCGGAGAATTAGAAAACTTTAAGGATGAAACACTGGATTTTCTATCTGATGTCATTGATAAAATTGAAATTTTTATTGTTCATAAACACTATGTGAATTTGGAGACTTAAAATGATTTTAAAAGCAATTAAATATTGTAAAAATAAAGGTGAAAAAAATGAATGGAGTATTAGAAGTAATCCAGTCGATAATGAATGGTTGGATTTAAACCAAATTAATTTGATTGTGGGCAGAAACGCTTCTGGAAAAACTAATACCATAGAAATTATCCGTGAAATTGCTGATTTATTAGCTGGAGATACTAAGCTCTCGGAATTAATTTATGCGACTTCCACTTATGAACTTCGGTTTGAAAATGGAAATGACAAAGTAGAGTATTTTTTGGATTTTGAAAACAGTAGAGTTATTCAAGAAACACTCAAAATTAATGGAATTGAAAAGTTGAATCGGGCTAAAGGCGAGTTATTTTACGAAGAAATTGGTAAAAATCTCTCTTTCGAGACTGATGAGGATGTGTTAGCTTTATCAAGACGAGATTCAAAGCAACAACCGTTTTTTGAAAGCCTTGAAATATGGGGAAAAAATCTCACTCATTATAAATTTGGGGATAAACTGGGTAAATATTTCGCTATTACAGATGCTAATAGAGTCCTTTCAGAAAAAGTGGATTTAAAAGATGGGAATGATGTTTGCAAAATTTTTATAAAAGGTCAGAATAATCTAGGTAAAAAATTCATTCATTGCATTATTGATGATATGGATAAAATCGGTTATTCAATATCTAGTATAGATATTAAACCTTTAGTATTGCAATCTAAACTATTTGGTTTGGTTTTAAATGTTCAAGAGACAGAATTAAAGGATGTAACCAACCAATTAGATATGTCACAAGGCATGTTTAGAGCCTTATCATTATTAATTCAACTGAATTATTCTCTTTTAGCCCAAATTCCAAGTTGCATCCTGATTGATGATATTGGTGAAGGTTTAGATTATGAAAGATCAAAAGCCTTAATTGATTTGATTATTGAGAAAGTCAAAAACTCTTCTGTGCAAGTCATTATGACAACGAATGATCAATTTGTTATGGATAAGATTCCATTTGAATATTGGCATGTTATTCAACGACTTGAAAACAAATCAATTTTTTACAATGATAGAAATGCAAAGCAAAACTTTGATGATTTTGCATTTACGGGATTAAATAATTTTGATTTTTATACCTCTGAATTTTTTATTCATGGTTTTGAAGATTATGTAAAAGATGTTATCTAATGAAAAAAATCGCCATTTTTGTTGAAGGAGAAACAGAACTTGAATTTGTGAGCAAATTTCTAAAAGAAGTTATTGGACAAAAAAATATCTCCATCGATTCTTACAAATGTTTTGGTGGTAAAAAAACAAACAGGCGGGATCAGCTATTAGCAAAGTCTTCTATAACTGATGAAAAGTATTATGCTCTTATTTATGTTAGTGGTACAGATAATCAAGTTAATCATGACATTAAAAGAAAATTACCAACGCTTAAAGCACAAGGTTTCAATCAAATTATTGGGTTAAGAGATTTACGCGGTGAACAAAATGGTCGGAAAATGAGTTTAACTGATTTGCCAAAGTTAGAATTAGCTTCTAAAGTGGTTGAAAAACATTGTTCTCCTTTACCAACCCATATTGTGATCGCAGTAATGGAAATTGAAACTTGGTTTTTAGCTGAGATAAATCATTATGCTTGTATTGATGCAAAATTAACCAAAACTCAAATTCTTTCCGAAATTGATAATCTTGGATTTAATCCTTACAGTGATGATTTAACTTTAAGATTTGAACCAGCGGAAGACTTGAAAAAACTATATCAAATTGTCGGTAAATCCTACAGTAAAAAACGGGAGCATCGGGAAAGAACAATTGAATGTCTTGATTATGCCAATATTTACATTAATCTTAAAAATCAAATTGTTAAACTCAAAGAACTTGTGATTGAAATTGATAAATTCTTTAATTAATTGTAGGAGTGTGACTTTGCCTACCGGTAACGCTCTGCGTTCTTAAGAACAGAAATGATGAGTGACGCAGAGCGTCACGAAAGGCATTCCCAAACGGAGTTCGAGGCTAACGTTTTTTTAAAGAAAAAACGTTAGCCTCGAAGGGAACGAGAAACAAGGGATTGCCTCTACATAGTGTCCATCCGGAAACATCTCCAAAGCTAAAGCGTTGGACTTCAAGATGCCCATTGTTTGTTTGGAGTTCAACGCTTCAGCTTTGGGATTTTAAAAGCCGTTTCAGGATGGACATTACATCAGAATATTTTCGTCACTCGACATAAGAATATTTCAGCCTAAAGTTTTTTGAAGAAAACTTTAGGCTGAAATGTTGTAGGGGCAATCCTTTCTGTCAGAATATTGTTGTAGGGGCATTCGAGGTTAAAGTTTTTTTAAAGAAAAAACTTTAACCTCGAATCCTTTATGGTTGCCCTGAGTAGTTACTAAGTCTGTTTTAACAGACTTTAGCTTTGAGCCTTGAAATTGAGAATATAAATGTCAGAACATCCTATTCTATCGCCACCTAACGGTGAAAGACGTATTTTATTACATTCTTGTTGCGCCCCTTGCTCAGGGGAAATCATGGAAACATTAACCATTTCAGGAATAGGTTATACTATTTTTTTCTATAATCCTAATATTCACCCTTATGAAGAATACGAAATTCGCAAAAAAGAAAATAAACGTTTTGCTGAAAAACAGGGTATTCCCTTTATTGATGCCGATTATGATAATGATAAATGGTTATCACGTACTAAAAATATGGCTAATGAGCCTGAGCGGGGGCATCGGTGTACAATATGCTTTGATATGCGTTTTGAACGCGCCGCCTTATACGCACACGAAAATAGTTTTAAAGCGTTCACCAGTTCAATGGGCATCTCCCGCTGGAAGGATATGGAACAAGTCAATAAATCCGGCAATCGCGCCGCTGAACGTTATCCTGATTTAACCTATTGGGCATATAATTGGCGCAAAAAAGGTGGCTCACAACGTATGGTAGAAATGGCTAAACAGGAAGGTTTTTATCAACAAGAATATTGTGGTTGCGCCCATTCGCTACGCGATGTTAATCAAAGGCGTATTGCACAAGGGCGTGAACAGGTTAGAATGGATGTAAAATATTACTGATGCTAGAAGCCTCTTGCAAAACTCGCTTTTTCGAGTTTAGATTTAGAAATCCGATTTTTTTCAAAAATCGGATTTCTTACGGAGAAATTCAAAATATGAATACAACTACCCATATTGATGGTTTTTTTAAATCATTTACAGAAACAGTGCCAAAAAGTCTTTTTAGTTTTCATAAGGACTTAGAAAAAAATTTACGAGTTGCCCTAGATGCTGCTCTACGCAAAATGAATTTAGTGACACGAGAAGAATTTGAGTTACAAAGTGCTTTACTAGAGCGTACTCTCGTCCGTTTAGAGACACTTGAAGCCCAAATGGCTCAACATTCATCCAATCAATCTAACCAAATAGAAGAGTAAATCCCCTGTCTTCTCTAGCCATCGTTTATAGTCGCGCTCAAGTTGGTATTCAAGCACTCCCAGTTACGATTGAAGTCCATTTGACCAATGGCTTGCCCCGTTTAACCATCGTTGGATTACCAGAAGCGGCGGTTAAAGAAAGCCAAGTTCGGGTTCGCAGTGCTTTACTTAATAGCCAATTTGAATTTCCGCTTCAGCGCGTCACGATTAATTTAGCCCCCGCCGACTTGCCCAAAGAAGGGGGACGTTTTGATCTCGCTATTGCTTTGGGCATACTTGCGGCTTCTCAACAAATTCCAACAGATGGTTTGTCGCAATATGAATTTATTGGCGAATTGGCTTTAAATGGTGATTTGCGTACAGTACGCGGCGTTTTACCAATGGCTTTGGAAGCGCGTAATGCAAAGCGGCAAGTCGTTGTCCCTTATGAGAATGCCACTGAGGCGGCTATGGTTAGCGGTGTATCCGTTCTGCCTATCAAAAATCTACTTGATATTTGCGCCCATTTACAGGAAACCACGCTAATTACGCCCCATTGCACGGAACATCCCCCAGAGCCTGCCACTACCCATATAGGCGATTTAAGCGATGTCCGAGGTCAACATCATGCGAAACGCGCTTTAGAAGTGGCGGCGGCGGGAGGGCATAATCTATTAATGTTAGGTCCACCTGGCACGGGTAAAACCATGTTAGCCAGTCGTATGCCAGGGATTTTGCCTCCGATGAAGGAGAGCGATGCATTAGAAACGGCGACAATTGCTTCCATTGCGGTGGGTGGTTTTGATGCCAGTATCTGGAACATTCGCCCTTTTCGTGCGCCCCATCATACCGCATCTGGCGTTGCCTTAGTGGGCGGTGGTAGCCATCCACGCCCTGGTGAAATTTCATTAGCACATAATGGCATATTATTTTTAGATGAATTGCCCGAATTTGAAAAACGAGTTTTAGAAGTTTTGCGTGAACCGCTGGAATCAGGGCATATCATCATTTCCCGCGCTGCTCAACAGGCTGAATTTCCGGCGAATTTTCAACTGATTGCGGCGATGAATCCTTGTCCTTGTGGCTACCTGGGTGATCCAAGTAATCGTTGTCAATGTAGTCCACCACAAATCAGGCGTTATCGTGGGAAAATTTCTGGTCCCTTGTTAGATCGAATTGATTTACATATAGAAGTGCCAAATCAGCCTCGTTCCGAGTTACGTCAAGATACGGCGAGAGAAAGTAGTGCGGATGTTCGCGCCCGCGTCATCGCTGCAAGAGAAATACAATTAAAACGCTGCGGCAAGGCAAATAATTTGTTAGGTAATCGAGAAATTGAGCAATTTTGTGCTTTAAATGAAAATGATGAACGTTTACTTGACACAGCGATTGAACAATTGGGTTTGTCAGCGCGAGCATGGTATCGGATTTTAAAGGTGGCACGGACAATTGCAGATTTGTCTGATACCGAAAATATTCGAACTTCACATTTAACAGAAGCAATTACTTATCGACGATTGGAAAGAAGTAAGATTTGAGCCAAAGCTCTGCGGAGAAATTTTCACCCTTTTCTTGAATTTTCACCCTTTTCTTGTTTGAATCAGAATTTTCAGAATTTGAGAATTTTCAGAATAAATACTTAATAAATACTTAAATTTTGTTATTATTAATAATAACTTATTGATTTAATTTGTTTTTATTGAAAAATCGGCATAAGCGTTTATGCTTTCACCTACTATAATAATTTTAGGTTTAATTCTGAAAATTCTCAAATTCTGAAAATTCTGATTCAAACAAGAAAGGGGTGAAAATTTCTCAGCTAAATCACCTCAAATTTAACACCCCACTCCAAATCCAAAGCTTCAGCTTTGAACTCCAAATTGTTGTACTCCTAGATAGCCCGATGACTACACCGATAACAACTTTGCATGGCATCAGCGAAAAGATCGCTGAACAATTGGCGCGTATTGATATACATACTGTGGAAGATATGCTATTTCACCTGCCCTTACGCTACGAAGATCATACACAAATTAAGCCATTAGCCAAATTAAAAGTAGGAGATAGTGTATTAATTGAAGGCACTATCCAAGAATCCGAAGTCAAATTCGGTAAAAAACGTTCCCTCGTTTGTATGCTCACTGATGATACGGGCGAAATCATGCTACGATTTTTTCACTTTTACCCATCGCAACGAGATAATTTAAAACCAGGAATCCGCCTACGTTGTTTTGGTGAAGTGCGCCAGGGTTATCATTGTTTAGAATTTGTGCATCCACAATATGAATGTATTGATGCTAATAACTCTACAGCTCTTTTAGAGAAACATCTCACTCCGATATATCCCAGCACGAGGCAATTGGATCAATCAATTTTTCACACGCTGATTGCACAAATCTTTGAAAAACAAGACATTATTGATTATATTCCCGATACCGTCAGAAAAAAATTTAATTTATGCCTTTTAAAAGACGCTGTACATCTTTTACATCATCCACCGCCCAATGTTTCTATCAAAGCATTGCAAGACAATAAACATCCCGCACAGCGACGGTTGGCTTTTGAAGAATTATTGGCTCATCACCTGAGTTTATATGCACTACATGCCAGTAATCGCAATCGCAATGCACCTTGTTTAGATAATGCCGGAGAATTGTGCCAAAAATTATTGGCACAATTGCCCTTTAAACTCACTTGCGCCCAAGAACGGGTGACGGTTGAAATTGCTGAGGATTTACGCACCCAGCACCCGATGCAGCGGCTTTTGCAAGGAGATGTGGGTTCTGGTAAAACCATTGTCGCAGCCTTGGGTGCCTTGCAAGCGATTGAATCGGGTTATCAAGTGGCTGTCATGGCTCCCACTGAATTACTCTCGGAACAACATAAGCACGTTTTTACGCAATGGCTAGAACCTTTGAACATTGAACTCACTTGGTTAACTGGCAGCTTAACGAAGAAAAAACGGGAAGTGGCTTTAGATAAAATCGCATCCGGGCAAGCATCCTTAATCATAGGAACTCATGCCCTCTTTCAAAAAAAGGTGGCTTTCGCGAAATTAGGGCTAGTGATCGTTGATGAACAACACCGTTTTGGCGTACATCAACGTTTAAGTTTGCGTCAGAAGGGCAGTCAAGATGGACTTTATCCCCATCAACTCATTATGACGGCGACACCGATTCCCCGTACTTTAGCAATGACGGCTTATGCCGATTTAGAGATTTCTATTATTGATGAATTGCCGCCAGGGCGTACTCCCGTTACCACCGTTGTTATTCCCAATACGCGCCGTGATGAAATCACTGCACGAATTAAGCATGTTTGTCAAAATGAGGAACGCCAAGCTTATTGGGTTTGTACTTTAATAGAAGAATCTGAAGTTTTGCAATTTCAGGCGGCAGAAGAAACGGCTGAACAATTGCGAAAAGCCTTGCCTGAAATACAAGTTGGTTTGGTACATGGACGTATAAAAGCCAAGGAAAAAGAAGAGGTTATGAGAAATTTTAAGGCAAGGGAATTGGATTTACTCGTCGCAACAACGGTGATTGAAGTTGGAGTCGATGTGCCTAATGCGAGTTTGATGATTATTGAAAATGCTGAACGGCTTGGTTTAGCTCAATTGCATCAATTACGGGGGCGTGTCGGCAGGGGCGCGTTACAAAGTTATTGCGTGTTGTTGTACCAACCGCCTTTATCTGAAATAGCTAAATCCCGTCTGGCGATCATACGCGACACTCACGATGGTTTTGCGATTGCCCAACGCGATTTAGATATACGCGGACCGGGTGAGGTATTGGGAACCCGCCAAAAAGGGGTTCTGAATTTCAAAGTCGCTGATTTACAACGGGATAGAACTTTATTAGATGATATTGTTGATGCGGGCAAAATCTTATTTAAAACCTATCCAGAACCCTGTAAAGCATTAGTACAGCGGTGGGTGAAAAAAGAATTACATTATGGCGAAGTTTAAAATTGATTTCAAGGTAGGTCGGGTTAGCTTATCAAGCGACGCTTGATAACGTAACCCGACATTTACCTAACCCGACTTAACTGTGTCGGGTTACTTTGCGGTGCAAAAAAATCTAACCCGACCTACTTAACTACTGATGTTACGCGGGGTTCTTCCAATTTGAATACCACCTAAATTCCACCGATTT
>JAOZSV010000472.1 GCA_029939505.1 Thiotrichaceae bacterium | reverse complement strand
GGTTGCCCTGATTATGTCGTAGGGGCAATCCCTTGTGGTTGCCCTGAGTAGTTACTATCTGCTAAAAAAATATTTTAAAATGATGGACAGAAAAATGCGTACTTACATAACAATCTTCTTCATAGGATTACTCTTCACAGGATGCAGTAAACAACCCGATCAATCCGATCAACTCTATCAACAGCAATTTTATATCTTTGGCACCCTGGTTGGCATAAGTATTTGGGATGTGCCAGAGAAACAAGCGAGTGAAGCGGTTGACGCTATCATCAACGATTTTAAAGCCATACATAACCATTTTCATGCTTGGAAACCAGGCGCATTAACTGATTTAAACCAAGCTATCGCCGCTGGGCAAGCATGGACTGTCACAGAACTTTCATTACTGCCCGTGCTAGAGCAGGCAATCCTTTTTTTTCATCAAAGTAATGGCTTATTTAATCCCGCTGTGGGGCAATTGATCCAGTTATGGGGATTCCATAACGATGATTTATCAAGCACTTATCAATATCCGCCACCGGATAAAATTGCTGAATTAGTCGCGCTGGCTCCCAGCATGGATGATATTAAGATACAGGGCAACCTTGTTTTTTCCAACAATCGGGCAGTGCAATTAGATTTTGGTGCCTTTGCTAAGGGCTACGCTGCCGACTTAGCCATTAAAAAGTTACACCAACTCGGCATACATAACGCCATTGTTAATGCAGGCGGCAATCTGAAAGCGACTGGGCAGAAGGGAGATAAACCCTGGTTAATAGGCATTCGTCATCCTAACGGCGAAGATATTTTGGCAGCAGTCGCACTGCGCGGAGAAGAAAGTGTGATGACTTCTGGTAACTACGAGCGTTTTCGTGAATATAAAGGAAAGCGTTATTCACATATTATCGATCCACGCAATGGAATACCTGTTAAGGGCTTTACATCTGTGACAATTATCAGTCAAAATGGGGCACTTGCTGATGCCGCTTCAACGGCTTTAACTGTCGCTGGATTACAAGATTGGCATAAAATTGCACAGCAAATGGGAATTAAATATGTGATGTTAGTCGATGAGGCGGGAACGGTGTATCTCAATCCCGCAATGGCTGAACGTGTGCAATTTCAACCTAAAAAAAAGCCTAAGATTATCATCAGCGAACCTCTGTAAATTTTTAAGGCGAATTATTTGGAGTTCAACGCTTTAGATTTGGGCGGTTTTTTGGAGTCCAAACCTTTAGATTTGGGCGATTTTTTCCGTTCAACGCTTCAGCTTTGGGCGGTTTTTTGGAGTCCAAACCTTTAGATTTGGGCGGTTTTTCCCGTTCAACGCTTCAGCTTTGGGCGGTTTTTTGGAGTCCAAACCTTTAGATTTGGGCGTTTTTTGGAGTCCAAACCTTTAGA
>JAOZSV010000324.1 GCA_029939505.1 Thiotrichaceae bacterium | reverse complement strand
CAATTCGACGTTTTCACCAATGATCACGTTTGTCAATCGGCTTCCCTTTTTGACTTTCAAATTCTTCAAAAGGGCAGGGCCTTCAGGATCACCGCGGATTTCACCTTGCACAGCACCACCATCAATACTACTGTTTGCTGCGAGGCGCACATTGATGAATACACCACCGACTTTACTATTATTGGTGATATTGCCGAATAACTCACCGCCTGTCACCGAACCGCCGACAAACTCAATGTTAGCGAGTGTGCCGTTATTCTTGATAGAACCTGTGAATTTGCCACCGCTTATCACCGCCCCGGACAGAATCGTGACTTGGGATATCCTGCCTTGGTTGTTAATAGTGCCAGCTAGTTCTCCTCCCGCAATACTCGCCTTTGGTCCAATGGTGGTATCCGTTAGAACTTGCCCACGATTACTACACATCCCCTTAATCACGCCAGTAGTTGGGCAGGTAGGAATACCTGACGTACTACCGCTCGGCGGTGGAGTTGTTGTACCACTGTCACTTGGCGGTGGAGTCGTCGTACCACTGTCACTTGGTGGAGTCGTCGTACCACTGTCACTTGGTGGTGGAGTCGTCGTACCACTGTCGCTCGGCGGTGGAGTTGTTGTACCACTGTCGCTTGGTGGAGTCGTCGTACCACTGTCGCTCGCTGGAGTCGTCGTACCACTGTCACTCGGCGGTGGACACGCTTGTGTTGTCACACTTGCCGTCACTGCCACCGAAACGCCATTGGCATTTGTCGCTTTGACGGAATAACTGTAGGTCGTGCCACAGGATAAACCGCTGTCACTGTAACTGGTCGCATTAGCGGCTGTGGTTGTGATTAAACTCCCGTCGCGTTCCACTTCAAAACCCGTTTCATCATTGCTGTTATCAGTCCATGACAAGTCAATTTGGGATTGTGAAACAGCGGTAGCCGTTAAACTGGTGGGGGATGTCGGTGGAGTTATGATATTTTCCCGAACCACAGCGACTTGCACTTCGGTACTGGCCTTGACTTCTGAATCGGCCTGTGAGGTAGCGGTTACCGTAATCACATCCGTTGCCCCGCGTGTGGTAGGTAGTGTGACATTTAACACCAATTCTACGGTATCCAGTTCTTTGACTTCAATGGTAGAAGGTAATTGGCCCAAAGTCCAACCCGCTGAATCAGTCACGTTGAGTGTATAAGTATCTGCTTCTGGTCCATTGTTGGACAGGATTAAGTTCACTGGCAAAGTGATTTCTGCTTCAGCCGATAATTTACCAGGGCTGGCAAGAGAAACTTCACGCAAAAGTTTGCTCGGACCAACGACAATCTCACTGGCTTGGACTAAATCAGATAGGGCGACATTTTCATCCAACACGAGATTGTCGGCAAAAATTTGTACTTGGCCCCCTGCTTGCAAAATTGAGCCGGTACTGCCTTTCATATTAATGGTACCGCCTTCACCAACTGCCAGCGTGATGTCACCCGTCGCATTAATCACGGTACCACTGAGATTGCTCAAGTCTAATGTCCAGTCGTTACCACCATAGATAGCAATATTGCCACCACTCACTACCGTGTTCGCACCTGATAAATCAATGACACTGGGTTCAATTCTCACCCAACCATCTTCGCCATTAGTGCCACAGTTAGTACCACCCATACCCGCTTTATGTTGTCCACCACTCAGATGGACATTGGGTAAGGACACTAACCAGAGATTACCCCCTCGACCGCCAGTTTGTGTTGTCGTGTTGCAGTTACCACCATCACCCGCCAGTGCTTGAGCACCATATTGATTATAAAGATGACCTGGTCCGCCTAATTTTCCCCAGATTTGGGTCAAACCACCTTTACCCGCTTCACCGCTACTCGTACCAGTGAGATTGCCACCGTTACCCGCTTGAATAATGCCCGTATTCGTGGTGTCACGTCCAAGGACAATGGCATTACCGCCCGGTGCGGCATACTGAGAACCGTCCCCACCATTGCCGGCTTTGATTGTGCCAGTATTTAGAATCGGGCCACCTGAACCGTACCACCACCAATCGCTAAGTTTATCTCTTTTCTTAAAACGTGTACCCACTTTTAGAATAACACTCGCACCCTGATAAGCACATGATTCAGTACCGACCTCTTCTTTGCTTGAACAGGGAGCAGTTTCGCTGGTACCGTCTTTACCAAGGATAGAACCTTTATTTTGAATGTAATCAGTCGCTTGAATCTCCAAAGTCGTACTATCCAAACTGACTAAGCTACCCCCTTCTTCAATACAGAGTGTTTTAACTTGAGCAAAGGCGATGCCAGTGATGGTATGTTGAATTTGCACCACATCGCTTGCCGTTGGTATCGTGCCAGTGTTCCAAGTATCGGGGGAGTCCCAAGAATCTTCACTGACTGAAACCATTGTGATATTCGCTTCTGAACAATCTGCTGGTTCAGTCACCGTTCCAGTCAATGTAATATCTTTTGTAACAGTACCAAAATCTAAGTTTAAATTGGCTTGCTTGTTACCTAGTGAGGTAGGCATTAACTGTGCAGAAAATTGACATTGCTCTGATGGCCGCAAAAATGTTTGAGAGGAACAGCCACCGTAGAATGAAAATTCAGACGCATCTGCCCCGGTTAAAGCCATCGTATCGAACTTCAGATTGACATTACCGGTATTTTCTACGGTAAATGTTTGAGCCTCAAAGGGGCCTCTACCAATAGTCACCGTACCGAAGTCATGGGTACTTGGATCAACAGTCAGGTTCGGTAGTGCCGAATCAATTGCTTCTGCCACTAACGGTATGGGAGAGGTTTGTTGTACATTGGTATCATTGAATGTAAAGTTTAGACTGGCATCCTTTGTACCTGCTGAGCTCGGTGAAAAGACAATGCGGAATTCGCAAGAAGAGAAAGTTTCGCCTTGCCATTCACCTTGGTAGCACTCTTTATCATCATAAGTAAATTCAGAGGCATGACTTCCGGTGAACTCAATCGTCTCTATCTGAACATCCCCACAGTTCTGAGTTCGGATATTAATCATTAAGGAAAGAGAATCGCCAACCGCTTCACTCCCAAAATCAGTCGTTGTTGGATTGATACTAATACTTCCCCCATCAGAACATCCGGTGAGTAACATTAATTTTGTTTGAGTCTCAGCCCAATCAGGGTCTTTAATGTCAAGAAAACTGAGGAGCCCTATATCGGAAGCGGTTAAGTGGTTGTAACCTAAGTTTAGTCCGTCAGAATAAGGATAACCAGTATTACTTTTCTTCACCAAACTACTTAAATTACTCAGAGAGGACGGAATTTCACCGCTCAGTTGGTTGTTGTTCAAACGGAGTTCTGTCAACTGGCTCAAATCTCCCAACCAACTCGGAATTTCACCGCTCAGTTCGTTGCCTGACAAATAGAGGTATCTCAACTGGGTCAAATTTCCCAACTCGCTCGGGATAGAACCACTCAGTTGGTTGCTGTACAAAGAGAGCCGATACAACTGGCTCAAATTTCCCAACTCGCTCGGAATTTCACCGCTCAGTTGGTTGTGATTCAAATAGAGCGTCGACAAGCGGCTCAAATTTCCCAACTCGCTCGGGATAGAACCACTCAGTTGGTTGCCGTCAAAACTGAGGTTTCTCAACTGGCTCAAATTTCCCAACTCGCTCGGGATAGAACCGCTCAGTTGGTTATTGTACAAATAGAGTATTGTCAACCTCAAATTTTCCAACTCGCTAGGGATAGAACCGCTCAGTTGGTTGTTTTCCAGCCTGAGTAATGTCAACTGACTCAAATTTCCCAACTCGCTAGGGATAGAACCGCTCAGTTGGTTGTTGCTCAACCAGAGTGTTCTTACATGCCCATCAACACAGGTTACGTCCGTCCAACTGCACGGCGTATTCGTCACATTCCAGTTGTCACTATGCTTCCAATTTGGGCCATCAGTACTGTTATAAAGTGCAACCAATGCCTCACACTCCAGTTGTGGAATTTCAGTGACCGCGGCACAGTCTGTCGCTGCCTGGACATTAGGGAACCAAGTCAAACTTAAAACCACGCCGAGTAGTAATAAGAAAGAATGTCCAAAAGTGGCCCTTTGAACCCCCTTGTCTCGCCATCGCAGGGACGAAAGCCCCAGATTTCTGTTCCGCCTGGTAGCAGGAACCCGTTTTTTGAGTATTGCATTCATCATTTTTATTCACCTTATTAATGCAGTTGGTCTAAAAAATAATTTGCTATAGCAAATTAACCTAGTAATTGAGTTTGGCCTTCTCAATTTTCCTCAATAACATTGTTCAGCCCTACCAAGCCCTACCACCCAAAATTCGGTGTTGTTACTTGACGAATTTGGAATCTGAGAAAAAATCCAAATCCTCATAACTGAACAACGTAGCACCTTCAACGCCTTGCCATTGGCTCTGGTGCTAAACTCCTGATTTTCTTATTATAATAAGTACCTGTGCATAAGTAAGTACCGAAGCACAAGTTTTAGCACTTTTTGGAGTCCAAACCTTTCGATTTGGACGTGTTTTGGAGTCCATTCGAGGTTTGAGTTTTTTGAAGAAAAACTCAAACCTCGAATC
>JAOZSV010000121.1 GCA_029939505.1 Thiotrichaceae bacterium | reverse complement strand
AACGTTTTTTCTTTAAAAAAACGTTAGCCTCGACTTGAGTTTTTCTTCAAAAAACTCAAACCTCGAAACCATTCACCATTCATCATTAATTCCGCTAATTATTCAGCCGGAAGGCTTGTTAAATGAAAAAACGGCGGGTTGTTGATACAATTTTTTGATTCGCTTGCTCACCTGGAACAATATCAAAAGGTTTATGCGTTATTTCAACAAGAAGCTATTGGATGCTTCTGCTATTGCGGCAGTTTAATGAACCACAAGCGACTGACATAGCTAAATCCTGTTAACATCTTGATAAAGTTTAATATTTGGCAAATACTTAAAATGCTTAATATTGTCTGTCAATATTGGAATATCGTATATTAAAGCACAAGCGGCAATAATCGCGTCAGGTAACTGTAAATGATGAGAAAGTAAATATTGAGTCAGCAATTGCGTGGCTAAATCTAAAATATTTTGGTTAATTTCTAAACGTCTAAAACCATTAATATTTCTGATAATTTTTTGCATTTCCCGTTTATTATGGGCTCCTTGTATGAGTTCCATTTCAATAACGGAATTGATACAAGGTATTATATTGCCTTGCTCTTTCAGTCTCACCAAGTTTTCACTGTTTTGATTAATAAAATCAATAACAACACAAGTATCACATAAGATGAGTTGGATCATGCGTTTTGATTCCAAGTTTTTTGACGTAATGTTTGGACATACTGAGCGGCATCGTTTACATCGGAAAACGGTTTTACCTCATCCAAATTTTCGTCTGTCACCTGATAGTTAATTACGGTTGAATGGACTAACGGATCTAATTTTTTATAACTCAGTGGTTCATTGTGAGTGATAAAATCTTGAATAGCCATCATAATCACTTCTGAAACTTCTTTACTTTGCTTTTGTGCTAAACGAAATAAGCTTTGTTCGATTGTTTCATCGGTAATTTGTAAAGTTAATTGAAACATTTCATTTCTTCCCCAAAATTTAATATAGCAATGGTAAATTGTTAATGGTGAATTGTTAATGGTGAATGGTGAATGATGAATAAGGATTAAAGGATTAAAAAATAATTCTGAAAATTTCTATTTAAACGATTGATTTAATTAACAATTAACAATTAACCATTAATCATTAACCATTAATCATTAACCATTCATCATTCATCATTAAACTCATTCACCATTAATTCCGCTAATTCTTCAGCATAGCCTCCCGATAGTATTGGGAAACGACACCAGGTTTTTGGATCAAGGCTTTCATCGTCTAAATGAAAACTGGGTGCAAAGCGTTCACGTTTCCATTGGTTGCGTGTCCACAGGTTGAAAAATCGTTCAATCCAAATTAATAGTTGCTTTTCATCATATTCTCTGAATTGAATACGCAGTAGGCAAAATATCTCTTTGGGTGTTTGGCGATCACGAATTGCGGCTTTTTCAATGACATTGAGTAAGGAGTAGGGCATTAAATCTGCTTCGTCTGTTTGTGCCATCTCCTTGGGGCGCAATTCAGCGGTGGGAGCTTGTTGATTAACCAGGGCAAGGGCGGGAATCTGTGCGAATTGCACAGAACCTTCATGTTCTAACCAACGGAGCCATTGCCGTAAAAAGTCTTTATCTATGCCCGCTAAGGGACTTAACCCTCCACTGGTATCGCCATCCATCGTTGCATAACCTAATGCGGCTTCGGAACGGTTGCTGGTTGCCAATAATAAAGCATTGCGAAGATTAGCAAGCAGCCAGACGCTTGGGGAACGAACACGCGCTTGAATGTTTTGTAAAGCAATATCATGTTCTTCCCAATTGAGTTCTTGTCCAATGGCATGGGAGATAATACCAATATAGCCTTTAACCACTTTATCAATGTTTAATTCCAGATAGTCTGCCCCAATACTTTGTGCCAGTGTTTCTGCCGCATTTTTTGTTATTTCGCCTGAATTTTCAGTGGCTTGATATACGCAGAGCAATAATTGTTTTACGAGACTGGTTATTGTTATTGTGGGTAAAAATTCATAACCGATTTTTGCACAAAAGTTAGCCATACCGAGTTCAGTGCTGCCTAATTCAACCATTAAACGGATTAGACAGGCGATTGCTGAAGAATCTGCTCCGCCACTGAGAGAGAGAACAAATCCTTGAGAATGGCTTTTGCGAAGATAGTCAAATAAGCCTAAACTAACGGCGCGAGTAAATTCTTCTTCTTTAATTGTTGGACTTTGTTCCCAAAAATTTTGACAATGTTTCCATGATTGCATTGTGACTCTATTTTTGCAGGGAAGCATTTGTGGATAGTTGAAGGGAATATAAATACCGCTTTCTAATTTGGGAATCCAATCGCTCGTGCGTGCTTGTGATAAACTGGTTAAATCAACATCAATTAATGTGCTAACGAGTTGATAGTCGGCGAAACTAAAGCGTTTACTGTTGGCTAATAATTCGCCTCTTGTGGCAATCATGATATCACCGTCATAAATGGTTCGCCCCGATTCATTGCCAAGTAAATTCGTATAAATGTAGCTAACGCTAAATGCCCGTGAGCCTTCTAGTACAAAACGTTCACGGATTCTATGTTTATCAAACGCAAAATGGCTTGCGCTTGGATTAAGAATAATATCTATGCCCTTTTCGGCTAATTTTATCCCAGGGCGATTAGCCACCCATGCTTCTTCACAAATTTCAAAACCAATACGCACGCCTCCACAGTCAAAATAAATATCGCCCATTGGATAAGTTTGCCCATCTATTTTTATCTCGACTGATACATCTTGAAGCCAGCGATGAAACCAGCGCGGTTCATAATGAATACCATCACTGGGTAAAAATCGTTTGGCGACAAATCCAGCAATATGAGTATTTACGATGAGGCAAACAGTGTTATAAATACGATTTTGATATGAGAGTGGCAATCCGACTGCGACAATGATATCTTTGGTTTGAGGTATTATTTCTTGTAATACTTTGCGCGATTGTGCTAAAGTGCCTGGGGCTAAAAAAGCATCTTCACAACCGTAGCCACTGATACAAAGTTCGGGAAGACATAAAATGCTCACATTTTCAGCACGAGCCATTTCGATAGCAGTGCTGATATTTTTTTTGTTGCCTTTCCAGTCAAGGGGAGTTTGATTAAGGGCAGCAGCACCGACTTTGATATATTTCATTGTGATGTTCTTTTGTCACTCCGCCTTGAAATTGATTTCAAGGCGGAGTAGTTACTTTTTTAGTAAGAATAAATTACGCCTAAATAAAATAGGTGGCTTGTTTTATTTGAATGTCTTATAATGGTTTTTAATATTCACTCATTAATTCTTTACAAATAGGAATTTATATGAAATTAAAGGAAGTGTTAGCTCAAAAATCAAGCGGACTCTTAAGTATTGAAGCCTCAAAAAGTATGCAATATGCCGTGAAAGAGATGTATGAAAAGCGCATTGGTGCGTTGTTGGTCCAATCTGAAACGGGCGAGTTTGTGGGAATACTCACTGATCGAGATGTTCTGCAATTTTATGCAGAACAGTTGGGTAACGCTGATGAAGTTAAAGTGAGCGAAGTGATGACTCAAAATTTCTTTGTTGAAACTTTGGATTCAACAAGTGATAAGGCAGAATCCGTTATGACTGAAAAGAGGGTTCGTCATCTACCCATCGTAGATGGGGGCAAAGTCGTTAGTATGATTTCTATTGGTGATTTGGTGAAAGCTAAACTTCAAGAAACGGCGGTAGAAGCGAAGTATTTACGTGACTATATTACCCATTAATTCTTTTCCAACTAGCACAAAGGTTCGGATAAACGGATAAAACTTCTCCAAAAATGGCGGATAAGCCAGGTTTTATCCGTCTTTTTGGACTTTGCAAATCCAACGACTATTTCTAATCTCCGATTAATCTCGCCGCAAACGATCAGACACTGCAATAGGAGTCGGATAAGTTTGTACAATGAAATAAGAGGAAACCATAAAGGTGATAATTGTTGCGGCTTGAATTAAATAAGACGCTTTATCACCAATAACGCCCATATTTAAAGCAACGATTGCAATCAATAACGAAAATTCACTGATTTGCCCTAATCGAAAACCCATTTCTAAAGATAAATTCGCCTCTTCATTGACTTTTACCATTAAGTATTTGAATATAAAGGGCTTTACCAATAAGATTGCTATTGCCAGTACCAGAGAAGGTACTAATACTGTATATAAAATACTTAAATTGAGATTGGCACCCAAACTAAAGAAAAAGATAACCAGAAAAAAGTCACGCAGGGGCTTTAAACTTTCCGCAATAAAACGAGAAATTGGACTACTCGCCAACACGACTCCTCCAATAAACGCGCCGATTTCATGCGACAAGCTAAACAATTTTGCTAATTCTGCCATCCCCAAACACCAGCCTATCGTCACCAAAAAGATATATTCTTGAATTTTATCAAAGCGGCTAATTAACTTAACTAACACAAAACGTTCAAACAAGACTGCAAAGCCAACTATCCCGGGTAAACCTAAAATCAAGATAACAATATCAATTAATGATGTGCCACCTTCTTTACCCAACCCTTGTATAATTAGTAGTATAATAATGGCGATTAAATCTTGTAATAATAAAATACTCACCATCACTTCGCCAGCATGTTTATGATGCAATACTGTGGTTGGCAATAATTTGAGACCAATAATGGTACTGGAAAACATCATTGAAGCCCCAATTAAAATACTTTCTCGGAAATTAAAGCCAAAGGCGTAAACAATACTAAATCCGACTGTTGCAAAAACAAGCGAACTTATCACTGTCACCACCGTTGTTTTTCGTAGGGTATGGAGTAAATCTTGTGGCTGTAGGCTCAAACCTAATAAAAACAACAAAAAAATAATGCCAATTTCGGCAGTATCATTGACAACGTCTGTATTACTGATCAGTGCGAAACCAGATGGTCCGAGTACGATTCCCCATACAATATAACCGACTAACAAGGCTTGACGTGCGTAGAGCGCAAAAGTTGCTAGTATGGCAGAGCCTGTAAAAATAACGAAAATATGAAAGACGATAGAATCTGGGGACATATTAAAGTGATTTTGGAGTTCAAAGCTTTCGCTTTGGAAAATTGGAGTCCAACGCTTTCGCTTTGGAAAATTGGAGTCCAACGCTTTCGCTTTGGAAAAGTGGTATTGTGTTTATTCACTGATTTCATAGTATTTTATTGAATTCAATAGCACTAAATACTATTATGTTAGTCTTAATGGTTGTGATGAAAAGGTGATCAGTACAGAAATCGTACTGACCAAATAGCTTTAAGCTCGTCCTTTATGGTTCGTAAAGTGATCCTTGAGACTGTTAAATAGGGTTTTTACGTTAAGTACACCTTTTAGTGAACGCTACCCTTAATACTTAACCACTTCGCTGCGGGACTGGATCAAACATCCCAGGGTGTGATTCACCTATCTAACTGCTGCTGATTATTCTCAGCCCTCTGTTAGTTCCATACTATGGAATACCATAGATTAGGTAACTATTAAGTTTCCAAAGCTGAAGCGTTGAACTCCAGAAAACAACCTAAAGCTGAAATGTTGGACTCCAGCATATTGTCTTTTAGCCACCCATCGTAAAATCACGTCGAGCGGATGCAATGGTAATATTAAATCCAGCAACCACATCAAGCAAAGACATCAAAGTAATAATTAAAAAAGTTGATGTGCCTGTGGGTTGATAGAGAAGAAATGCCATCAAACAACTAATAAACACAACCATTGACAAACCATGCTCAACAATTGTACCAGAACCTGTTTTGGTTGATTTGATGATTTCAAAATACAAAACCACCACACCAAGCATGATAAAGATACCACTCCATGAAGGAGTCCATTCTTCACCAGAAGGCAGAACTAAATGAAATAAAGGCTCCGCACCTAACTGAAAATCCACACCAAGGAAAGCCATCACTAAATAAAGGATGACAATTATGGAAAACAGTGGAACCATTGATAACATTTTAAAACCCATCAGAATAATCTCCTTATAACGAATCTTCGGTTTTAACAGGAAGCCGTTACTTTAATTTTTAGAATGACAAAAAATCGCCTTATGGCGAATACCAACAGATTATTATTTCAAATTTGATGATTTAATGATGATTAATAGTAACTACTCAGCCTTGAAATCAATTTCAAGGCTGAAAGCTAAAGCAGGCTAAAGCCAGCTAAACGACTCAGTTTTTTTAGTAGTCTGCTTTAGCAGACTATTCGAGGCTAAAGTTTTTTTAAAGAAAAAACTTTAGCCTCGAATGCTTTTAGCCTTGAAATTGATTTCAAGGCTAACCGCTGAGTAGTTACTAATAATTAATAATTAACGACACATCACTTTAATAATAATCATTATAAGACAAATAATTCTTAATTATAACATAAAATAATGATTTTTCCTCCTATTGTATTAGTTTTTGCAGGAAATGATCCTTCGGGCGGCGCAGGGCTATGCGCTGATATTCAAGCCCTTGCCAGTCAAGGTTGTCATGCCGCACCTGTTGTAACCTGTATCACGACGCAAGATACCCGCAAAGTTTTTGAAAATATTCCACTGTCTGGAGAAAAAGTCGCCGCACAAGCAGAGGCTGTGTTGAATGATATGCCAATAGCTGCCTGTAAAATTGGATTGCTGGGCAATGTCGAAATTGTTGAGGCAGTAGAACAAGTACTCCTGAAGTTTCCTCGTATGCCCGTTATACTTGATCCTGTTTTAAGCGCAGGGAGTGGTGAATCATTAACAGAAGATAAGGTTAGCGATGCGATTGTCAATAAATTACTTCCCTTAACTGAAATTATTACACCTAACAGTCTTGAAGTTCGCGCCCTCACCAATGTCACAGGCTCACTTGATGCCGCCGCCGCAAAATTAATGGACTATGGCTGTCAATTTGTCTGTATCACTGGTACCCATGAAGATACGCTTTTAGTAGAAAATATATTATATGGTCAAGGGCAGCGACTAAAATCATGGACATGGTCACGCTTACCCCATAGTTATCACGGCTCAGGTTGTACATTTTCTGCCAGCCTCGCTGGACTTTTAGCACATAATCAAGAAATGTCAACAGCTGTTTATAAAGCACAACAATATACATGGACAAGCCTACAACGTGGCTATTTGCCAGGGCAAGGACAAGCTTTACCTAATCGCTTATTTTTACCTTTCAAACCTCTGAGGTTTTAGAAACCTCAGAGGTTTTTAAAAGAATTTATTTATCTAAATATAATGAAATTTCCCTCACGCGGACTTTACGCCATTACCGACAATAAACTGATCAAAGCGGAAAATTTTAGAGACATCGTTTCTCAAGCCATTATTGGTGGTGCAAAAATAATCCAATACCGTGATAAAAGCAATGATCAAAAGCGTCGCCTTGAACAAGCGCAAGCATTAAATCGCTTATGCAAAAAATATAAAATCCCTTTATTAATCAATGATGATGTCGCTCTTGCCAAAAAAATAGGGGCAGACGGTGTACATATCGGTAAAGATGATTCTGAACTTTTGACGGCTCGCGCTATACTTGGTAAAGATGCTATTATAGGCGTATCTTGTTATAATCAACTCTCTTTAGCAGAACAAGCTATAGGTGCCAATTATGTCGCTTTTGGTCGTTTTTTCAATTCCCAAACAAAACCGGAAGCAGATAGCTGTCACATAGAACTATTACGTCAAGCACGAAAAATCCTTCATTGCCCCATAGTAGCTATCGGTGGAATTACAATTGATAATGGCGCAGAACTCATCAAAGCCGGTGCAGATTATTTAGCCGTCATACAGGGTTTATTTGGGCAGAAAAATGTGACTGTTGCTGCGAGAGGTTATACTGCTTTGTTTAATTCTATTTAGAAATCTGATTTTTTTCAAAAATCGGATTTCTAAAACCTCGTTTCGAGCGGAGAAATAGATTTAGAAATCCGATTTTTGAAAAAATCGGATTTCTTAGTTTCTTCAAAAAACTTGGTTTCTTTTAATTAGAAATTTGTTTAATTCTATTTAGAAATCCGATTTTTTCAAAAAATCGGATTTCTAAAACCTCGTTTCGAGCGGAGAAATAGATTTAGAAATCCGATTTTTGAAAAAATCGGATTTCTTAGTTTCTTCAAAAAACTTGGTTTCTTTTAATTAGAAAAACGACAATAACAAATCTGCTGCTTCCTCTGCCCCATTTGCCGTAGGCAATTCTGGCTTAGGAATGGCTAAAACCTGTTCCAAGCTGTCCATAATCTCACCCCGTTCAAGTAAATGGCGTGAAATAGAAACCGCCCGTGTCTGTTTTTTTAACCAGCCCGCGATATAAAAAGTTTCTGGCCAATCATCGCGTTCTAAATAGATCACAGGAATCCCATGACAAGCCGCTTCCGTAAAAGTACCATAACCCGGTTTAGTGATTAAAACATCACAGGAACATAACATATCAATAAAAGGCAAATTCAGGCTTTCCCAAGCAAAAGTATCAGGACGATCAATCTGCCAAGCCGCTGGCACTAGCATTGACACGCCTTCCATTTTAGGCCAAACTTCTATCGGTAAAGACATTTCTATACCGCCCAAAGCCAAACAAATTAAGCGTTGTTCAGGATTCAATCGTAATTTTTGATTAATCACAGAACGACAAGGTGTACCTAATGTGGCTAATGGTTCTATTGAAAGCGTGTTATTTAAATCCGGCATTGGCATCGACGGTGTCGGTTGCAAAAAATAACGCGCACTTCGATAAGCCGCTTGAATCTGTTGATGGATAGATTTCGCATCAGGCTGATCAGCACAATAATGCCAATAAATATCCGCCCAGTTGATTGAACATAAAGCCACAGCAGGAATACCGGCTTCTTCTGCGCCCGCTAAGGTTAAGTAGGGTATGTCAGCCAGAATTAAATCCGCTTTTATCGCTGCTAACGCTTCAGCTTCAACGCGCACTTTTTTTGACCAATCGGCATGAAACTGACTATAAGCCGCCGCACTCGCTGCTAAATCACTATCCACAGCAGAACGCATACACATCCCAAAATCGCTAGACACAGGTAATAACTGAAAATCGCCCTGTAAACGTGTTTTCAAAAACGCTGGGGAAACTGCTGTACGCAAAGTGATTTGCAAAGAGGGCAATCGCTTGCGTAAAGCGTTAACCACTAATAATGCTTGCATGGCATGTCCAAAACCATGCGATGAAATTGCAACTAATAAATGTGGCATGTTAAAATATATCAACCCTGATTAAATGGAATCAAACGATGCAAAAAAATTATCAAAACGCGACAAATCAAGTTCAAAAAGCCCTTAAAGAATCCCTCGCTTCACTCAGAGAAAATCTGACAAATGAAGGACTCAATATTGATAAAATCGCCACAGAATCAATGGCGGTAGAAGTCGTCTCTTTTCTTTTAGTAGAATGCTTAACTGAGGAACGAATGGCTTTTCATCCCTTTGACGGTGCAGAAAAAGCGCATCAAGATGCCCTTAAAATTGTAAAAACAGCCGTCATTCAATATCGCGGAGATAATTTAGTGCCACCACAGAAACATCAGATACATTAACAAATGGTGAAACGATGTTTAAGAAATCCGATTTTTGAAAAAAAATCTGATTTCTAAGCGGCGAAACGATGTTTAAGAAATCCGATTTTTGAAAAAAAATCTGATTTCTTAGCGGCGAAACGATGTTTAAGAAATCCGATTTTTGAAAAAAAATCTGATTTCTAAGCGGCGAAACGATGTTTAAGAAATCCGATTTTTGAAAAAAAATCTGATTTCTTAGCGGCGAAACGATGTTTAAGAAATCCGATTTTTGAAAAAAAATCTGATTTCTAAGCTCGAATAAAATAGCTTTGCGTAACATCAGTTAATAACTTCGAGGTTTGAGTTTTTTGAAACGGAAACCTCGAAATGAGTCTGCTTTAGCAGACTTTAGCTTTTAGCCTTGAAATTGATTTAAAGGCTAAATACAAAATCCGTTTTATTCCGTTAATCCGTTGTACTCGTCGTTTGAAGTCCATCCAATAACTGCTGTACTCGCCTTGTATTTGGATTCCCCATTTCTTCAAAGAGTTGCAAACTCTTGAGGAGCATTTCTTTCGCGCGCGGTAATTGAGCCGTGTTGACATAATAAATTCCAAGGTTGCCGTAAATGCCTGCCATATTTTCCTTACGCCCTAACGCTTGATTAATTTCAAGCCCCTTGAGAAACATTTTTTCAGCTCGTTGCCAATCACGACGCTTGGCATAAATAGAAGCCAATGCAGCGGTCTTATTCGCCATATCTTCTTTGTTATCAATGGTTTGAGAAATTTCTAGCCCTTTGAGAAGCATTTTTTCAGCACCTTGTGAGTCACCACGTTTGGCATAAATATTAACCAAATGGGTGTATTTTTCTGCCATTTTCGCCTTGTTGCCAAGCGCGTCATACATCTCCAACTCTTTAAAATACATCGCCTCCGCTTCTGCCCAATGCCCAGCCGACATATAAAACGTGGCAAGATTAGCGTAGTGATGCACCATGCCTTCTTTATTATCAATCGCTTTATCAATTTCGAGTGCTTTGAGAAGTGCTTTTTCACTGCTTGGTCCATCACCGTGTTTTGCGTAAAGTGCAGCCAAATTGGCATAGTGACGTGCCATGCTTTTCTTGTTGCCTAAAACCTTATCGATTTCTATGCCTTCAAGAAACATTTTTTCAGCGGGTCGATCTTCGCCTTACTTGGCATAGAGTACACCAAGATGGGTATATTTCTTCGATAAACCTTCTTGATTGCCAGAGGCTTTATCAATCTCTACCCCTTTGAGAAACATTTCTGTCGCTTTTGGTAAATGATTACGTTCTGTATAGAATGTCCCAAAGTTGGCATAGCCATTTGACAGGCTTTGTTGGTTTTTTAACGCTTCGCTAATCGTCCAAGTGTCATTGTAAGCCATTTAATTCATACTTTGGATTGGAAACAGCGCAAAGCCAAATTCATTCGTCGAGTTGAACAAAGTGTAATGGATGAGGTGTTATTACGGCTAATCTCGTTGATTGGGGCTGATGACGTGATTGAAAAAGTGCTGAATCAGTAGAAAAGTGACGTATCAAGACATGTACAAGCTCCTCTTCAAAATTTTTCTCGTTCCACGTTCAATTCGTTATGTTGGGGTTCCCGTTGTCACCCTAACCTACGCGCAATAAACAACCCCTTCATCAAAATCTCATCAAATCATCAACGTTGATATCGCTTCGCTCGTGCATAAAAAAAGCCCCAAGTCAAACGACTTGAGGCTTTAAGTTGATTTTGGGAAGGGGTGTTTTGGGGTTTAATCTGCCCATCGGTGGGCAATAAAAAAAACGTTGCCCATCCGACGCTTGCTACGAGTTATTAATCATCATAATAATCATAATCATCTTCAATATCAGGAACACCACTTCTTACAGACTGATTGCTTTCAAATAAAATGGGTGCTGGTTTCAATAATATTTCAATAACATACTCTAAGGCAATAACATAAAATCCATTGATGACTTTCAAATTCGTTATCTCACGACTATCTAAGTAGTATAAAGCAATGTCATTTGTTATACAATCATTATTTAACATGATTGTATAAAATACAGGTTCCTTTATCTCTTCCAGTGTCTTTCCTTTTTTTCTAAACTGGATTTCTGCCATAACACCGCCGGTTAGAGAAAGAAAAATACTATTATTAGCGGTGAATAATGACTGATGATGATTCATAAGACTTTGCTTAATTGAAAGCAAAGCCGACAATATCAATGCCTTTGTTTTGTCCTCGATAGCGGTATGCTTTTTGATATTATCGCCTGTTGTTCTCTCAATTTTTATAGAAGAAAACCCAGAGTCAATACAAAACGATCTATTTACACGGTCATTTCTTTCTGTTATTGCTGTTCCATCAAGTTTTATAGAAGCAAACTCAGAGTCAAAAGGAAGCGAGCTATTTAAAAGTTTACTTAACTCTTTCCTCCAGTCTTTGGGAACAATATTCATAGCTGTACTGCTAAAGAAATGGAACGCTAATGATCTGTCACCATCAGAAAAAAGAACGTCGTAAATCTCACGTGTACCCTGCTTTTTAATACGATAAAAATAACTTTCAGTATTTTCATCATCACCTATTTCAAACTCGTTCTCCTCGATACGACCATCCCAAGTATTTCGATGAGGCTCATAAAACTTAATTTCTTCATTAAGCAGCATCTTACATAAAAATCTCAACACATCAAGTTTCAAAAAATCTTCTTGATCGATTTGTTTACGTTCCTCTAATTCCTTTATCTGAACTTCATAATTCTGAATCTCAGATTCTTTTGATTCAATTTCGCCAATCAAATTCCGTTTTGGATTTTCAATATCTTCAGCCAAGTTGTCCATTTTATTGGCGGTGTCTGATTTTTTCACCTTTAATGCTTCAATTCTTGAAGAATAAGGTTCTTTTTCTGATAATGGCTGAATTTGGAGAATTTCTTCTTCAATCTCTTTGATTTCCTTTTTTAAACGGCTTTCAGTTGATGGAATAGACTCAAATTGCTTGTCTAATTCATCTAAAGATTGTCTTTGGCTAGTTATCTCTGATTCTAACCTTTCTTTCTTTTTGAGACTTTTATCAATTTTAGCATCTAAAGAAGAGCTATTTAATATAGAATTGAAGTTATGCACTATTTCCTGTACAGAATCATGCAAAAACGCATTCAATGTTCTATCCGATTCAAGATTCATCAATTCTTGAATTTCACTGTACATCATATCTGGATTGATGTAAAAATCATCTATCGTAAAATTTCGTAAATGATTTTCTATCCGTTTCAAATCTGGAAGTTTCATAAATTCGGCTGCCAGGGCTCGTTATGATTATTTTTGATAATCAATTTGTTGCCTAATAATTGGGTAAAAGTAAAATAAATCGCTAATTCCTAATTAAATCAAAGAATTAATTCTCGTCCCTTACGCGGACTTATTACGTTTTTCCGATATTGGAACATACCGTGAGTTAAACTTCTCTTGGTTAAAGGTTATCTGCTTTAAAGCTTTGGCTACACCTATGTTCAATATTGGATCACTATATACATACGAACCATTGGTACCTGTGTTTTGATAAAATCGACCCCTTTATCCATTCACCTAATGAGGACTCAGGTTACTTTTAGGTTTGAGTTGGTTCACGAATTTTCATTAACCATTTTTTTCTTTCTTGTTTACGTTTTCCACATTAAACCAATATTATAGACGCTTAACAGAATCTAATTTTCAGAAAGCAAAGTTAGTTTTGCTAACACCTGTAAAACATCGTATAATTTAGCACCACCAGTTATTTCACTTAATGCAACCGGAATCTCATTAAGCGTGTGTACCGCATTATATCTCGTTCTTTTTTTCAAAATCTTTTTTTCATCATCTGTAAATTCATCTGAAAAGTAATCAGCAAGATCTATTAAATAATCGTTTGATAAATTATCCACAAGATGAGAATACTTACTATAAATGTCAGTACCGGGATAAGCTTTAACAATGACTGGGCTAAAGCGTATATCTCCTCCACCAAGTCTCTTCAATTTTTTTATCAAGTCAAGAGTTATATTCAAATCAAGCACCGTCTCAGTTGGATAGCCCAGCATAACAAACCCCTTGACTTTTATATTTTGAGATATGGCCATTTTAACGGTCGAAACAACCTCTTGATTATTTATGTTTTTTGCCATCATCCTTATAATTCTTTGGCTACCGGACTCTATTCCTATTTCAATTTCTTTGAGTCCCATTTTTACTAATAGTTCCCAAGTTTCCTTGCTAAATTTAGATGCAATATTGATGCGGGCTGTAGCCTCAAATCCAAAGTTTTCTTTGTTGAGTTTTAAGTCGTTCCAAATCTGTTTTAATCTATCAACTCTCTTCTTTGAGCTAAGAAAAAGGTCATCAACAAATCGGATATAATTTACGCCCTGTGATCTAAGTTCCATAAGCTCTTGCTTCATAGAGTCATCATCCCTCTTTGTCATTTTAGGTTTCATCATTGGAGCAGCACAAAAAGAACACCTAAAGGGACAACCACGAGCAGAAAGGATGAAGCTTTCAATTTTATCACCATCCTCTAATGGATCATTTTGAAAAAAAGTTCTATCAATTATTTTATTTATACTTTGGGTTGTTTCTTCTTTTTTAGATTTTACAATATCATTGTTTTTGTCAATATATTTAATGTTGGCAATTTGGGATAATTTTTTGCCTTTCAATAAATCAATTATTGTTGGTTCTCCATCTCCAATACAAACACAATATACTAAATCACGAATATCTTTATCTTGTAATATGCTATTTGGCGACAAAATCGCGTGAGCACCACCAATAATGATTTTTTTTTCCATAACCCTACGAAGGCTAACAATAATTATTTTCACAATATGAAAGTTCGGGGTGGTAGCATTAATAGCAATATAATCTGGATTATCATCAATAATACTTTGAACAATCTTTCGAGGAGATAGTCTAAGAAACTCAGCATCAATAAGGGATACATTATCTTTAGTAACTATTCCACTTGCAGCCGTCGCTACATATCCAAGTCCCAATGGTGGAATTGTTGAATAATTTTCAATTTCACACCCTTTACTACTTGAATATAGTTGAGTTGGTGTATTTATAAAACAAATTTTAGAGTGTCTTTTTGCAGATTTCATTTGCTTTGTTTTTTTTGTATAACACCTATAGTTAAGCGACACTATAGTTTTTCAAATAATTGGGGGTAGAGTAATATTAATTTTTGACAAGGAATGGTCATGAAATAATTTCCCTATATCTGTAAATGATTTAGTTGAAATTATTTCATGCACGTTCCTTACTTGCCTTTCTTTTCACCTTGCTTATTGGGATTCATTTGCTTTCCACGATTCCCCGCTGCTTGATCGTGTTGACGATTCGTACCAGGCGTTCCTTTATTTGGATTTTGCTGATTTGCATGATTATCGCTTGGGTTAATTTTTTTCTGACTCATATCAATTGCTCCACGTCCTATTTGAATAAAATAAGCTAGACGCTGGACGTATTGAACGCCTAGCCTAACACTGCTATTTACTGCTATTTCAAATGTGAGCAGTGAACGTTAATTCTTTTTCGTCATTCTTTATCGCAATTTGTATTCAGTGGCGAAAGTCAATCATTACAAGATTGTCTCATTCCACGCCCACCATTTCAGCCTTGATACTATCATAAAAAGTGCTTAAAAAAACGGGTTTTCCAATTAAAAGTCAGTTAAGTATTATATATAGTTGGGTCGTATGACAACATCAACGACCTAAACTATACGCCTGCCCCTCATAATTTACGATAGTAAATAGTCTATCTTATATATAAGGGCCAATTATTTTTTTTCAACCCCTCTTACAGGTTAC
>JAOZSV010000014.1 GCA_029939505.1 Thiotrichaceae bacterium | reverse complement strand
CAAATCTGACGGTTTGGATTCCAATAAATATTCCTTTCGAGGTTTGAGTTTTTTTGAAAAAAAACTCAAGTCGAGGCTAACGTTTTTTCTTTAAAAAAACGTTAGCCTCGACTCGAAAACTTAATGGCAGTGATGCAGACGCATGGAAATCAGAAAAAAGTGGGTGCCGTTGCACCAAAAAGACGTTGCCCACGCTTGCTACTTTTTGGGGGGAAGGCAGTGGTTTCTTTAAATCGAGGGTTAATTGAGTACAACGAATTGACGAAATAAACGAATTCAAACTCCTCTAAGAGTACGCATTTCTTATGAATGGCGAAACGAATTTCAAGCCATGTAGGGTGGACCACATTTTTTCGTGCAACGTCTTATGGTTGATCTCTTATACCGTTGCACACATTTTGCCCCGCTACCTGGCTAACAGCTAGGAGATTAATAATGTATTATAAATCAATAGTAACAACACCTATTATTGGTTCAATGGTTAAAATATTGCTTAAACGACAATGTCGTCAGCGTTTACCTGCTATTTTAGAATGGGTAAATGAAATAACAACTTATTATAAACAGAATGCACCTTATACCTGTGAATTAAATCTCTCTCGCTTACCTGATTATTATCCACAACCGCTTTTACAAAATACACAGGTTGCTATTGTCAAACGTTGCCCTATTCCTCCTTTAGCTAAGTTGGGTATTAAAGGCATGTCTGCCTATGAAAATTGGGAACCTAATGGCGTTCAATACAAGGATATGTACTTTGTACGTCAAGATTTAAAATATTGGAATGTGGTTCATTTCCACGAGCTAGTACATACCATACAATGGCAAATACTTAAAGATAAAGTTTATATGGATTTATATGGTACCGGTATCATTGAAAAAGGTTATCGCCAAAGTCCTCTGGAAGAAATGGCTTGGCGCCTACAACAATCTTTTGAGCACAAACAAATACCGTTTGATGTCAGTAATCAAGTTAGAATAGAGTTGGAACCTTATCTAGTTAAGTAGTAAAGAGCTCGTAGGGTGTATAAGCGAAGCGTCATACACCAAACCCATTCATTTAATAAAAATTTGGTTGTGTATGAATTGCCGTAATGGATGCAAATGGTGCATGACGCTATCGCTTATGCACCCTACAAATTACGATTTATCAATCAGACATATGCGGCTTACGAGTTTTGCAGTACGTTCGCCCAACGACAAAAAATCATTTTAACTCTGACTATTTAAAACCGCATCAGTCATTTTAAGGGCATCAACAGTCGCTGCAACATCATGGGTACGAATAACCGCTGCACCTTTGCTAACCGCTAAGACGGCTAAAGCTAAGCTGCCATACAAACGTCCTGTAACCGGTTTATTTAATATATTACCTATCAATGACTTACGAGAGAGTCCCACCAAAACAGGATAACCTAAGTCAGTAAAAACATCTAGTTTTTTCATTAAAAGTAAATTATGCGCCACCGTTTTGCCAAAACCAAAACCCGGATCAATCAAAAGACGATTTGAAGCAATGCCCATATCTAAACAAGCCTGTACTCGTTCTAATAAAAACGCTTTAATTTCAGCAACCACGTTCTCATAATGGGGATTTTCTTGCATGGTTCTTGGTTCACCTTGAATGTGCATAAGACAAACTTGCACCTGATCCGAAGTGGCAACAGTTGCCAAGCACCCTTCACCACGTAGAGCCATAATATCATTAATCATATCGGCACCGACAGCAATCGCTTCACGCATCACTTGCGCTTTATTGGTATCAACCGATATTTTTATTGGCCATTCTTCTGCACGAATTTTTTCTAATATGGGAATAACGCGATCAAGTTCCTCTTGTACTGATACTGCGTGTGCGCCGGGGCGGGTGGACTCGCCACCAATATCAATAATATCCGCCCCTTCTTCGACTATCAAGCGGGCATGATTCAATGCGGAGTCTATGGAAAAAAAATGTCCCCCATCCGAAAAGGAATCGGGAGTCACATTAATAATTCCCATGACTTGTGGGAGAGGTAAGCTATTTTCTAAGAACATGCTTTCTTTTTTACAGACTTAGTCTTTTTCTGGAGTCCAACGCTTCAGCTTTGGCGAGTTAATACACTGTTTCCAAAGCTGAAGCGTTGGACTCCAAAAACGTCCAAAGCTGAAGCGTTGGACTCCAAAGAAAAGCTAAGTAGGTCGGGTTAGATTTTTTTGCGCCGCAAAAAAACGTAACCCGACACCGGGCGATTTCTTAGCTAAGTAGGTCGGGTTAGATGGCGCCGTAACCCGACACCATACGATTTCTTAGGTGAACCTATCCCACTATTCAAAAATGCAGAATAATGAATAAAAATAGTTGGGTTTTTGACCAAAAAACGAGGTTTAAGAAATCCGATTTTTTCCAAAAATCGGATTTCTAAGCTCAAAAACGAATAGTGGGATAGGTTCGTAAATGTCGGGTTACGTTATCAAGCGACGCTTGATAAGCTAACCCGACCTACCCATACGATTTATTAGGTAAATGTCGGGTTACGTTATCACGCGACGCTTGATAAGCTAACCCGACCTACCATATTTATTAGTGTAAACTGGCAGGTTCGCCAATTTTGTTGACAGGCTTGATAGGTTCAGCCTGGCTGCTATCCTGGCTGCTATCCTCACTGGAGTCCTTTTTTTGGTCCTCGTCATTATCATTATTTTCCCAATCTTTTGGCGGTCCTGGGACTTTTCCTACCATGATATCATCAATTTGTTCACTATCAATCGTTTCGTACTTGAGCAAAGCCTCTGCCATTAAATGCAGAAGATTTGTATGTTCCTTAAGCAAATGTTCAGCTCTATCGTAATTGCGATCAATGAAGGAATGCACTTCTTCGTCAATGATACGCGCGGTATCATCAGAAAGCATTTTATGTCTAGTGACACTATGCCCCAAAAAGACCTCGCTGTCTTCTTCACCATAAGTCAGTGGCCCAAGACGTTCCGAAAATCCCCATTTTGTAACCATATTACGGGCAATTTCAGTCGCCCGTTGAATATCATTAGTCGCGCCTGTTGTGATCGCTTCTGATCCAAAAATCAGTTCTTCAGCAACACGCCCACCAAAAATACTGGAAATTTGACTTTCCAATAATTCTTTACTATAACTAAGACGATCTGTTTCAGGTAAAAACATCGTGACACCCAAGGCACGTCCCCTGGGAATAATCGTCACCTTGTAAACAGGATCATGCTTAGGCACTAAGCGTCCCACAATGGCATGACCTGCTTCATGATAAGCCGTGAGTTTTTTCTCTTCTTCGGTCATAACCAGAGATTTACGCTCGGCCCCCATCATAATTTTATCCTTGGCTTTTTCAAAATCGTCCATTTCTACCAAACGCTTGTTAGAACGAGCGGCAAATAAGGCTGCCTCATTGATAAGGTTAGCCAAGTCTGCTCCAGAAAAGCCGGGCGTACCCCGTGCAATCAAAGTCGGTTTGACATTATCAGCAATGGGGACTTTCCGCATGTGTACTTTTAGAATTTGCTCACGCCCCCGAATATCAGGAAGAGGAACAACCACTTGACGGTCAAAACGGCCAGGACGCAATAAAGCAGGGTCTAACACATCAGGGCGGTTCGTTGCTGCAATCACAATCACGCCTTCATTGCCCTCAAAGCCATCCATTTCGACCAGCAATTGGTTAAGCGTTTGCTCCCTTTCATCATGTCCACCGCCTAAACCGGCTCCGCGATGACGACCGACAGCATCAATTTCATCAATAAAGATAATACAGGGCGCATGTCTTTTAGATTGCTCAAACATATCACGCACCCGCGATGCACCGACACCAACAAACATTTCTACAAAGTCAGAGCCAGAAATGGTAAAAAAGGGTACTTTAGCTTCACCCGCAATTGCTTTTGCCAGTAAGGTTTTACCTGTACCTGGTGCGCCAACCATCAATACGCCGCGTGGAATTTTTCCACCCAAGTTTTGGAATTTGGCTGGTTCACGTAAAAACTCCACTAATTCACTGACTTCTTGCTTAGCCTCATCAACACCAGCAACATCGTTAAAGGTAATTTTGATCTGATCTTCTTCAATCATCCGAGCGCGGCTTCTCCCAAACGATAACGCACCGCGCCCACCGCCTTGCATTTGGCGCATGAAGAAAATTAATATCCCAAACAGTAGCAACATGGGAAACCAGGAAATGAAAATTTGCATCAGCAACGACTGCTGTTCAGGTGGGCGGGAGATAATTTTCACATGATACTTCAACAAATCCCCAATCAAACCGTTATCCCCCGGGTTATAAGTCACAAAACGTTCACCATTTTGTGTGACCCCTTTAATATTGCGTCCTTCAATAACCACCTCTCGGATTTGTCCCTGTTCAACATCAGTAATGAATTTTGAATATTCAACTAACTGGGTAGGAGTGTTTTTTGGCGGACCAAAATTGTTAAACACCATCATTAAAACAAGGGCGATAACTATCCATAATAGAATATTTTTTGCTATGTCATTCACTAAACTATGCCTCTTTGTGTGAATATTGTGATACGCTGTTTCTAGCCAAGAACTTGAATGGCGTGGCTTTGCGTAACTTTAATCATGAGTACAACAAATAATAATGAGTACAACGGATTTTAGAATAAAACTGATTTTAAAAAACGTTGTCAGTACCGAATGATAAATTTTCAGGTATTTTATTCAAGCGAACAAGTTTTTTGTAAATCATTGATTTTAAAAGACCTCAATTTTTGATTCATTAAAAATATTTTAATTTTTTAAAATTATATTAAAAATCAATAACTTGCTTTTTTTAAAATTTTAAAATTGATTGAGGCCAAGCCAAATTACATCAAAAACTTGATGATCGAGTATTTAGAATTCGAGGCGAAAGTTTTTTTAAAGAAAAAACTTTCGTCTTGAGTTTTTTCAAAAAACTCGGTTTCTGAGCGGCGAATAAAATCTCTGACAATGCTCAGGTACTTATACTTGATTCTGATCACTGAGTCAGGTAATGCTTGGCAAGCACATAAACTTCAGATGAGCGAGAACGTGAAGCCTCTGGTTTGCGAATAAGAACTTGCTTAAAGTGGGTTTTTAATGCATTAATATAAGCATCAAAACCTTCCCCTTGGAACACTTTAGTTAATAAATGCCCATCTGGAGCAAGTACATCATAAGCAAAATCTTTGACGAGTTCTGCCAATAACATAATGCGGGGCTGATCAATTGCTTTCATACCACTAATATTGGGTGCCATATCAGATATTACAAGGTTAGCTTTATTATGAGCTAGTTGATTCAGTAAGTTTTCAACCACGACTGGTTCTCGAAAATCGCCCTGAATAAACGTGACATCAGGTAGAAGATTCATCTGTAAAATATCTAGGGCAAACACGCGAATTTTATGAGGGAAACGTTGGCTGATCCATTGTGACCAACCACCAGGTGCGGCCCCTAAATCAATAACAGTCATGTTAGGCTGAAATAAATGATCACGGGCATCAATTTGTGCCAGTTTGTAAACAGCCCGTGAACGATAACCCGCTTCTTTAGCTTGTTTAACATACTGATCAGTTCTATGTTCCTGGATCCAACGCTGACTACTTTTGCTAAAACGCTTTTTACTCATTACATTGTTCTATTAAAGTACGAATTAAGAGTTGAATTTTTTTCGTCCAACACTTTAGCTTTGAGCGTTTTCTGGAATTCAACGCTTCAGCTTTGGAATAGGAGTCCAACGCTTCAGCTTTGGGCGTTTTGGAGTTCAACGCTTTAGCTTTGAGCGTTTTTTGGAGTTCAACGCTTTAGCTTTGGGCGTTTTGGAGTTCAACGCTTTAGCTTTGGGCGTTTTCCAGAAAAAAATAACGCCAATTTTTTATTAAATATTTGATTTTAAACACGTTTATAACATAATCGCATTATTATCGTTTTTTTCATCTCCTTTCAAAGCGTTGGACTCCTATTCCAAAGCTGAAGCGTTGGACTCCTATTCCAAAGCTGAAGCGTTGGACTCCAAAATCTATCCAAACTAAAACACAGCCATTACTCCGTTTTTGGTATAACAGTACGAACCAATAATTGCCTAAGTTCAGTGAGTAACTCGTCGCGACTATAAGCCCCCTTTTGAAACACCGTTTCTACACGTTTACTGAGCCAAAGGCGATCTTCAACAGTAATATCTTTAGCAGTCAACACCACAACTGGCGTTAATGAGCAAGTTTTATGCTGTCGCAACTGAACAATAAATTCAAATCCATCCATCTGCGGCATCATTAAGTCTAACAAAATTAAATCGGGCTGTCGCTCTTGCATAAGTTGTAAAGCGATTTTACCATTTTCTGCCTCAATCACTTGCCAACCCATCTTATGAATCATGCGTACCATCATTTCACGGGTAATCGGCTCATCCTCCACCACCATCACAGTACAAGAGGCACTCTTTGAGCGATATTTACGCAACACCTTGATTAATTGAGAACGAGTGATAGGTTTATTTAGAAATTCAGCGGCCCCTAAAGAATAACCGATATTTTGATCATCCGTCATCGTCAACATGATAACAGGGATATGTGCCAAATCAGGATCAGCCTTGAGCTTAGACAATACTTGCCAACCATCCATCTTAGGCATCATCACATCCAAGGTAATCGTATCAGGGCGCAGTTTTTTAGCCAATTTCAACCCTTCTTGACCACTTGATGCTGTTACCACATGATAGCCGATCTTGCTGAGGTAAATAGTGAGTAATTCACGCACGGTTTCATCATCATCAATGACCAAAAGTACGCCGCTTTCCATAGGATTATCTGGTATTCTAAGTGGTGTTTCACTAGCAACATCTTCTTGTTTGTCAACGGTAATATGTGCAGGTAAACGTATTGTAAAATGACAAGATTTACCCAATTCCGTTTTGACATTGATATTGCCCCCTAGCATTTGCGTGAAATGTTTAGTAATCGCTAAACTTAAACCTGTGCTACCATAATTGCGGCTCGTAGAAGCATCTGCTTGGGTAAAGACTTGAAATAAATCTGATTTTTGCTCTTGTGTGAGACCAACGCCTTCATCACTCACGCTGATGATAATCCAATCATCGTCCTCATTCTTTTCCCTTTGTCGCCTCACTTCTAGCGTAATGATACCTTGTTCAGTGAATTTAGAAGCATTATTCAGCAAATTGAATATAATTTGCCTCACTTTGCTCAGATCAGTATAGACTTCACCCAAATCTTCATCCCATAAAATATGCAAAGCATTGGCTTTATTTTCTATCACAGGCTGAATTGTTGTGATAGTATTTTGAATCATATTCTTTAAATCAAAGCGTTCAGAATATAACTGCATTTTGCCCGCCTCGATTTTAGAAATATCAAGGATACCATCAAGAAGTGCCAACAAATGTTTAGCCGCAGTATGAACATTTTTGACTTCTTGTAATAAATTGTCCTGATCAGACTCTTTAATTTCTTCTTCGAGCATTTCAGTATAACCCACAATCGTATTCATAGGGGTACGCAATTCGTGGCTCATGTTCGCAAGAAACTGGCTTTTAGCGAGGTTTGCCTCCTCCGATTTTTGTTTGGCTTGTTGCAAATCCGTTATCAGCCATTTTTGTTCGCTGATATTTTCGACATGAGACCATGCGTAACATTCTCCCTCTTTTTCTATAATTAGGGCAGATATTTTGACAGGCACATAATACCCATCTTTATGCTGAAATTCTTTTTCGATAGGACCATACTGTTCACCTGCTTCAAGAGCTTGTAATTGCGCTTGTTCAGCAGCAACATCCTCTTCGACAACAATGTCTTTCCAATAATTTAACGTGCAGGTTTCATCTACTGTACGCCCAATCATTCGTGCCAAAGCCGGATTAATCGTTATTAATCTCCCATTAATTTGCCATAAAGCAAGCCCCACGAGTGTCGTGTTTAGCAAATGTTGAGTATTGATTTCGCGCTCGCAAATCTTTTCACAAGATTGACGTGCATGGTTAATAGAATTAACAATCAACTCTAATTCATCATCACGACGAGGGCGTTCCAAATTCAGCGCGTACTCTGAATGTTCAAAATCAAGGCATTCTAAATAATTGGCGATTTTTTTGAGAGGATTGGATACCTTAAATTCAAAAAAATATACTATAAAAATGCTCATTGAACTAAGAGTTAGCGCGTTGATAATTAAAGTCCAGTTCAGGTTAATATTTTCATTATCAGACAGAATCCACTGTATTGATGTACTCAATAAAAAAATCAAAACACTTAACGAAATTGTATAAAGTGTCAATTGAGAAAGAATTGTATTTTTTAAGTGTTTGTTTTTCAATGTGATTTCCTATTTTTACAGAAAAATAATCCTATTTATAATCTACCTATTTTATATTAACTACAAGGATTGTATATAAGATTCGAGGCTAAAGTTTTTTTTAAAGAAAAAACTTTAGCCTCGAAAGGATTTTAAAAACATATTAACTACAAGGATTGTATATAAAAAAGGATTTTAAAAACACATTAACTACAAGGATTGTATTAGCGAAGGGATTTCATTTCAACCAACGATAAAAATTGTCTCAGCAAAAGGATTTAAAGCAAGTACAACTACGATCTCATCCCTTCTTATATATAATCCTTGTAGTTATTCTTGAAAAACGAAAAACTTGATGATCGAGTACAAGGATTGTCTCAGCTTTAAGAAATCCGATTTTTGAAAAAATCGGATTTCTAAGCTCAAAAAAAAAGATTTTAAAAACCCAAACAATTTTAATCCCTTCTTATATACAATCCTTGTCGTTATTCTTATAAAAACTTGATCATCAAAAAAGGTTAATACCATTACCTATTAAGCCAAAAATGTTATAAAATCAATTTTTAAGATTAAGATTAAGATTAAGATTAAAACAAATGGTAAAAAAATGACTCCCCAAGAAATGACTCCCCAAGAAATCCTACGCGATGTATTTGGCTATCAACAGTTTCGTGGTGAACAAGAAAAGATTATCCACCATATTTTAGCGGGTGATAACGCTTTAGTCTTAATGCCAACAGGCGGCGGTAAATCATTCTGTTATCAAATTCCCGCCATGATCCGTCAAGGTGTAGCAATAATCATTTCACCTCTGATTGCCTTAATGCAGGATCAAGTCAGTGCTTTACAACAATTTGGCGTTCGTGTCGCCCATCTCAACTCCACTTTAACATCCAATCAAGCGCGTTTCGTCTCAAAACAATTACGTCAAGGTGAATTAGACTTACTCTATGTCTCTCCAGAAAGGTTAATGACTCCCCGCTTTTTAGAATTTTTGGACTCAACAGAAATCGCCCTTTTTGCCATAGACGAAGCGCATTGTGTCTCGCAATGGGGGCATGATTTCCGAACGGAATATGTCGAATTATCCATATTACAACACAGATTTCCTACCATTCCCCGTATCGCGCTCACAGCCACCGCCGATGAACCCACGCAACGAGACATCATCACCCATTTAGGTTTAGAAGACGCTAAGAAATTTATCGCGGGTTTTGATCGTCCCAATATTCGCTATCGCGTGGTGCAAAAGCAAAAAGCCCGTGATCAACTCTTAAATTTTCTCGAAGAAGAAGGACATCGTGGCGATGCTGGGATTGTCTATTGTTTATCACGCAAAAAAGTGGACGAGACTGCATCCTGGTTAGCGAAAAAAGGATGCTCCGCTTTACCCTATCATGCTGGATTAGATAAAGAAATGCGTAAACATCATCAGATGCGATTTTTACGTGAAGAAGGCATTATTATTGTAGCGACAATTGCTTTTGGCATGGGCATTGATAAATCCAATGTGCGTTTTGTCTGCCATTTAGACTTACCTAAAAGTTTAGAAGCCTATTATCAGGAAACAGGGCGAGCAGGGCGCGATGGACTACCCGCGAATGCTTGGATGACTTATGGCTTACAAGATGTGGTTATGTTACGACGCATATTAGACGAATCCGAGGCAGATAAACAACATAAACGAATAGAACGACATAAATTGGATTCCATGTTAGATTATTGTGAAATCACAACCTGTCGTCGCCAAGCCTTGTTAAGCTATTTTGGTGATCATTTACCTGAACCTTGTGGCAACTGCGATACCTGTTTAGAGCCTGTGATTACCTGGGAAGGGACTGAAGCAGCCCAAAAAGCCCTCTCTTGTGTTTATCGTACTGGACAACGATTTGGTGTCGCTTATTTGATTGATGTATTACTCGGTAAAACCAATGAACGTATCGAAAAATTTAGGCATAATCGGGTTAGTACTTATGGTATTGGCAAAGACTTAAACCAGAAAGAATGGCATTCCGTTTTTAGACAGCTCATTGCCAGGGGCTTTATCAGGGTTGATGTAGGAGGCTATAACGGTTTACAACTCACTGAAAATGCTCGTCCCTTGCTACGTGGCGAACAAACTATTCATTTACGTAAAGACGTTAAGTCTTTGAAAGTAAAAGAGAACAAGTTTGGTAGAACGTCAAGCATCTCGTTGACGGGTAACGATCAAAAACTTTGGGAAGCCTTACGTGCTAAACGTTTAGAATTAGCAACTACACAAGAAGTTCCCCCTTATATGATTTTCCACGATAGCACCTTAACAGATATAGTCGTACAACGTCCCCATACCTTAAAAGAATTTGCACAATTACTAGGGGTTGGTGCCACTAAATTAAAACATTATGGTCAAATTTTTATTGACGTGCTAGACGAACATACGTTGCAATGCGAAGAGGAGAAAGTCTCAGAAAACACTCCCACAACCCCATCTAATAATGAAAGCGCGCTATCTGAATCCGCTGAAACGACTATTGATGCATTTTATCAAGGATTAAGCCTTGAAGAAATCGCCGCGCAACGCAATCTGAAACCAGCAACAATTTATGCTCATCTTTCACAAGCCATTGAATTGGGAAAAGTCAAATTACGTCAAGTGGTTCAATTAAAGGAAGAAGAAATCCATGAAATTGAAGATAAGCTCTTAGAACGCCCTATAGAAGAACAACATATTTTAAAACCGGTATTTGAGGATTTTGAAGGTAAGTATAGTTATGAGATTTTAAGATGTGTTAGAGCTAATCTTTGGCAGCAAAAATGAATGGGTTTTTTTTCTCGTTCCACTTCGACGCAGGCGCGTCGAGAATGCGTTCCCACGCTGGCGCGTCAATGCCATTAAGTTAATCCTTGGAGTCCATTCGAGGTTTGAGTTTTTCTTCAAAAAACTCAAACCTCGAATCCTTCAGATTTGGATTATATCGTTTTTCTCGTTCCCACGCGCCGGCGTGGGAATGCAGTCTGGACGCGCCAGCGTCCTGTTCATCATCACTTAAAGAAAGGGGAAATGACAATTCTCGTTTCACTTCGACGCTGGCGCGTCGAGAATGCGTTCCCACGCCGGCGCGTGGGAACGAGAAAATGAGAGAACGAAACACATCATTCTCCAATTAATGCCAGTACTTGATTTATTACTTTGCCTGACAGGTACATGCCTGCTTGGTGTAAATCTTCTATAATTGGCTTTGCCGCTGGAATAATACCCCGTTGTTTAGCCGTCAACACTAATCCAAGGGTACCACGTACTGGGATATCCAAAGCAGCAGCACAGCGACGGGCGGCTAAATCGTCTATAATTGCCTCTGCATTTTGGTTGACATAAGCCCCAGTCAAAACCGCTGACTCGCCTGCACCTAAATGATAAGATTGAATCACTTTGGGTACAGGCGGGGTATTAATAACAACTAGCCAATTCGTTTGTGCCAGTGCCTGCACGGTAATATCTTCTTCCCCATATTGTTGAATTTCTGTTTCGACTGCAACGGGTACAATGACATCTATGCCGGCTATTTTTTGTAACAAATCAAGTTTGCCAGCTTTAGTCAAAAAAATCAAAGGAGAAGCATCAATAAAGAGAGATTTAACCACGCGCTAATTCCTTTTTTAAATCGTTAAAATCGACAGCAAATACCTCGCGGTTTTCATGGGCAAGGGCTAAAAGAAAATCTCGGCGGTTTAATCCCGCCAATTCTGCCGCTTTTTCTTGAGAAATTTCATTGCGTTGATAGCCTGAAAAAGCCGCAGCTAACCGCATGGCTGGCGTTAAGGATTCTAAAGAGTCGTGGGAAAGTGTCGTATATTCATGCTCTGCAGTGACTAACACAATCACGCGCACACGACTTTTATCTGCAACAGGAAGTGATTCATCTAATAATAATCGACGGTGTGCATCTACGATGCCCGTTGTCTCAATCGCTTTTGCAATCTGTTTCATCTGTTATCCTCTTTAAGTTCTCTCGTTTCTCTCGTTTTCTTTTGACGCTCCAGCCATGTAGGGCGTTGCACCGTGGTGCAGCGGCAAAACGTTAAAACCTCATCTAAAAATACCATTTCATAGATGAATGCCGTTGCACATAAAAAGACTTATGCTCACCCTACATGGCTATATGGCTAGACCTGACAGGTTTTGGAAACCTGTCAGGTCTGATTCAACGACTTATGCCCACCCGATATGGCTATATGGCTAGACCTGACAGGTTTTGGAAACCTGTCAGGCCTGATTCAACGACTTATGCCCACCTACATGACTACATGACTAAATATCTAACGCAATACGGAGTGCCTTATTAAGGGCTTTAATTTTGTGAAGTGGGAGTGTACCAATAAAATGAGTTAGCCTAGATTTGGGCAAACTCACCAATTCATCACAATGAATACTACTGTCATGTTTTAAACCCTCGTTCACCCCAACAGGTACTTGACTTGATAAACCATCATAAACAGTATAAACGGGCGCACAAATCACCGTTGAAAAACGTGATTCAATCAAATCTTGACGACTAACAACTGTGAAAACCCGAAACTTTTTTGGATCTCTTGCTGAAGGATTAGCAACACGATAAAGTTCACCTCGTTTCATAAATCCACCTGATAAGTGAGTACATCTAAAGCTTCTTCATTAAGACGTGCTGCGTTTTTATTAATAATGTCAATATCCTGCCCGTTTTTTTCGCTGCTTATTTGAGCGATAAAACTGCGTAAAGCCATTTCAATCCATTCAGAACGGTTTTGGTATTTTTCTGACAGTTTGTCAATCACATCAAGAATGTCTTCAGGCAAGGAAATGGAGGTTTCAATTTTCATTTTTAGAAATTCCTATTTTATAAAAGTCCCCGATTTAGTAGGTGGGTAAAGCGAACGCTCCACCCACATTTTTAATTGTGGGATTCCACTTCGTTTCTTTCGAGGCGAAAGTTTTTTTAAAGAAAAAACTTTCGCCTCGAAACCACCCTACATGACTAAAACTTTAAAAAACTTTAGCCTTGATTACAAATTGAGATTTTCTTCACATTTCTGAAAGACATAATCAAGCATCCCTAAAACATGACTTGTTTCGCCTAAAGCATAAGGCAGTGTTTCATAAACCTGTCCATCAAGGTTCAGTTTATAAAATTTCCAAACTTCGCCATTAGTGACGATACCATAAATCTCAATTTTTTGACCGACTTGTTCATTATTCCATTGACAGGCTTGCATTTCAACCAGACATTGCGCTAATCCTTTATCAAACTTCGAGGTTTAAGTTTTTCTTCAAAAAACTTAAACCTCGAAATCTTTTTTGGCTTCGACAACGCATAATAAGGGCGCGTCCAAATAGGCTCTTTTTTCTGCCACTAAGTAATCAAAAAAACCCGTTAGCTTATCACTTTGTAAGGGGGCTTCTTTCCAGATTTTGAGATGGGAATGTTGTTGAATGACTTTTTCACATAAGGCATCAATGAGTAGTTCCTTCGCTTTTTTGGAAATGCTCAAATCGAAATTTTCAAGTCGTTGCAACCGAGTTTGAAAGAATTGACTCGGTTCAACCGGTTTGAAATCAATCTTTAACTTTGTTAAATCTTTGATTTTTAACTGTTTAAATGCTTCTTTTGGCGTAAATCTGGAAAAGTTTTTTCTCTTGCTTTGCATTTAATAAATGCTCCACAGGTTCATCCTATTCCGAATAGGGCGAACCTGCGTGTTCGTACTTAACTTAAAATTTCACATTTTATATTGTGTACTCAGCCGTTGTTAGCCTTGAAATTGATTTCAAGGCTGAACCATGTAGACGTTGCACCGTCTTTTTGGTGCAGCGGCAAATTGAGTACAGCGGGATGAGTACAACGGATTTGAGAATAGAACGGATTTTTTTCAATCAGTTGCATTCCTAAATCCGTTGTACTCAATCCTTAATCCGTTCTATTCCCAAATCCGTTGTACTTATGTATTCAATACCCATTTTAGCATTAATCGTCTTCCATAAAAATTCGCCAAAAGTCCTAATTTGATCTCAAAACGCTTCAACCGTGCTTTCATGACTACTTCCATTACCTCATCAACCTTTTCAAGGGCAAAAACACCCAATAATATTTTATTCTCTACTTTGAGTATTTGAACTTTTTGTTCGCCAAGATAATAATTCTTATAATAAAATTGGATTCTGCGAATAGATTCATAACCTATATCTTGTTGTTGTAATTCAATCCGAATCGCTTGCCGATAAACACGATGGATAAAGCCGGGACCTAATGTTAAATGGACTCGGTGCAAGGCTTTAAGAATATTCTGGCTAAGAACCGGATATAAAATATCTCCAGTTAATGGTTGGGGTTGCCATTGAAAGTCAACCGTTTTATCCCGTATAAAATTAGGTAATCGTTTGGTTTCTAAAGAGGTTGCACCAAAATTAACAATAATGCCTAAATCAACATCGCTCACTTTGAGGTAAGAAATGGTTTGGGCTTGGTGAATAGGCATAATTTTAGGGGCGACTTTGAGTTCTAGGAGGAGTTTGCCATTTTCAATCCAGTGATCAAGGTAGTAAGTCCCTGCGGATTTTTCCCGATAAATCACTTCAAACTTTTTTTCTTGTTCGTAAGTAATACCTTGTTCTTTTAGTCCACGATTAACCGCTCTTTGGTATAGCTTTTCTGGGAGTTGAGGGCCAAGTTGATTATAAATGTCAAATAGTATTTTTTTGACCTCGTAGCTAAGTTCTTCGTGTATCAGATTTGAATGGGTATGTTGTTTGTTCATTAGTGTAATCAATATAGAGGTTGAGTACAATGGGGTGAGTACAATGGGGTTGAGTACAATGGGGTGAGTACAGCTGGATGAGTACAGCGGATTTCGGAATGTAACGGATTAATGATCAGTACAGCGGGATGAGTACAGCGGATTTGAGAATGCAACGGATTGATTTGAGGTTGAGTACAGCGGATTTCGGAATGCAACAGATTGAAAAAAAATCCGTTGTATTCTCAAATCCGCTGTACTCATCCTGTTGTACTCAATCCGAAATCCGCTGTACTCATCCTGCTGTACTGAATAATTAAACCAATCAATAACCCTACAACAAATACGGAAATACCCCTAAAAAAAAACGGCAGGCGCTGCCCCACAGACAAAAAACGATAGATAAAAGCGTTAAATATCAAAGAGTTATCCTGGCGAGGCGAAACCCCACGCTGCCGTAGCGGTAGTCATGCGAGTTCCAGCTACGGAACGCTGCTCGCACGTTCCACGGTTCGTTGAACCACGAGCCACCGCGAATCACAGGCTGCCCACTATTCCCTTTCCCCCAGACACTTCCATCACTCGGCGCACCCTTATAATTATTATGCCAATTATCAGCGCACCATTCCCAAACATTACCGTGCATATCGTACAAGCCAAAACTATTCGGCGGAAAATTACCCACATCGGTTGTTTCTCCACGATAAACCCCTTCTGGTTCAGAGGCGTAGGTATAATCACCATCATAGTTCGCCAAATCCGTCGTTATCGTTTCCCCAAAGTAAAAGGGCGTCGTTGTTCCCGCACGACAGGCATATTCCCATTCCGCTTCACTGGGTAAGCGATAGTCTTTACCTGTTTTTTCAGATAATCGCTGACAGAATTTGACAGCATAATCCCACGAAACTGTTTCTACTGGGCGTTTTTCACCTTTAAAATAGGAGGGATTCTTGCCCATCACCGCTTGCCATTGGGCTTGGGTGATGGGATATTTAGCCATAAAGAAGGGTTGAACCGTTACTTGATGCTGGGGGCTTTCATCGCTATCTCTTCTTTTTTCAGTTTCAGGTGAACCCATCTTAAACGTTCCCCCTGGGATATAAACCATTTCCAGCGTTACGCCATTGCCCAAGTCTTCAGTTTGATAATTGGCTTGTTTTTCTTCGCGGTGAGTGATTTTGCCTTTATTATTAACGGTGACGATTTCAAATTGGAAAAGTTTGCCCTGTTGGGTTTCACTCGTTTTCGTCTCCGAAACCGTTTCAATCGCCTTTAAAAGACGTATCAATTCCTCTACAGATTGAGGGCGTTTTGCGGGATTAGTGCGCGTACAACTATAAAGTAACTTATACCAATTCGGGGCATCTTCTAAAGCTTCTGGCTCCACTTCCAAAGGCATTTCACCCGTGAGCAGACGATAGAGCGTTTTTCCAAACGCAAAAATATCGCTTTTCGCACTCGGTTCACCAAATTGGATATAGCCCTGTTGCTCTGGCGGGGCATAATCTAAAGTACCAAATATCGCTTGCCCAAAAGTCGTCAAACCCGTGCGGGTTTTCTGCCCTGCCACCTCATCCCGCAAAGAATTCGCCACTTGTGATAAACCAAAGTCGATGATTTTAACCGAAATTGAGACCTCTGAGGTTTTGGAAACCTCAGAGGTCTTTTTTAGCAAAATATTCGCGGGCTTTAAATTCAAATGAAAAATCCCCGCTTGATGAGCAATTTGTAAGCCCTGAGCAATTTGGATGGCAACGGGAAGGGCAGTTTTGACGTTGAGATGCCCATTTTTTTCTAGCCACGCTTCCCCATCTATCGCATCATCAATATATTCTGTGACAAAAAAGGCACGCGCTTGTTGAGCATTATCAAAATACCCATAATCCAACGGCTCAGGCACCCATTCGCCCGCAATCTCAGCCATTAATAGGGGTTCACGAAAAATCTCATCGCGTGAGCCTTTGCGATTTTCCCAAAAACATTTCACTGCCACACGCTTATTTTTTTTCAAGCGATATCCACATAAAAACACGCAGCCCATACCGCCCGCCCCTAAAATCCGTTTCATTGGATATCTATGGGTATCATGGAGGGAATATTGTTGAAAATCAATTTCAATCGCGGTTTCTAAATTTTTCAGAGCATCGCCAAACGCTTTATTCCGCAATTGCACTTGAAATAAATTAAAATGCGCCAATGCCTTTTCCGCAGAATCCTGAGAATTTTCAATGGTTTGCTGAAATAACCGTGAAGCGCGTTCCAAATCCCCGCTTGAAGATAAAGCACTACCAACTAAAATAGAGGCGCGATAATATTCAGGCGTTTTTGAAGAAACCAGTTTTAATTGGCTAAACACCTCCTGAATCAATTCCAAACTTCTGCTATTATGATGCGTAAATTCATCACGGGGCTTAATTTGGGCAGAAACATTTTGACGCGCCAAGAGAGCCGTGACTTTATCCAAAACCTCTTCGACTAAACTCTTAGTTTCTTTCACATTTTCATTAGTTTCCTCAACCTGCTCTTGGAGATTTTCAAGGGCGAAATAAATATTTTCTGCCCAGGAGAGCAATTCACCTAATTGATTTTCAAAACACTGGTTAAATTGGATTAATTGAGCATGGCGCGTTTGCCAAGCCGTTTCAACTTCTATCAATTGATTCTGGCGTTGCGCCAACTCCAAAATCGGTGATTTCTTTTTAATGGCTTCGATAATACGCCCTTCAATGGCAGTCAATTCACTTTGGATATCTTGCACTGTTACACATAAGCCCTCACGTTGCAACAGGGCTTGAGTCGTTTTCAGCCGTTCATCTCGACGAAGGCATTCCCGAAAGAAAAAAAGTAGCGCGTTTCCTAAAAGCCCTTCGTAACGAAAAAAATCAGCAACGAGATCATCCAAAGGCGCGATTTGCTCAATGACTAAATCAGTAATGGCAATTGTCTTTTGAGGATTAATCAGGGCAACTAAATCTTCTTCAGTGACTTTCTCAAATTGGAATTTTTCAGCGCGTTTCGATAAAACGTTAATATTATCAACGAGTTGTTTTCTAAAATGGGATAAATCTTCAGCATCGCGTTTTTCAGCAAAAGGCTGAAAGTAATGTTTTTCGATTTGCGCCGCAAATTCGCGGGTAATTTTCGACTGAAAAATTTTATCAGTAAAAGCGAACGTTTTATCAGGTGCAGCGACTCCAACGCGAATTGCGCCCAGGGCATAGCCATAACTCTCTTGATAGGTTTTGCTGATTTCATAAGCACTGTAGGTAAAATGTTTCTGAATCAGGGAAAGGGCATTTTTACCTGCCTGAGAAGCGATTTCGACGACAGCCGGGCTGTCGAGTAGTGAGCCGAATAAGGATTGTAGGAGGCTTGATGGTGACATGGTGTTGATACTCTAATTTAAGTTATTACAGTATAATACTGAGTACAACGGATTTGAGAAATAAACGGATTAAATATAATAAAATCATAGTGTTAATGTTAAACAACATTTTTTTGTAACTACTCAGGGCAACCATAAAGGATTGCCCCTACAACAATATTCTTATGTTGAGTGACGAAAATCTTCTGATGTAGGGGCAATCCCTTGTGGTTGCCCTGAGTAGTTACATTTTTTTTAAATCCGTTGTATTCTAAAATCCGCTGTACTAAGTCAAAAGGACTTTCGATTAACTCTGCTCAACGACTTGCTGAGGTGGTTGAGTATTTACTTCCTCTTGAGGAGGGAGAGGTGAACGAGGCCAAGCGGACAGTAGCGCTTTAACTAATGTGGCTAAAGGAATCGCAAAAAATACGCCCCAAAATCCCCATATTCCACCAAAAACTAATACGGCGACGATAATCGCCACAGGATGTAAATTGACCGCTTCAGAAAATAACAATGGTACTAAAACATTGCCGTCTAATCCTTGAATAAAGCCATACATTCCCATCACCCAAAAAAAATCTGAACCAATTCCCCATTGGAAATAGGCGACTAAGAATACGGGAAATGTCACCACCACCGCTCCCACGTAAGGAATAATAACAGATAATCCAACAAGTACCGCTAATAGCGATGCATAATTCAAGTCCATATAGGCGAATGGAAAATAGCTAAATGTACCGACGATAAAAACCTCATAGACTTTGCCACGAACATAATTGCCCATTTGCGCGTCCATTTCAAACCAAACCTTTTTGGCAACGCTATGTTCTTTAGGTAAAAATGCCACGATCCATTTGATAATTTTATCTTTGTCTTTGAGGAAAAAAAACACCAATAATGGAACTAAAATCGAATAAACCAGTAAAGTAATTACGGCTGGGATGGAAGCCAATGAATAAGATAATATTATTCGAGCGATTTGATCGACTTTAATGCGTATTGAGTTAATAATGCCCTCAACTTGCTCAGCGGAGATTATCTCATATTTCTCCGGTAAGTCTTGTAACAATTGATGCCCTCGCGCCACCATTGAGGGTAATTCTTGAATCAGTTGTGTTAATTGATACGAGACTAAAGGCAATAAAACAACGATAATAAACATCAATAGAGTAATGAAGCCTGAATAGACAATAAAAACCGCAAGTGAACGTGGAATATGCCATAAGTGCATTTTTTCAACAACCCCATCTAGCAGATAAGCAATCACCAGACTTGCTAATACAGGCGCCAGCATTTCATTCATTGTCATTAAAATCGTGAAACTTGAGACTAATAATATCGCTATGAATACTGCTTGGGGATCAGAAAAATAACGATGAAGCCAATCTTTGATAACTCTTATCATGTCGTTTTCTCTTTAATCAATTTATTGTAATATCGTAAAAATACGGCTTCTAGTTCATCAATCACTTCCATTTTATCACGCCCTTGTACCATAAATTCAGTCATTAGATGAGAAGTTTCATTGAGCATCACCGCTTTATCAAGCATCGGATAGCTTTGTGCAAGACGCTTGATCGCACCCACAACCGTTTCGTCGGGAAGACGTGGCTTTATTTGAGGTATAGGAAGCGGCTCCGGTTGTTCAACTAAACGTGCGTGTAAAAATTCTGCAAAAGCCAATAAAGTCGCTTGTTGCTCGGAAGGTAATTGTTTAAAAATGCGTTGTATGCGCTGTTGTTTTGAAATAATCATATCAATTTAATTATGAATTATGAATTATAAATTATGCCACTACCCAGCCTTGAGATAAATATCAAGGCTGAAAGCATTCGAGGTTTTAGTTTTTTTGAAAACTAAAACCTCGAATAGTCTGCTAAAGCAGACTGAAAGAAGATTGATTAAATTGTTTGTAACTATTCAGGGCAACCACAAGGGATTGCCCCTACATAAGAATATTTTCGTCCGTATTAATAAGAATATTGTTGTAGGGGCAATCCTTTATGGTTGCCCTGAGTAGCTTTTCGCCTTGAAATTGGTTTCAAGGCAGAGTAGTGACAATGATGGTTTAAAATTTATCTTTAAACGATTGATTTAACTAACAATTTAACATTCATCATTCATTTCCTCGTACCTGTCCACAGTGAGCGTGTATGAAAAACAGGGAGGCTAAAACGTTCCCCCTCCACTTGTAAATGACGCATCAGTACAAAATTAAATAACAGGGCATTATGTTCGCGCACTTGTTCTAATATTTTGGCTTGTTCAGCAGTAATATACTGTTTTTCTTGAAGTAATTTCAAAGAAATTATCGGTATGACCGCAGGAAGTGGGTAATCAGAACCATAAAGTAAGCGGTGATGCCAGTCGATGCGAGTAATCAGTGTTTTTATACATGATAAATGACTTTTGAGTATGATGGCAGAAATGTCAGCAAATAAGCGTCCTTCATAACGAACTTCGTCCATCAGGCGGCTAAATAACTCGAAATTGGATGTAATAGGTCCATTTGACCCTTTATCAATATCACGATTAGTCCCTAATGAAGCACAATGTGCAATAACGACTTTGACTCCCTGATCTAAAGCCCTTCGTAATAGTAAAGGATTACCGTATTCTTGAATTTGAGCACCATTGACTGCACGTTCTTCGCCACCATGACATAATAAAGGTATATCCCAATAAGCCAGTGCTTTATAAAAACGATCACAGAGCGGTGACGCAGGATTTATACCTTGAGCAGGTGGCAGCCATTTGACCCCCCTTGCTCCATCAAAAATCGCTTTTTCCAATGCTTCAACACAGTCTTTTCGATAGGGATGAATGGAGGCTAACCATTCAAAAGTGTTTGGTGATTCTTTGTGAATACGCGCTGCGTAGCTATTTGGCGTGTAAAAGGCCGTTTTATCAGGGAGACGTTTGCCTTGCTCATTGTAAGTATAATCGAATGCTAACAAGACAAAATGTGATTCTCGTTGCCCCCAATGTAAACTTTTTAAACGGGCCACAAACCCTTCATCTATTGACATATTAGGTGATGGACATGAGGCGTTTAGATAAAAACGAAATTGTGCATAATCTTTGAAATATAATATGTTTCGTGAACGGGGATTAATCCAAATACCGCTATCAGAATCGCCGACACCTATTAAGTGAACATGCCCATCCCAGACTTGTGTGCTGTCAATACCATCAAAAGCGGATAAGATGACTTCATGCTTTGCCAATTTTTCAGGTAATTGACTGTCTAAGCAGCTGTTAAAGAATTGATTATTGTCTGGCCAATATTTAAATATTTTAAACTTGTTAAAACTATAAACGGATAATCCGCTTACGCCTAATAACCCTAATAAACTAATGAAATAACGACGTTGCATTTTAAGTGAATGAAGAGTGAAAAAATGAAAATTAGGAATGAGAATTCAATAATACCCGAAACTAAGGAATGAAAATTTAATAAAACACAAAACTAAACCTGTCAGGTTTGGCTTAATTGGAAGTGATTAAAGTCTCATTCCTTAGTATTCTACTACATTTATGTTTTAAAAATACTTGTAACTACTCAGTATAGTAGGTTGGGTTAGCTTATCAAGCGTCGCGTGATAACGTAACCCGACATTTACCTAATAAATCGCCCTGTAATTGTAGGGGCGAACCTGCGTATTCGCCCTTAACGCTTTAGCCTGTTTTAGCTGTTAGCATTCGAGGCTTTCGTTTTTTGAAGAAAAACTGAAACCTCGAATAGATTTATCTCAAGGCTGAGTAGTTACATTAACCATTAACCATTCACCATTAATGTAATTGTTTTTATATTTTTTGATTCGATAACCCGCGATACTGCATAAGAATTTGAGCAGATCGTTCGCGTTTCTTGTGTTATAAAAAGCCAACATTTTTTTATTAAACGCTAATTTTTTCTTAGCCGGAATACTAATCGCATCTATTCCAGAACTTAATAATAAGCCATTCATCATTAAGCGACTCGTTCGTTTGTTACCGTCGAAAAAAAACTGGGCTAAACTGCCCATTAAAAAGAATAACATCGCACTTTCTAATGGATTTTGAATCGTTTGTAAGTAATTGACTATTTCTCCAAAAATGTGATCTAATTGCATACTTTCTGGTGGAGAATAATCTGTACCGGCAATACTCACAGAACCATCACGGAATTTTCCCCAAGTTAATGCTTCTTCATAAACGACAAGTTCATGTAATTGACAAAAAATATCCTTTGTTATCATAAATTTATATTTTTTGACCAGACGTAACAACCGTTGTAAACTATCGCGTTGATTTAAAATTAATTGTTGATCTTCTAAACGCTTTCCGCCAATTGTAATGCCTTCTAATAAAGTTTGTACTTGTGGAAATGTATATGGACTCCCTTCTAATTTAGCAATGTCAAACACGAATTGAGGAAACAATTTCATGAGACGAAAACAAGCCTTTTCTTTACCAATGAGACGGGGTTGGAAGTTCAGATGCCCATGTTGAATATTTAATGGCGTATTCACTTATTCAAAATCTCCCTAATTCTAATTCCTTCACGTATTCCCAACGACCAAAGGTTGGGAACGAGATAAAATATTTTATTAATCAATATCTTATAATCCATTATTTCGGGACAAGTCTATTAATTGTTTGAAAAATTTCTTAAGTAGTGTCCATCCGGAAACACTTCTAAAGCGAAAACTTTGGACTCCAAGAGGCCCGTTGTTTGGAGTTCAACGCTTCAGCTTTGGGATTTTTAAAGCCCGGATGGACACTAAGTGCCATTGGGCCTAATATCTTCTTCGCTAAGCGTGGACTTTTCACTCTACTTGAAGCCCATGTGAAGGCGTGTCAATCCCGATGAGGAAACTATCGACTGGAGAGCCGTGTGTGGGAGAACCCACGGTTCGGAGGCGGGGAAGCGAAAGATTTTCCGACCCTATCCTTCCACAACGCGGAGCGTTGTACTTTTATGATGGCGACTACAACGCTCTGCGTTGTACCATTTGTATGATGCAGCCAGGTAGGCAACGTCTTTTGCTCGTATTTTGGGTATTTTGGTTTTTTTTTGTTTTTTAACTTAAAAGAACTACAAGGATTATATATAAGAAAGGATTAGAGTTTCGTTATGTCTGGCTTTTAATCCTTTTTTATATACAATCGTTATCGTTCAAAAACGGTTTGAAGACTTTGAATTGACTTAACATCTCGCTCCTAAATTGGCACCAATCAATTGGCTTGTTCAAGAAATGCGAAAGATGTGGATTTTAAGTTTTAATTCGTTTCGAGGCTTACCGTTTTTCTTTAAAAAACGGTAAGCCTCGAAATTTCGTCAATTCGTTGTACTCAGCGTACTCAGCAGAATCACCTTTCCTCACGAATCGTCCGTAAAAAAGCGATCACTTGCAGAATCAAAATAAGACTAAAAGGAATCGCACCTGTAATCGCCATCGCTTTAGCAACCGTGACAGAACCGGTAAAAAGCGTTCCGGCAGTCAACAGGGCTATAATGACACCCCAAATTAATTTGAGATGGACAGGCGGATTCAAATCACCATTGGAAGTCATCATACTGATCACGAAAGTGCCTGAATCAGCACTGGTGACTAAAAAAACAAAGATTAATAGCAATGCGAGAATACTGAGTATTTTAGGAAAGGGAAACCAAGTAAATAGGGCAAATAGTGCTTTTGTGACATCTTCCAATACAAAGTCTGCGAAACCGCCGCCACCAAACATTTCTATATAAAGTCCACTACCGCCGAAAGCGGCGAACCATAACATAGAGAAAAGGGTTGGCAATAAAACGACACCGATTGTGAACTCACGAATGGTTCTGCCTCGACTAATTCTAGCGATAAATATACCAACAAATGGTCCCCAAGCCAACCACCAAATCAAATAAGTCAACGTCCAGCCCGATGTCCAACCGGACAAATCTTTATAGGGATAAAGCTTAAAGGACATATTAATTAATTGGCTGAAGTAGTCACCAATTGAAGTGATAAAGATTTCCAAGATAAAGCGGGTTGGACCAAAAAAAATAATGATCAACAATATTACCACCGCGATGAAGACATTGATATTACTCAATATTTTAATGCCCTTATCTAATCCAGTCGTGGCTGAAATTAAGAAGCATAAGGTCATAAAGAGTAAAATCATGAGGCTGACTGAATCGGTCGCGGGAATATAAAACACTTCTCCTAAACCAGCTCTCACTTGTAAAACGCCCATTGTCAAGGAACCTGCTAAACCAAAAACGACGGCTAATACTCCAATCACATCAGCCGTATGACAAAGTCCGTATTTGCATCCAAATTCTGCTTTAATTGGACTTGAAATCAGCGATGGGCTACCTTTACGGAAGCCGAAATAAGCAATCACTAAAGCACATACTGCATAAATCGACCAAGCATGTAATCCCCAATGTAAATTGGTGATAACCATTGCCATTCTAGCCGCTTCAGGCGTTTTTCCTGTCATACCTGGAGGCGATAAGTAATGAAACATCGGTTCAGCCACGCCCCAAAAGATGAGTCCTGCCCCCATACCTGCTGCGAAGAGCATGGCAAGCCAAGAGATTGTGGAAAATTCTGGCCTGTCCTCATCTTTTCCTAAACGAATATGACCATAAGGGCCAAATGCCATATAAATACTGAGAATAAGAAATCCCGTACATAAAGCAAGGAAAAACCAATCAAGACTTTTTAATGCAAAACCTGTCATACCAAGTGCTGCATTAGTCATTGCATCAGGCGCAATCACTCCCCAAACGCCAATGGCACCGCATAAAATGACTGAAACGAAAAGGACTAAATGGTTTTTAGTATTTTCTTGATTTTCTTGTAAATTTTTCATCAATATAAAGACCTTATAAATGCGCTTCTTTGGGACGTTCAATTCCTAAAGTATCCAGAAGTAATCCCATACTTTCCAATAATTGAAAAATGCTTAATATTTCTGTATATTGCGCGGTCACTAACGAGGCGCGGGCGTTAAAAAGTTCGTTCTCTGAGTCTAACACGTCCAATAAGCTACGTCTCCCCAGTTTAAATTGTTCTTTATAAGATTCAAGCACTTCTTGAGTTGATCTAAAATGCGTTCTCAGATAATCTAAGCGAGCACGTATAGTGATAAGATTATTCCAAGCGAGAAGAATGTTTTCCTTAACAATTCGCTGAGTACGTCGTATCACTTCTTTAGCGGCACTCATCCGCTCCGCCGTTTCTTGACTACGCGCTTTATCAGCACCGCCCCGATAGAGATTGTAACGCATTCTTAACATGACATTAACATCGTCATTATCTCCCTCTATGCCATCCAAATTTTCATTCTTGCTCGTACCTAATTCCAGAAAAAAGCGAGGCATAAAAGCCGATTGAGCGTGTTGATTGGCAGCAATAGCGGATTCTAATTCTGTCTGGACGACTTTTAAAGAGGGATGATTCATCAATGCGATATCTTCTGCGATGTCAATGGTTGCGGGTAAAGCGGCTTCAATAGGTGTGCGTGCTGGCATAATCAATGTCTCAGGATTAGGAAATTCATCTGTGATACGCTGATAATTGACTTGGGCATTATAAAGATGTCCTTGGGCATTGACTAAATTAGATTTTGCTAAAGCCAAACGGCTAGTGCTTTGTTGCAGATCAGCCTTCTGTCCAGCCCCCCCAGTAACGAGCATAAGGACTTGTTCATAAGTTTTTTGATGAACAACCACATTATCTTTACTCAAATTAAGAATTTCTTGGCGGCGAAGTATTTCTAGGTAAAGCTCTGTTGTCAGTAAGGCTATGTTTTCAATAGTATTTTTGACTTTATACGTCGCTGAGTTGAGCAAAGCATTTTGCTGTGCCACTTTATGTTTGACGCTAAATCCGTCAAAAAGCATTTGCGAAAGGGTAATACCTATTTCTTGACGAGCTAAGGTCATTTCTCCACCAGCGCGGCGCGTCGTCACGTTATCGCTTATTTCACGTCCATACCCCCCCGTCAGTTCTATTGATGGCCAATAACCGCCTTGAGCTTGCTTAACTTCTTGATCCGCAGCGCGGCGATTATTAATGGTTATTAGAACATCAGGGTTAGTTTTTAAGGTGTGTTGAATCACTTCTGTCAGTGTGATCTCTGCCTGAAGAGAAGATGATAGCGTTAGAAAAAAGAGGAATGTTAATTTTTTCATGAAATCTTATCAATTACATCAATTTTAATGTCTTAGGACTGACGCATTGAGTACAACGGATTTGAGAATAAAACGGATTAAATATAATAAATTTATAGTGTTAATCACAACGTTTTTTTAAAATCCGTTTTATTCTAAAATCCGTTGTACTCATTTTGAGGCTAAAGTTTTTTTCTCTGAGTACAACGGATTGACGAAATAAAACGGATTAAAAATAAATTCATCGCGTTGGAACGTTTTTTAAAATCCTTTCTAAAATCCGTTGTACTCATTATTCTGAATTCTGATTTTAGAAACCAAGTTTTTTCAAAAAACTTGGTTTCTTAACGCACTCCAGAAAAAAACTAACCTGCCATCCGACGACGATAACGTTTATCGCTTGCCGACAAAAGTCCGCCCAATGCCATCAAGAGTCCGCCTAACCAAATCCAACGAATAAATGGTTTATAATAAACACGCATACTCCACGCGCCCGCTCCCAAATGTTCTCCTAAAGCCACATAAATATCGCGGGTAAATCCCCAGTCAATCGCCGCTTCAGTCATCGGCATGTTTTGGACAGTATAAAGCCGTTTTTCTGGATATAACACTTTGATTTCTTTATCATTTTTCAATACTTTCACGAACCCCCTATCAGCCTTATAGTTAGGGCCATCTTGACGTGTTGTCCCTTCAAAAATGAAGGTATATCCCGCGACTTCTAAGGGCTTGTTTGGTTCGATACGCACATCTTTTTCAACGCTAAAGGCATTGGACACAACAACACCAATGACAAATACCGCCACGCCAATATGGGCAATCGTCATCCCATAAAAACTAAGAGATAAGTTGCGTAATTTCTTTGCTTCTCCCTGAGAGGTGCTTTTCACAACCATTTGGTCACGCATCGCTTGCAAACTCGTCAATATAATCCAAACGGCTACTGCGACACCATGAGAAACAAGTAAACCTGCTTGCCCCATCACTAAAAAAGGCAATAGCAAACCTAATGCAATGCTAATAAGCAGCGTATAGCGTAAACGGATAAATAAAGCTTTGGCTTGATCCGCTTTCCAACGGATGTTCACTCCAACGCCGATTAAAAACATGAGTGGTGCGACAATCCAAAAGAAGACAACGGAAAAGTAGGGAGGGCCTACCGAAATTTTACCCAGATTTAAGGCATCTAAAAAAAGTGGATATAAAGTGCCTAATAATACTGCGCCACAGGCGACAACTAATAGTATATTATTGGTCAATAAGAAAGTTTCTTTTGAGAAGACCTCAAAATGTCCCCCTTTGCCCACTGTTGGCGCACGCCAGGCGTAGAGTAACAAGGATATAGTGACCACTATCCCAAAAAACATCAGGATAAAAATCCCGCGTTCTGGATCAGTCGCGAAGGCATGTACCGAAGTTAAAACACCAGAACGGACTAAGAAAGTTCCCAATAGGCTCAGTGAAAAGGCGATGATAGCCAATAGCACTGTCCAGTTTTTAAATGCCCCCCGTTTTTCAGTGACGGCGAGGGAGTGAATCAAAGCAGTGCCAATAAGCCAGGGCGCAAATGAGGCATTTTCAACAGGGTCCCAAAACCACCAGCCACCCCAGCCCAGTTCATAATATGACCACCAACTCCCTAAGACAATACCCGCAGTTAAGAATATCCAAGCAATCAATGTCCAGGGCCTTGACCACCGCGCCCACGCACTATCCATATTTCCGCCTAACAGGGCAGCAATGGCAAAACTAAAAGCCACAGAAAATCCCACATAGCCCATGTATAACAGTGGCGGATGAAATATTAAGCCAGGGTCTTGCAATAGAGGATTAAGATCACGTCCATCTGCGGGAATCTGAGAAAGAGTATCAAATCGACTAAATGGGTTAGAAGTCAGGAGCATAAAGAGCAAAAAGCCAACTGTGATAAAACCCATCACAGCGATCACTCGCGTTGCAGTCACTTTTGGTAGGTTATGACTAAAGATAACCACAGCGACAGTCCAAAGACTTAACATGATAGTCCACAAAAGCATAGAGCCTTCATGTCCACCCCAAACACTCACGACGCGATAGACAAGGGGCAATGTACTATTGGAATGACCCGCAACATAAAGTACGGAAAAGTCATTATTCACAAAAGCATAAGTCAAACAGGCATAAGCGATACTCATAAAAAATAATTGCCCTACCGCAGCAGGACGTGCAACCGCCATCCAGTTAGGAATACCACGCGCTGCACCAATCAGCGGGAATACCGTTTGTATCAAAGCCAAACTCATGGCTAAAATTAAAGCAAAATGTCCAATTTCAGGAATCATATTATTCATTCGTTGTACTCGTTGTACTTGTTGTACTCGTTTCTTCAGCCTTTTTTAACGCATCAGCCACTTCAGGTGGCATATAATTTTCATCGTGTTTAGCTAACACCTCATCTGCTAAAAACGTATTTCCTTCTTGCATCTGCCCTATCGCCACAATGCCCTGCCCTTCACGAAATAAATCAGGCAATATGCCAATATATTCCACAGGTATCGTATGCGCGTAATCAGTGACGCTAAATTTCACATGAAGACTATCAGAAGCGCGTTCTACACTCCCTTTAGTCACCATACCACCAACACGAATCACCCTATCCATCGGAGCCTCACCCGCCATCACTTGAGTTGGGCTGAAAAAATAGAGCATGTTTTCATTAAAAGCAATAACAGCTAACGTGACAGCGAGACCAATACCGACAACCATCAATAACACAATAGCCAGACGTTTTTTATGCTTTTGATTTATAGTGATCACGTTCTTTTCTCCGTAATTTACGAGCCAATGTACGCAATAGTGTACGCTCTTGATTAAAAGGAATGATGATATTAGCAAGAAGAACGATCAGGGTTAGACCATAGCTCGTCCAAATGTAAAAGGCGTAACCGCCCATATAAAAAAATTCTTTCATCGCTTTTTGAACAGGATTAAACGGATTAAGGGAAACGTAAGTACATTCGAGGCTAAAGTTGTTTTAAAGAAAAAACTTTAGCCTCGAATGGATTTTAGAATATAACGAATTGATAATCAGAGGAGGAGGACTTAAAAAAAGCAGTGTCTCCGAAACTTTCACCTTGAATCCATCCGTTTTATTCCCTAATCCGTTGTACTTCATATTGGATAGTACCTGATGAGTTACAAAATAAGTTATGTTTATTGAAAATTGAAATTTAAGTATAATGGATTTTGTTAAAAAAAATCAATTGAGGCTTTTATGAAATTATCAAATAACCAACAAGGTGTTGCCTTAATCACTGCATTATTAGTTGTTGCCCTAGCAACTATTGCAGCAGTAGCGATGACGACGCGACAACAATTAGATATTCATCGCACTGCCAATATCATCAACGGAGAGCAAGCATATATATATGCGTTAGGAGGAGAAAGTTGGATTAAACGGATTTTACTACGCGATAATAACAATACTGATAGCATTCATGATCTGTGGGCAATGCCCATGCCGCCTCTCGCTATCCCAGGCGGATCTGTTCAAGGGCAAGTTGAAGATTTACAAAGCCGTTTTAATTTAAATAACCTAGTCAAAGAGGGGCAAGCCAGCCCAGAAGACCTTATCCTTTTTGAACATTTACTCCGTATTTTAAAATTATCCCCTGCACTGGCTCAAGTAGTAGTGGATTGGATAGATAGCGATATGGAAGCCAAAATCCCTAATGGGGCTGAAGATGATATTTACCTCAGTCAAACGCCTGCCTATCGTACATCAAATACGTTATTGAGTAGCCCTACAGAAATACGTTTATTAGCGGGATTTGACAATAAGAATTATCAAATATTATTACCTTATATCAGTACATTACCCACTCGTACTCCGATTAATGTCAATACTGCGCCCTTACCTATATTAATGGCATTAGCCAAAGGCTTAAATGAAACAGATGCTACCGCACTTATCGCAGACAGAGAGAAAAAACCTTTTGAATCTGTTCAAGATTTTCTCATCCATGACGCTTTAGCAGGGCTGAAAATTAAGGCGAATTATCTTTCTATATCAAGCACTTATTTTCTATTTAAGGCAAAAGTCCAAATTGATAAGGTGCGAACAGAATTAAACAGCGTTTTGCACAGATTATCTGATAAAGTGACTGTTGTGATGCGAAGTCGATGAGAAGAGGTATTTAGAATTCGATGTTTGAGTTTTTTTGAAAAAACTCGGTTTCTGGCGAAAAAAGTGATGTAGGGTGGGTAGATGTAGGCTCCTGCCATTAAGTATTCGAGGTTTTAGTTTTTTTGAAAAAAAAACTAAAACCTCGAATCGAGGTTTTAGTTTTTTTGAAAAAAAAACTAAAACCTCGAATGGACTCCAAGGCTTCACTTAATGACATTGCTTAACTTAATGGCATTGATCCTACGCTACTATAGTTATCCAGAAAAGTTTTGTCCTGACTAAAGTCTCGGTTGGAACTTATCTGGACATCTATACTGAATGATGGATTTTAGTTGGCTTTAGCTGTTAGCCTTGAAATTGATTTCAAGGCTGAGTAGTTACTAATTAAAATTTAAAAAAGCCCTCTTTTATCTAATTAATTAATGAATGAAAGGGGGCTTTTTTTTGGGCTGAGTAGTTACAAAGAAACTTGGTTTATTTCTTGCACAAAAAAAATTTTATAATCACGTTCAGTATAAGCAAAAGCTTTAGATTCCAATTAATCAATAGAAAAAAATAATGAACAAATTTTTCAAAACACTCATAGAAACGATGTTTTTTACCCTCATCACATTGACGCAGACGGTGTTTGCTCAAGGGGAAAATGCCATCAAATTTGAACATCTAAACGTCGAAGACGGGCTGCCCAGTAATTTCACCAGCAGTGTTGTCCAAGATGATCAAGGCTTTATGTGGTTTGCAACTAAAAATGGCCTGGCCAAATATGATGGTGCTGAATTTACCGTTTATAAACATGAACCCGATAATCCGAACAGCCTTAGTAATAATTATGTTTGGTCTATTTTGAAAGATCATAATGGCATATTATGGGTAAGTACTTTTGGCGGAGGAGCCAATAAATTTGATCCAGTGAGCGAAACCTTTACCCGTTACCAACATGACGAAAAAAATCCCAACAGCTTGATTAGTAACATTGTGCTGTCCATTTATGAAGACAAAACAGGGATATTGTGGATGACGACTAATGCGGGTTTTAGCCGATTTGACCCAAATAATGGCACATTTGTCAATTATCAGCACGACGAAAACGATCCAAATAGTTTGAGTAATAATCACATCCATTCTCTTTATCAATATGATAACAGGGTATTATGGATCGGCACCTATGGTGGCGGCTTGAATAAATTTGATCCCAAAACAGAAACCTTTATCCATTATCAGCATGACGAAAATAACCTCAATAGTTTAGCTAATGATTCTATTTGGAAGGTTTATGGGGATAATGAAGGAATATGGATTGCGACTGAAGGCGGGCTTGATCACTATGATCCTAACAGCGACAGGTTTACCCATTATCAACATCAAACCAATCCCGACAGTTTGAGCATTGATTCAGTGATTTCCATTTATGAAGATCGCAAAGGAATACTGTGGATAGGCACAATAGGTGGCGGGTTAAACAAATTTGATCGGCTCAATCACCGGTTTATCCGTTACCAAAATGAGTCCAGCAATCCAAATAGTCTGAGTAATAATACCGTTATTGGTATTAATGAAGACACTAACGGTGCATTGTGGATTACAACCGAAAATGGGATAAACAAATATGATCAAGGCAGTGATCGTTTCGCACATTATTACCATAATCCGCTCCAGAAAAATGGCTTGAATAACAACCAAATCGGTGCTATCCATGAGGATAAAAACGGTATTCTTTGGATTGGTACCAAAGGAGGCGGACTGAACAAATTTGATCAGCAAAACGGCACCTTTATTCATTATCGGCATGATGATAATAATCCACAGAGTATTAGTCACAATAATATTACCGCTATTCACTCCGATAACACTGGCGCGTTATGGATTGGTATGGAAGGCGGACTCAATCGGTTTGAACCTGAAACTGAAACGTTTGTTCATTATCCAACTGAACCGAATGTTCCTAATAAATTAAACGGTGGTACGATATGGGATATTGATGTTGATTTAACGGGTAACGTATGGATTGCTTATATTGGTGCTGGTTTAGATCAGTTTAATCCAAAAGACAAAACCGTAGTGCATTATGGATTTGATGAAAATAATCCCGATAGTCTTACGAGTAACTGGCTTTCTGTTGTTAAAGTGGATTCTTCTGGATTGGTGTGGATTGGCATGGATGAAGCTGGAGCAAGCCGATTTGACCCGGTGAATAAAACGTTTACCCACTATAGAGCAGATGACAAGAGTGCTCATAGTTTAAGCAATGATGTTGTTAGTACGATTTTTGAAGACAGCAAGGGTACGATATGGATTGGTACTTATGACGGTTTAAACCGATTTAATCCTTCAAATCAAACATTCACGATATATCAAGCCAAACACGGTTTAGCGGGTAATAGTGTCGCTGGCATTTTAGAAGATAATCAAGGCTATCTTTGGATTAGTACGAATAAGGGATTATCCAAGTTTAACCCGCAAACTGAAACCTTTCGCAATTATGACAAGCATGATGGTTTGCAAGGCAATCTATTTTTGCCGCGTTCAGCCTATAAAAGTGCGACGGGCGAACTATTTTTCGGGGGTATCAATGGCTTTAATGCCTTTTATCCAGATAAATTGGTTGATAATCAAACCATTCCGCCGGTATTTTTGACTGATTTTCAACTGTTTAACAAACCGGTATCTATTGGTAAAAATTCTCCTTTGCAAAAACATATTAATTTCGCCGAAAAGATAACGCTGTCTTATAAGCAATTTGTGTTTAGTTTTGAATTTGCTGCTTTAAATTATCGCGCTTCTGCAAAAAACCAATATGCCTATAAGATGGAAGGCTTTGATAAAGAATGGACTTATGTTGATAGTCATCGGCGGTTTGCCACCTATACCAATTTAGATACAGGCAAATATACCTTTCGAGTGAAAGCCTCTAACAATGACGGTTTTTGGAATGAAACCAGCACCTCAATCCAAATCATCATATTGCCCCCTTGGTGGCAAACTTGGTGGGCTTATATCCTTTATGTCTTGGCTATTTTAGGTAGCATTATCACTTTCTTCATCATACAACAAAGAAAATTAAAATATACCCGCACTTTTAATGAACGCCTACAAAAATTAAATGAACGTTTGCAAGAATCGGATAAACTCAAAGATGAATTTTTAGCCAATACTTCCCATGAACTTCGCACCCCGCTTAATGGGATTATTGGTCTGACTGAATCCTTAATTGACGGTGCCACCGGCGAATTACCTGACAAAACCAAGGCGAATCTCGCCATGATTATGGGAAGTGGACAACGCTTGGCTAACTTAGTGAATGATATTCTGGACTTTTCTAAACTAAGACATCAAGAATTGGAGTTGCAACTGAAACCGATTGGATTACGGGAAATCGTTGAAATTGTGATCACACTAAGCCAATCACTCATTCGGAATAAATCGGTGCAATTGATTAATGCGATTTCGTCGGATTGTCCGCCCGCCCATGCAGACGAAAACCGTTTGCAACAAATATTGCATAATCTGCTTGGCAACGCGATTAAATTCACGGAAATTGGACAAATCGAAGTCTCTGCTCAAGTGGTGAATCAGCATTTTGAAGTCATTATTTCTGATACTGGCATTGGTATTGAAGAAAATAAATTCAGCCGCATATTTGAATCCTTTGAACAAGCGGAAGGTTCAATAGCGAGAAAATATGGTGGCACAGGTTTAGGTTTAGCGATGACTAAGCAGTTAGTTCAATTGCATGGTGGCGAAATTTGGGTTAAATCACAAATTGGAGTGGGTTCACAGTTTATATTCACTTTGCCTGTCGCTAAATCGTTAGCAAAACCACTACACTCTGACAACGCCAAAGAATTCTCTTTATTACCGGTTGAAGTCATTATGCCCGTTCATAATGAAGGCTCATTTACCATTTTAATAGTTGATGATGAACCCGTTAATATTCAAGTTTTAATCAATCATTTATCATTACATAATTACAATATCATACAAGCCAGCTCTGGGATAGAGGCTTGCAGATTAATTGAAGAAGGGACTAAACTAGATTTAGTTTTATTAGATGTGATGATGCCGCAGATGACGGGTTATGAAGCAGTACAAAAAATTCGCAAGCGTTTTTCAGCCAATGAATTGCCCATTTTAATGTTGACGGCTAAAAATCAAATCTCTGATATAGTAACCGGTTTTGAAGTGGGTGCAAACGACTATTTAACTAAACCCATTTCTAAGAGTGAATTATTAGCCAGAGTGAAAACGCACTTAAAATTACATGAGTTAAATAGAGCATATAGTCGTTTTGTGCCGCATGAATTTCTTAAATTTCTAAATAAGGAAAGTATTATTGATATTCAATTAGGAGATCAGGTTGAAAAAGAAATGACTATTCTATTTTCTGATATTCGTGATTTTACCTCAATTTCAGAAAAAATGACCCCGCAAGACAATTTTGATTATATCAATGCTTACTTAGGCCAAATGGCTCCAATTATTAAACAATATCAAGGGTTTATTGATAAATACATCGGTGATGCCATTATGGCTTTATTTCCGACCAGTGTCGATAATGCCATCAAAGGCGCAATTGCGATGTTAAAAACACTGGAAAAATATAACCAAATATTGCAATATACTGAATTTGACACAATACGCATTGGTATTGGGCTTCATACTGGAAAGTTGATGTTGGGTACGGTTGGGGGACAAAAGCGCATGGATAGCACCGTGATTTCTGATGCCGTCAACTTAGCTTCTCGCATTGAGGGTTTGACAAAAACATACCATACACCTTTATTAATCACCGAAAATACCTATCAGCAATTAACAAAACCAAGTCAATACAAAATTCGCATCATTGACCGGGTAACTGTTAAAGGTAAAACTGAACCGGTAACAATTTATGAAGTTTTTGATGCCCAAGAATCGGTTCAAGTTGAACTTAAATCAACGACTTTAGCTGATTTTGAACAAGGTTTTCACTATTTTCATGACGGACAATTTGAACTAGCCCAAAAAACGTTTGAAAAAGTCTTGCAAGTGAACAGTGATGATAAAGCCGCGCAGATTTACGTCGAAAGTTGTCGAAAAGTCTTAGGCTTCATCATGCCAAAACAACTTGTCATTCTTGTTGTTGATGATATGCCGATTAATCTAAAGCTATTGTTAAATATTCTCAAAAAACACAACTTTAAAGTGTTAATTGCCAAAGATGGAGAAAAAGCCCTTCAAATGGTTATACTGAGAAACCCCCATTTAATTTTGTTAGATGTGATGATGCCGGGAATGAATGGTTTTGAAGTTTGTCGGCGACTCAAAGAAAATACAAAAACTCAGGATATTCCGGTGATTTTTATGACTGCACTTTCCGATACTGATGATAAAATCAAAGGATTTCAATTAGGGGCAGTCGATTACGTGACTAAACCTTTTGAACCAGAAGAAGTTCTGTCACGCATAAGAACCCATTTAACGCTTTATTGTTTACAACAACAAGTTCAGACGAGAAATGTGGAATTAGAAACTCAAAATCAGCAACTCAAGGATAAAATTAATTTAGCAACGCAGACTGCTTTATAGTTTTTCTATTAACAATGGTTCGGACCGTTTTTCCTAAGTAGCTGAAAAAACGGGAATTAAAGTGATGATAAAATAGAGTCTTCTAAACCACAAATTACCAAAAGGATTCCCATGCAAATATTAGAAAATACTTTACAAAAAATGTCAAATATAGACGAACCTCAAAGAAAATGTCTTCTCGTTTTAATGACGACATTAATGCTTAACAGAGGAAAAGCTAACTATCGTAATCTGAATCGTTACAGTGAGATAAGTGAAAAGAGCTATTGCTTCACCATTATTTAGAAACCGAATTTTCTTTCACCGATTGAGGCCATGCAGAAGATGATGACCAAATTGAAGGGGCAATTTTCTCTGATGGCATTAATGACGGAAGGGAAAGGGTTGATGGTGGGATGTCATGATTATCCCTTAGCGGTGGGCAAGATGAAGAATGAGGAAACGGTCTATTTCTGTACAGATACCAAAACATGGGCTGCGAGTTTCTCCGTCAATATCTTTAGTCCTCATGAGTCCAAAACCGATGATATTTTGTGGCACACCGCTTCAATCCCATATTGAGATTTTCTCACCAGATTTTCTTTAGTCGGTTGAAAAAAGAAAAGGCTCGAATTTTTCAATTTTTTTTGTAACTACTCAGTACCCCTCGTTCTCAAGCTCTAGCTTCAATGTCATTAAGTGAAGCCTTGGAGTCCAAACCTTTAGCCTTGGAGTCCAAACCTTCAGATTTGGAAGTGTTTGAGATTTAAACGAAATAATCCAAATCTGAAGGTTTGGACTCCAATAAATCTTATAAAAACGGGTTAACTCCAAGGAACTTAATGGCAGTGATCCGAGCTGGCTCGTGTCATGATGCGGCATATAGCGGTGCATTTTCGCTATGAACCCAACTTAAAATCTGATCAACGATATTTTTTCCTGCGGTAGTTGGGGGTAAGGGTTTTTCTTCTTGTTTTAAAATGGTAATCCATTCATCTACGATTTGACACAGTTCAGCATAAACTTGGGCTTCATCGTTCCCATGACAACAGGGTCCAACGATGCCGGGACATTGTCCAACAAAACAGTGTTCTTCTTCTGACCATTCCACAATTTTCAAATAATGTTGACTTTCTTTCATTTTTGCGATTCCTTAATTTTTTTCTTGACTTCACGTTCTTGATAAGGTTTTGCATCATCACCAAGATGGCCTGAAATGGTTTCGAGGTAATCGTTTTTTCGGTAGAACAAACGATTACCTCGAATTCTAACACCACTTTTATGGGTGAAGTTTCTATGACTCCCTTTACCTCCCCGATTAATAAAACCCGTTTTTTCAAGTTCACGAATGAGTTCTCTTATTTTTTGTGGCATAGCATGTTCATCATATTTGTAAATGAAAGGTTTTATCAGGAAACAGCCATGTAGGGAAGGGCATCCCTCTTTTCGTGCAACGGCATTTGGTTGACCTCTTATGCTGTGCATCAATAAAAAGACATTGTGCAACAGCCGACCTGGCTTATGACTCACGATGAGAGCTGGAGCTTGGGAACGAGGGGGCTGAGTAGTTACAAAAATTCAAAGATTAAACGTAGGCCATTTTGTACTGTTTTCATCCAATGGCTTCATGTTGCCCCTGTTTTTCCTCGTTTCCAAGTTGATCTTTTGCCATATTAAACATCCAATTCAGTACATCAAATATCCCTTGCAGATCGACTGTCGCTGAAAATTTTGTTGGCTCTTTAGTGAATACCTTATTTTCTAGGTGACCAAACTCCCAAATGTTACCTGTGGTCACAATACTGTAGGAAATTTTTCTACCCTGCAAAGAAGTCGCCACCATTTCAGCTAAAGCTTGTGTCCATCCCTCTTCAAAGTTATCCTTCTTAGCTTCAATAACACAGAGATGTGGTATATCCATGTCACCATATTTTGTTTTTGGTGCAATGAGATAGTCAGGCTCACCAACCAATCCTTTTTTCTTATCTACGTTGTAGGAGACATGCGACCAAATTTTTAATGATTCATAATTATCTGATATCAGTTCCAAAATAGGACTGATTATCCTTTCACAAATAGTCGTTTCATTTATGAAGTTAAAATCATCCCCTAATTTTTTTTCAATTCTTTTGAAATCTGAATTAGGCACTTCAATTTCTAACTTATCTACGAATGGTTTATTATCACTCACTTCAATATCGAATATCCTAGCCACTTCTGAAATCGACTCAAATTGACCGTATGACATTAGATTCTCCAGATTTTCTACAAAAATTGAGTTTGAAAACTTAATACTCGATGATCAAGTTTTCTCGTTATCCCAAACAACAACTACAAGGATTATTTATAAGTTCCACCGATTTCATCGGTGGAATTGAGGTGGGTTTCAAATTGGAAAAACCCTGCGTCACATCAGTAAATAATCCTTGTAGTTATTGTTGTCAGACGAAAAACTTGATCATCGAGTAATAGTAAAATGTCTTCCCTATTTTTTACTCAATTGTATCAGAATTGATCGAATTAAAGAATTGACCGAATTTATGTGGTTTTAATTCTGAAAATGCTCACAAAAAAAAACCTCTGAGGTTTTGGAAACCTCAGAGGTTTGTGTCTATTGTTTCAATCACCTGAACGGTGAACTTTCACTTGATGCTCAAGTTTTTTTAACGGC
>JAOZSV010000471.1 GCA_029939505.1 Thiotrichaceae bacterium | reverse complement strand
CATATACAGCTCACGAGTTACGCTGGCTAGTCAAATCATATGCGGCTTACGAGTTGACGAATCTGATTTGGAGAAAGTAGAAATTTATGAAAACAGGGGAAAAGTGATCGCCGAAACATTTTTTTAAATGAGCGAATAAATTTCAGTTTTTTTAGGTCAATTCATAAATAGATACTCTGAGTTAGGCCATTAATAACTCTGGGTCGCTTGATTAGTTTAAGATTATCCTGTAGAATGCGAGATATTAAAAAGTGGGCTGAGTGATAATGCCTGCTATTTTTAGTATTTTGAGAGATTATAGTATTTAGTGGTATTTTTTCAAAATAAATAATCTGTGCAATGTTATATCTGATGATTAAAGCCAGCGTAGCAGGTGGAAATGTGGTATCTCGCGAAGTAAGATCAATCCACCATTTATCTGAAAAGGTGGATATCGTTCCTCTATCTGTCCCCTACGTTCGCTACTTAATTGGGTATTGGAGTCATTTGATGAAAAGATGGGTATTTACAATAAGCATAGCGTTAAGTTCCTATGCTTATGCGGGAGCAGATGTTGATTTTTCAAAGGCTTACATCGTTCCTGAAAAATCAAGTGTAGATAAAGTCACAATAGGCGGTGTGAAACCTTTATGGAGTGACTTGTTTTATAGTGTGGATTTTACATTAAATCCTGAATATAGCCTCAATATTTTGGGTGTGCTTAATCAATCTTCTCTCCAAGAACAATTGGAGCAAAATCTGCGTAATACAACTTGGGTGGGGCAGTATCTTATTTATGATAATAATTATTCAACGACACTGAAACTGGTCGTTGTTCAGGATGGTTACATTGGTGGTGAAATTACACACTCAGAACCAGAAAAAGAGGGGGGCAAATATCTCCATGCCAGAGTAACCGGAGATATTTTAAGCCAATATCAGATAGGTGATAGCTTTGTAGATGAAGATAGGCTCACTCCTGAAACACTGAATAACCTTCCTCCTGATACCATAACACGCCAACTCGTTAGGATTAAAAGGGTAAGAGCTTTGGAATTTGATGATAGTTGGAGTACAAATCGTGAGTATAGAATGATACTGGAAAACGGAATGTTATCAGGGACAGTCGGAGTACCCAATGACATATACGGTTCTGGGGATGAAACGACAGAAAAGGGAAATATTCTTTTAAGCCAACAAAAATGAATCGTCCTAGCCAACGTCGCTTATGTTAAATTGTAGCCAGCGTCGCTTATGTTAAATTGTAGGGTGGGTAGAGCGAAAGCGAAACCCACCTTTTTTTTCGCCCATCACATTCGTCAGTTTTCCTTTCGAGGTTTGAGTTTTTTGAAGAAAAACTCAAACCTCGAACACTTCCAAATCTAAAGGTTTGGACTCCAAGGCTTAA
>JAOZSV010000120.1 GCA_029939505.1 Thiotrichaceae bacterium | reverse complement strand
ACCCAGAATGGGTTAAACATGAATAGCCACCGATGAAATCGGTGGAATTGAGGTGAAATTTAGAATTGATTTCGAGGTTTCCGTTTTTTGAAGAAAAACGGAAACTCAGATATTTCACTTGAGTTTCAAGATAAACTTGGTGGTTTTCCAAGCGTCGGATAGCGCGATAAAATGGCTTTAATACGGATAGTTCATTTTCCGCCCGCAACTGTATTTTTTCATTGATATCAAGTTGCCAAGGATTATCTGGTGTTTCATGACGGATTTCCTCTAATCGCCGGGCAAAATTTTTGCCATTAATCTCAAGCGTTTTTAAAGCACTTTGAATACGGCTTAATAAAAAAACAGCGTCATTGCAGAAAATCTGCATCTTTTGCAAATGATATTCTAATTGCCGGGTTGAGGCACAATGAGGGCGAGCGTCTTGATATTCGTTGGCATAATTCGCGTACTTCACCTTTTCTGCCTGTAACTGAGGCGTAATTGTTTAGCCGCCCATTCAATGTGCTTAAATTGCCATTGCGCGATAATAAGCCGTGTAAATGTGGTTGAAAATAGCGAATGTCGTTTTGAAGGGGGAGGGGTTTTCACTAATTTGTTTTCCAATGCTGACTCTATAACGCCTTCAAAACCATAGACAGAAAAAATCGGGTTTTGGCTTAATTCATCGGATTCCATCGGTTTTAAAACGGTGTTAATTTCATCAAATTGCAAATGTTCGACAAAAGATTTTCCCCCTTTTGTCATTGGTTCAAATTTCCACAAACCGACTTTTTTCTCCTCATTTTTCAGATGAAAAAGCAGATCATTTGCTTTAAAGCGTAAGAGATGGGTTTTATTCGCCAGCGCAATATTAACCGTATGGTGTTTAACATCAGCGTCATCCAAAATCAACAGTGCCACGCCTAACAGGGCTTGATGACAATATTGTTCTATTTGCTGATCACCTTTGATGAGCTTTTGCTAACCTTTTTGGAAATGTTTAGTTGTTCAATGGCTCACCCTGAGGCACATCATAACGAAATTGTATCGGATTCAAAAAGAATCTTATCATCATCTAGCCAACCTGCCGGTTCATCTAACAAGTCACCTGATGAACTCTGTATATCGCGACGAAATAGAAAATAGAAAAGGTATTCAAAAGAAGTGTTGTTAGATATCGTTTATCTCTCGTGTTAAATTTGAAAATGGGAATTCGAAATCTTTGAAAAAATCGGATTTCTTAAACATCGTTTCGCCGCTTAGAAATCCGATTTTTGAAAAAAAATCGGATTTCTTAAATATCGTTTCGCCGCTTCTTAAACATCTTGGAAACATAATGCGTAACATCAGTTATTATAAATAATCCTTGTAGTTAGTTTAGGATAGCTTCTTGAACTCAAATTTAAAACTGCGTTACGAAGTTAATCCAAAATGCTCGCCCTGGTTCATTGATTTGCTCCTGATTGGGCTCAAAAACATTGGCGCGATTAACATGGTAGGCATAATTTTTATCAAAAATATTATTAATACCCACTTTTATCGTTGTCGCTTTGTTCAGGTTCAAAATACCATAAAAATCCAAAACGGCAAAACTCGGTGTCTTTTGAGCATCTAAACCGCTACCTGTACTCGGATTATCATCCACATTTTTTTGTTTCGCTGCGTATCGAAGAATACCACCTATATGGTACTTTGGCTGTTTATAGTCCATAGTAAACAGTCCTGAAAACGGTGGAATTTGTGCGATATGGCGATCATCTGTCGTATTAGTCGCGTAAACATAATCAAATGTCACATGACTTGACCAATCCGCATTCCATTGAACATTTCCTTCCCATTCAAAACCGTAAAGCCGCGCATCAACATTACGATAAATGCTGGCATTATCGTTCAGCAAAATCCCGTTTTGAGCATGTGCGCGATCCCTTAATATATAGTCAGTCACTTCGTTATAAAACAAAGAGGTGGCGACATCCCAATTATCATCTGTTTGCAGAGATAAACCCACTTCTATCTGGTGATGTTGTTCAGGCTCTAAATCAGGATTCCCAATCCACCGCATATCTGCTTTTGCATGATTAGCGGCAAGAAAACGCTCAGTGGCATCGGCAGTACGCACAGCGCGACTCAGGCTAATAAAAGTAAAACCATTGTCACCGCTCAACCCACGTTCATAACGGATAAAGCCACCAACATTGTTTTCATCGTGCTCATCCGCAGTTTTGCCATAATAGTTATTATATAAGGTATTGGGCGTGCTCCCTCCCATTGCCGCTTCGTTTGCCCGATTGGCCTCACTTGTAACGCGATCATAACGCAAACCCAGTTTGAGTATATCAATCTCATGAACAGGCATCACCATTTCACCAAATACCCCAATTTGTGTTAAATCCACATCTGGCCACATTATGGATTGCATATTAGTCGGTGTCAAAACAGTCTTAGGGCCAGAGAAACGATTAGCATCCCGATTATTATGTTGATAATCCAGGCCCAATGTCCATTCCATTTCATTATCCATCAGCAACTTATGACTGACACGCCCTCCTTGTGTCTTTGATTTCGTGGGAACTAACATTTTCATCGGTGCGCTGATAGGACGCAAGGAATAATTGTCCATGACATGTTCAACATCGGAATAGTAAAGTTCGCCCTTTGTTCCCCATTCCGTTTCAAAACGAAAACGAAAGGTATCATTATCACTCTTAGGAGAATCCATAGTCGCACCAGCATATAAAGCATCATCCGCCCGACTTGCCTCAATTCCTAATTCAAAACGGGTTTTATCACTCGGCGTATAACCCAAAATAAAATGCCCTGTTTGATTAGTCACCGCTGATCTGATTTCATTCCCATCACCATCTTCATAATTATCAGTATCCATATATTCAACGATGCCACGCACAAAACCCTGTGTATTACCCGCAGTCACATCGCCGAAGATTTTTTTCGTGGCAGCATTGCTGGTATAACCACCACCAAATTTACCATAAAAAGATTGATCTTCTGTTAAACGGGGCGTTCTCCGTTCAAATAACACTGTGCCACCACTACCGCCACCGCCATAAATAACGGTTTGAGCACCTTTCAGCACTGTCACCGTGTCATAAGTTTCTATGGACGAATAAGCCGTTGGGGGATCCATACGATTAGGGCAACCACCGTGAATATAAGCCCCATCTAGCAAAATATTCAATCGCGTTTGATTTTGCCCACGAATGATGGGATCAATACCATGCCCTCCCATACGTGTACCCGATACGCCTGAAAAACGCCGTAAAAAATCACCACTATCAACTGTTGTACCTAAAATATCCACAGTTTTTTTGCGTGAAATACCAGGTTCTGGTAAATATTCCCCTTCAACTGTCACAACAGGAAGTATTATCGGTTCTTCTTCTGCTAACAGCGATGCTGGAGCAGTTATCATCACTATACTTAAAGCAAGCGTTTTATATCTCATGGATTGGTTTAGATTCCTTTAAAATTGGATATTTATGATGTTGGTACAGGACATTTTTTATTGTTAGAATCAGAATTTTCAGAATTTGAGAATTTGCAGAATTAAAAATCAAGTAACTGATGTTACGCACTATGTTTCCAAGATGTTTAAGAAACGGCGAAACGAGGTTTAAGAAATCCGATTTTTGAAAAAATCGGATTTCTAAGCGGCGAAACGATATTTAAGAAATCTTTGAAAAAAATCGGATTTCTAAGCGGCGAAACGAGGTTTAAGAAATCCGATTTCTGAAACGGATTTCTAAGCTCGAATAGAATAGCTTTGCGTAACATCAGTCAAGTAAGTTTTCGAGGTTCAAGTTTTTTGAAGAAAAACTTGAACCTCGAATTAACTTCTGAGGTTTTAAATTCTGTTCATTCTTAAATTCTGTTCATTCTGATTCTAACAATGGAAAGTGATTTAAATCAATTAATTATAAAAAAATGTCCTGTACAAAGATTTATGATATTGACAGATTAACCCACCATTTTCTGTCGTGCCAACTTTAAAAGTTAATTTATTTGAGATAAATTGTCAAGAAAGTTGTTGCTGAACATATATCCGTTTTTTTAATCAGTACAACGGATTTTTAGAACAAAAAAAAACCTGACAGGTTTTTAAAACCTGTCAGGTTTACGTCCAGAAGTAAATTTGATGAGTGTTTAATTCAATCATTGCCAGTTTTTCGTCTGACAACAATAACTACAAGGATTGTTAGCCTGCAACAATACCCATCAAAATTGAAAAGACTTCTCCAGTGTCTTCTGGAATAGTATGGCTATGAATATTTTTAACAATATGCTTATTTTTGCGATCTAAAATCCCAAATTTCCAAAGATCACCTAACGTAACCGCACCATAAAGGATTTCTATCTCCTCATTCTCTTCATATTTATCAAGGGCGATTAATTCCACTGCTAATTGATTAAATCCATTATCTATGTCTTTCTTCTTGGCTTCTATGATTATTAAATCTTGGTTAGCTATCAAAAAGTAGTCTAAAAATCCACTTAATTTATCATCAATATCCAGTGAATATTCAACATTAATAGCCATATTTGTGGTTCTAGCCATTTCTAGCAATAGAGGTGCGACTAAAAACTCCCTTTTCGCCATCTCAGAGTTTAAAGTAATTTTAGGTAACACAGTATAGAAAGTTTCTTGGAGTGTTTTTACAAAATGCTTATCATAATCTTTATATTTTGGTAATTCGATTACCTCAAAGGCAAAGGAATAACCAAATTCGCCCACAATTTCCTTGGTGGGATAATTCATTTCAAAGTAGTCACTGAAGGTGTATTTTTTATTTTCTTTGAAAATGGATTTTTTCATACTAAACTCCTTGATGTGGTTTGATTATTCTGTATCCCATCGTTCCAACGCTCCAGCGTTAATGAAGTGAAGGGCGAACACGTAGATTCGCCCCTACAGCCCCTGAATATGTGGAGATTGGTAGGAGCAGACCTGTGTGTCTGCCCTTCACTTATCTGCCCTTTAACTTAATGGCATTGACGCTCCAGCGTGTGAACAAGAAAAAATTATGGCCAATATATTTTCTTCAAAGTGGTTGCTTCGGCAACAATAACCCAAGGTTTATATTCTTGTGAACCCATTATCTCTGCATTAGGTGTAAATATTTCTTCTCCTGTTTTTTCTTCCCTATAAGCAAAGTTGATATGACAATCATCGGATGAACACGCACTTTTTCCGCCCATTCCTTTTATATTGGGCAAGGAAATCTTTATACTGCATACACCGTCGTTTGATGCTGAAACAATAGGATTTTTATATTCCTCACAGGATTCTAAAATCAAATCATTCATAATGTATCGAACGTTTGGCCAGATGTCAACCAATTTTGATTTGATTTGATAACTACCATACATAGAAATAGAAACCGTTGCCAAAATCCCAATAATTGCCACCACAATCATCAATTCAATCAGAGTAAACCCCTGAGTTTTAGAGTGGCTTGCAATTGGACAGCTTTTAAAATATCGCATTTGACACCTCCTTAATTAGTCAATGAAATAAGAGGTTGTCGAGTCAGAATCGACAACCTCAGATTTCAAGTGACAATGAATAGAAACTTGAACATCAAAATAGACTTCATCACGGATGCGTACATGTCATTGGGAACAAATTCATGCACGCTTCTGCGATATCAGTCTCACAACTCGGTACTAATGCACCGGAGGAATTGGGAATGAAAATGAAATGGATAGTTTTGCCTGCAAAACAAGCAGCTACACCCTCAGCTTCTGTTTTCATGATCGCATCAAGGTGTAATGGCTCATGCGTTTCAAACCTGTCGGTGTAAATACCAGTGGGCGGTGTTATAACATCAGAAAGTGGGATAGGCCATTCTCCGGTCTCTTGATAAGCCGAAACGACCATAGGTCGGGCAGCAATATAAAGATTAAAAGGTTCCATCAATTGGGCTTGTTGATCCAGAGGGCAAGGGCAATCGCAATCAGGATCGCAAGCGCAATTAGGATCGCAGACTCCATTATTTACATCGCAAGCACAGTCACCGCAATCAGGATCGCAAGCGCAATCCGCATCGCAGATTCCATCGGTTGCATCGCAAAGGCAATCGCAATCCGTATCGCAATTACAACCTGTATCGCAGGTTCCATCAGTCACATCGCAAGCGCAAGTACAAGGGCCACCATTATTATTAGCACAGCAATCATCATCATCAGCATCGCAATAACAATCAAGATGGAATACTGCACTATCTATCGCCAACTGCCTCAGAGTCGCCTGAACGACACGTACTGGACCAGCAGTTTGAATACCTGGGGGAGTTACCATCACTAATGGCACGTCAACATAGGGAATATGTAACGTTCCCCCATCGTCAAATTTGCCATCAGCATATTTATATTGAGCATGACATTCATCAGGAGCCGTTATGATTTCAATAAATTGAAATTGGTCTGAAAGAAGTTGAAAATCTTCCACACCTTTTAACAGTTCAAGTTCAGCTGAAAACACAGCCATTTCATCTGTCATCTCACCCGTCCAGGGATCCAACAAAGGAACATCGACAAAAGGAATTGCCAAGTTCTTTGTGGTTGCATCATAAACGGCATGTGTTGGGCAATCATCCGCCTGTACAGCAGTGATAGGCAAAGCACAACATAACGCAAAAATACTTGCGCGTGTTAGCATTTGCCCTTTTTCTCGGAGGAAATTTCCCTCTTTTTCCCGTTTGACGGGAGCAGGATGAGGTGTTTTAAGATAAGTCATCATTATTTTCTCAGTCAATAATTAAATAACAAATTAAGTTGCTGATTCTTAGAAACTGATGTTACGCAAAGCGATTCTATTTGAGCTTAGAAATCCGATTTTTGAAAAAATCGGATTTCTCAAACCTCGTTTCGCCGCTTAGAAATCCGATTTTTGAAAAAATCGGATTTCTTAAACCTCGTTTCGCCGCTTAGAAATCCGATTTTTTCAAAGATTTCTAAAACATCTTGGAAACATAATGCGTAACATCAGTTAGAAAGAATCAATAACTTGCCTACCATGCCACTTAAATCAAGTAACTCAACATCACTTTTTATGGCGAAGGTTCCACATTTCTTAGCATTTAATGTGCCAAACAACTTATCTTATTGATTTATATCATATTTATTTAAAAGCACGTTATAAAAAACGCATTTTAAGGAAAAAATGTGTTGAGTTTCAACACATTTTTGCCATTAAAACACCTGTTTTTCAAACATTTTATTGTTAAAAATCAATGCTTTATAAGAAAAATGTGTTGAAACTCAACAGGTGTTGAAACTCAACACCTATGTTTCTTCCAAAAGCTCCTATTCATGGGAGCCAATGAGAATTTTTCTGTTCGTCGTAAATTAATAGTGAGTGATTCTGATATTTAGCTTTAACGCTGGAATGAGGAATGGTGAATGCTGAATGAGGAATGGTGAATGAGGAATGGTGAACGCTTCAGCTTTGGACATTTTTCTGCCGATATAATGTGGATATTTTTTTAGAAACTTCTTTAATATCAAAGGCTTGTTCAAAACGCACTCGCCCTGCCTCTCCAAAATAAGTGCGTTGCTGTGGATTATTAACCATCTGTTGTAGGGCTTCTGCGAGAGCTATTGAATCTTGTGGTGGTACAAGTTGCCCTGTTTCTGTGATAACCCAATTCACGCCTGAGCCTGGAATCGCTGTTGCAATGATAGGTTTTCCGTAACGCATGGCTTCTAAAAGTACGACACCAAAGGCTTCTGTGCGTTCTAGTGAGGGTAGGCAGAAACAATCACAGGTGGCAAAAAGGGCGGTGAGTTCTGTATTGCTGCAATAACCTAATAGCTTGACTTTATGGGCAATATTTAATTCTGTGATAAGGCTTTCTAAGCGTTGGCGCAGTTCACCATCGCCGACGATAAAGAGTTGCGCTCCGCTGACATTGGCTATCGCACGTATCAGTATTTCGTGCCCTTTATAATAGGTTAGTCGCCCGACAGTCAAAATCCGTGTTTTCTCTTTTAACCATTGTTGTTCTGCCCATTGCTTTGCTTGGAATGTGGGTTCTGGTAAGCGGGCTTTGGCGATACCCAAGGGAATAACTTGGCATTTATCTCGCCAGGGTTGTAGGGCGTTGCTCGAAGTTAAATAGGGCGGAGAAGTGACTATGATCCTGTGCGCTTGAGCGAGTAATCGTTGTTCAAGTGGACGATAAAATCTGTAAGCGATTGATAATTTTCGATTTAAACCTTCAACAACATCGGAATGCCAGTGGATAATCCAAGGGATATGTTTTGCACGGGGTAGCCAAAGTGCGAAAAATGCGGAGGTATTGGGTAAATGTAGGTGCAACAGTTCTGGTTGAAATTGTTGCAATACCCGATTGAGCCAAAATGGAAAATGGGGGCTGACGGGGGCGTAAAGTAGTCTGCCATAACTGGGGGTGCGGTAAATGGAAATTCCTTCCTGTTTTTCAGCTTGCACGGGCGCGAAAAAACGCGATAAACGGGGTTGATGATCATGTACGATGGCAGCAACGGTATTGCCTTGCTCAACTTGTGCTTGCATCAGATCAGCGAGGAAGTTTTCAATTCCCCCTGCGAAAGGGGGAAAAAATTTACCAATATGCAAAATACGGGGCATTTGAATCTCTCCAAAGCTGGTAACTACTCAGCCTTGAAATAAATTTCAAGGCTGAAAACTCAAATCTGTTAAAACAGACTAACTAACTGATGTTACTAAATTCCACCGATTTCATCGGTGGCTATTTATGTTTAACCCCTTCGGGGTTGAAACTAACCCCAACGGGGTGAAATGTGAATAGCCACCGATGAAATCGGTGGAATTTGGTGGAATTTGGAAGCACCTTGCGTAACAATCAGTAACTAATTAAAGAGTTTAGCGGACTTTAGACTCCAATTTCAACTCTTAATTTGCGCTTTCTTCTTTCTTTTCCACTTCTTTAACGACAGAGGCTTTTTCAATAATAATTGGTGTCTGTGGAACATCTGTCTGAAAAGGACCACCGCGTCCCGTTTTGCTACTCTTGATTTTATCGACTACGTCCATCCCTTCGATGACTTTACCAAATACGGCATAACCCCAACCTTGCATTGTTTCGGCGGAGTAATCAAGGAAGGCACTATCAATAACGTTGATAAAAAATTGCGCTGTCGCAGAATGAGGATCAGAGGTGCGTGCCATTGCAATTGTCCCCTGGAGATTTTTCAAGCCATTTTTGGCTTCGTTCTGAATCGGCTCGTGGTTTTTCTTTTCTTGATAATCTTTTGTAAAGCCACCGCCTTGAATCATAAAGTTGCCAATAACACGATGAAAGATCGTGCCATTGTAAAAATCCTCGTTGACATAACGTAAGAAGTTGGCAACTGTTTTCGGCGCTTTTTCCGCATCAAGCTGAATGACGATAGTACCGAGATTGGTTTGCATGTTGACGATGGGTGCCTTATTTTCGGCACTATTGACTTGAGTGGCTAATGACATAAGTAAGAGTGTAATAAAAAATTTCATTGGTGAATGATATAAAGTTAAGGTGTTGATTTTAAATAACTGACGCACTCAATATTATAACTGATGTTACGCAAGGCGCTTCCAAGGAATTTAGGTGGGTTTCAAATTGGAAGAACCCCGCGTCACATCAGATAATAAGTATTTGAGGCTAACGCTTTTTCTTTAAAAAAACTTTAGCCTCGAATTGATTTACCAGAATAATGAGTACAACGGATTTTAGAAATAAACGGATTTTAAAAAAGGTTATGATCGAGGCTAAAGTTTTTTGAAGAAAAACTTTAGCCTCGATCATATTAACGCTATGAATTTATTATATTTAATCCGTTTTATTCTCAAATCCGTTGTACTCATTTACTCTAAAATCCGTTGTACTCAGTACATATATATTATAATAAAAAAACGAGAACATCAAGTAAGGATTCCTAAAAAGCATCAATTGATTTCTGAAATTGTACCAATTGCCCTCGATGATCGCTTTTAAAATTAGTCAATAATTTTGTCCTAAGTCCTTGAAAATGTTTATGTATCCAGACATGGTCCAGATCATATAATGGTAAATAGGATTTCCAAGTTCCCCGCCAATCACGAGAAAATTTGGACGCTAAATAATAACCACCGCCGACTTCTGCAAACGCATCAAAGCCCATACTGAGACTAAGCGCATTAAAATCGCCTGCAATAATATCAATAGGTTGTCCTTGTTTATGATTCGCTTCAATGGTTTTAACAACACTTCTTAGCATGGGTGTTCGCCATCTCGGTATGACTTGTTTTGATAGCACAGTATGGTTTCTTGACATATTGCGATAACCATCCACTGCCAATACGCGCAGCGGTTGTCCCCGTACTGTGACGACAACAATCATCCCAATACCGTCGCGGATTTTGAGATAACGTTCAAATCGTAATGGCCACGATGAGCAAATTGCTAATGGATTACTCCGTGTTTTCTCGTACATGATTGTCTTCCAGCCCAGGGGGTTGAGAAGAAGATTGAGCCTTTGTTCGTGTGGCGTTTCACTGAGAATGGCAATATCAGGGTGTTGCTGCTCAATATCATGGCTGAGGGATTTCCAGCCATCTTTTCCTCTACCGCCCCAATAGACATTCCAATGTAATACACTGACTTGTCTCTCCTGCTCTAAGATCAGACTACTACCACCCATTCCCATCATTGACACGCCACCCCATATCATTACGCCTAAGCCAATAAGCGTTAAACCAAAACGGAAACGGGGTAAACTGTAACCAAATTGCACTAAATCCAAAAAAACCGCCCATAAACCAAGTGGCAGTAGCGGAATGTACATCAATAAGCCCAATTCTACAGTGCGATCACGAACGATATGCCCTGTCACACCAAGCAATATAAAAAAGAGCGTCGCTATTGTGAACAGAGTTCCAATTAAACGACGTAGTCTAATCATGTTGAAAAAATTCATCATATTTAATTTATAATTCACAATTCATAATTCATAATTAAAAACATGCCAATCCGTACTTTTAATCAGCATTTGCTCAGATGGTTTGACAAATACGGGCGCGTTGACTTACCATGGCAACATGATCCGACACCTTACCGCGTCTGGATATCAGAAATTATGCTCCAGCAAACACAGGTTAATACGGTTATTCCTTATTATCAACGTTTTATGGAAAAATTTCCAGAAGTGCAAATATTAGCTGACGCTTCGTTAGATGAAGTATTGCACTATTGGACAGGTTTAGGATATTACGCCCGCGCCCGTCATTTACATAGTGCGGCACAACAAATTTGTACCGAGCATCATGGTGAATTACCGACGGATTTAAATCATTTAATGCGCTTACCTGGCATTGGACGTTCAACAGCAGGGGCTATTTTAGCCCTGGCTTATGGACAACGTTATCCCATTTTAGATGGTAATGTGAAACGGGTATTATGCCGCTACTACGCCATTGAAGGATGGGTTGGTGAGAAAAAAGTCGCAGAAAAATTGTGGCAATCGGCTGATAAAAATACGCCTGCTAAGCGCGTTGCGGATTATACTCAAGCGATTATGGATTTAGGTGCAACAGTTTGTACTCGTCGCCCTCAATGTGGACTTTGCCCTTTCAATTCAGATTGTGTCGCCCATAAAAATGGGCGTGAAACGGCTTATCCTACACCGAAACCCCGTAAAAAATTACCTGTAAAAACCACCGTTTTTATTATGCTACAAAATCCATTGGGCGAAGTTTTGTTGGAAAAACGCCCGATAAAGGGCATTTGGGGAGGATTATGGAGTTTTCCCGAATGTTCGACAGTCGATGAGATTCCTAAATGGTGTTCACAACATCTTGACGTTACCCCGCTAAAATGTGATACTTGGGCACTTTTACGCCATACTTTTACTCATTTCCATTTAGAGATTACGCCAGTATTGGTACTCATTGAATTGGATCAAGTCGTCACATTGAAAAGTAGATTATGGTATGGAACTCAACCGACGGCTTTAGGTTTAGCCGCTCCAGTGGTTCGATTACTCACAAAACTAACTCGAAATCAAAAGACAGGAGAATTATTATTATGACTCGCATGGTTAATTGCGTCAAACTAGGTAAAGAAGCTGAAGGCTTAAAATTCCCCCCTTACCCTGGTGAAATGGGGCAGAAGATTTATGAAACTATCTCCAACGAGGCTTGGAAAATGTGGGTAAATCAGCAAACGATGCTGATTAACGAATATCGTTTATCACCTGCTGATCCTCAAGCGCGTAAAATGATTGAAGAAGAAATGAAAAAATTCCTTTTTGGAGAAGGTTCAACGCCACCAACGGATTATGTACCACCGTCTGCTTAATGCGAATTAAGAGTTGAATTTTTTTTGAAAATGGAGTTCGAGGTATTAGTTTTTTGAAAAAAAACTAATACCTCGAAAACGCTTTAGCTTTGTATTTTGGAATACAACGCTTTAGCTTTGTATTTTGGAGTACAACGCTTTAGCTTTGTCAGCCCGTTCAAAAAACGCCCAAAGCTGAAGCGTTTTCGAGGTTTTAGTTTTTTGAAGAAAAACTAAAACCTCGAACTCCATTTTTAACTCTTAATTCGCATGCTTAATAGACATGTAGGGTGGGCAATGTCTTTTTATAGCCCACCTAAAACCTCGAATTGAATTCGCATTACTTTTGAGTTAAGAAAGGTTTAATAAGCTCACGAATTTTCCGTACTTTAAAATTATTCGCTAATTGTAGCAATTCATCTGCAAAAGGCGCGAGTTGGCTATCGCTTTGTAACTCCTTTGCTTCCTCCATCAGTTTACCCACATCACCTTTCATCGCCAGTTGATAAAGTGCTTGTGCCAGTTTAGGCGGAGGTGCAACCATCGGTATTTTTTTATCGTCTTCTGATACCGTTTCTGGCGAATGATTGAGCAAGTTAGAAGTATCCTCTTGATACTTCCATTCTAATTCCAAGTATAAACGCAATTTTTCTAGCAATTCATCACTTTGAATAGGTTTAGCAATAAAATCATTACACCCCACCAACAAACTATCCTTACGATCTTGTTCATATACACTGCCGGAAATAGCAATGATCACAACCTCTTTGAGTTCAGAAGATTGGCGTATCCGACGGGTGGCTTCAAAGCCGTTCATCAACGGCATCATTAAATCTATTAAAATGACATCAGGTTTAAAAACTAAAGCCTTTTCAACTCCTTCTTTACCATTCACGGTTTCAATAACATCAAAACCCAGACTGGTGAGGAAAGTAACGATGAAAGTTCGGGCAGCATCATCATCATCAATAACTAAAATTTTATGTGGCGTGCCTTTAAAACCAATAATCAGTGATTTTTTTGTGGCTTCTAATCGTTCAAAGCCAGGCACTTCTGATAACTTGATCATCACCCAAAACGTGCTACCCTTTCCAACAGTACTTTCAACATGCAACTTACCTCCCATCAATTCAACCAATTTTTTTGTAATGGATAAACCTAAGCCTGTACCCTCTATCTGATGCTTTTTATCGCAAAGTTGTTGAAATGGAACAAAAATATTTTCAAACTCCCCAGAAATAATACCGCAGCCCGTATCTTCTATTTGAAAAACCGCTTCTTGATAACTATAAGAAATTTTTAAACTGACTTCTCCTTGCTTAGTAAACTTGATCGCATTGCCTAGCAAATGAAGCATAATTTGCCGTAACCGCTTTTCATCAGCATGAACGCAGGTTGGCAGAGGAGACTGTGCTTCGTAAGTGAAAGAAATGCCCTTTTGTTTAACCCGCATTTGAAATAATGCAGTAATATCCTTAATAAAATACCCAAAATGAAATTCAGTCGGATAAAGTTCTAATTTATTCACTTCAATTTTTGACAATTCCAAAAGATCATTAATTAAAGTTAATAAAAGCTCACCACTGCATCGAATAATATCAATAGAATCTTGCTGTTTTGCACTCAACGCTTCACCATGCTTTAAAATTTGGGCATAGCCTAAAATACTATTAAGTGGGGTACGAAGTTCATGGCTCATATTCGCAAGAAATGCCGTTTTAGCCTGTTTAGCAACATCCGCTTCTTCTTTAGCTTTAATAAGTTTGCGTTCATTTTCCAGTTGTTCGATGATGTCACGAAATACCAGTACCACGCCTAATAATTCACCCTTCTTATTTTTAACAGGCACGCCACTATCTTCTATTGAAATTTCACGGGCATCTTGTGCAATTAATACAGTATGCTCTGGTAAATGTACAATATTTCCTTCCCGTATGACTTGTTCAATAGGATTTTTCACGGGTTGTCGCGTTTGCCCATTGATAATATGAAAAACATCAGTGAAAAGTCGCCCTTGCGCGGCTTGGAAAGTCCAACCCGTCATATTTTCGGCGACGGGATTCATAAAAGTGATGTGCATGGAGACATCGGTGGTAATAATTCCGTCACCGACGTTTGATAGCGTGACTTCAAACCACTTCCGTTGCTGTTCAACAGCATCCTGTTGTTTTTCCAATTCTCTTGATTTTTCTTGAGACTCTTCCAATAATGTCTGTATTTCTGCGTGACTTTCAATTGATTTAAAACGAATAGCAATATGTTCAACCGCTTGCTGTAATAAATTGGCTTGCCTTTCTGATAATGGCTTGGATAAACCAAGTTCAAGTACGCCTTTGACTTGATCCCCAAAAATCAGCGGTGTCACTAAAATGTGATGAGGCTTTGCTTCACCTAACGCAGATCGCACTTTGATATAATCATTTGGAATATCGCTAAATAAAATACTCTTTTGTTCACTTGCCGCTTGCCCAAGCAATCCTTCTCCAAATTCAAATTCGGTGGCAGTGGTATAGGCATTACTGGCGGCTAATTTAAGTGTACCGTTTTCATTGTAGTAAATCGCACCAATTGGGGCATCCAAAGCAGGTATAATAAAGTTAATAATGTTTTGCCCGACTGTCGCAAACTCTAATTCTCCACGCATTTTTTCGTATAGCTCTGTCAGCTTTGATTTAACCCAATTCTGATTTTTAACGAATTTAGATTCTAATGCGTGTTGATTTGCAATTTTGGCGCGTTGAATTAAATAATAAATAATAAACAATATCAATAAGTTAAATGTAATGATTAGTATAAAGAACGCATAATATTTTTCAACATCTTGCAATTGAAACACGACATAAGTTATCGTAGCAATAATTAATAAATTCATTATGCTAAAAAAAACGATGATTTTTTTATAAAAGTGATTATTGTTTTCTAGTATTTTCATTACTTTTTAAAGAAATTGGTTTAAGAAATCCGATTTTTGAAAAAAATCGGATTTCTAAGCTCAAAAAAATCATCAATGCATTATCCCTGTTTATATAAAATCCATGTAGATATAATTAACTGATGTTACGCAAGTGCTTCCAAGTTCCACCGATTTCATCGGTGGCTATTCATGTTTAACCCCTTCGGGGTTGAA
>JAOZSV010000323.1 GCA_029939505.1 Thiotrichaceae bacterium | reverse complement strand
CCAAAACCGAATATCTTCTGTGCCACATTATCTCAATCAGAGATTCTCACGCCAGTTCCTCTTTAGCGCGTTGTTTGGAGTTCGTCCTGAACTCCAACTTATTGGTTCTTATACCTGACAGGTTTTTGAAACCTGTCAGGTCTGTCGTTTATCAGAATTTGAGACCTGACAGGTTTTTGAAACCTGTCAGTCGTTTCTCAGACTCGAATCTTGTCTTCAACCTGTTGGAAAACTAAAAACTTGATGATCGAGTGTTATGTCACTAAATTATTAGGATAATTATACTGTTATGTATTTTGAACTTAAAAACATCGGTGCGATTAAACAAGCCAAAATAGCCATGTAGGGTGGTTTCGAGGTTTTCGTTTTTCTTCAAAAAACGAAAACCTCGAAAACGTATTTTTGGTTGCCCACCACCAGTGACATAGCATGGATTAAAGTTGGGTAGGTAGCCCAGCTACGCCAAGAAACTAAACTCTGTCCAAAAAGTGGTTATCCTTGAACAGAGTTTTTTCCCTCGTTCCCTTATTGAACTAACCGACGTACCATTTAAGAATAAAACATAACGACAATGCGACGTTTTTTCCTACTTTTCCTACTCATTCAAGGCGTTTTATTTACAGTTGAAATCAGACACACTGTTCAAGAATCTGTGTCTGGGACTGAATTGATGACGGCGACCAGTGCTTGGCTGATTCAATTATTTGATAACCCAGTTTTAGCTAATGGTGTTATTATTTAAATTGTCCACTTTTAAATCAATGAGTTACATTAAATTGGTATAATGTTTACTAAATACTCAAACACAAAAGGAAAAAAAAGATGCTAAAAGCCATTCAACAAGAAGTGACCATCCAGCCCGATGGTATTGTTACACTTCGTTCTCCAGAACTCCGACCCGGCTTACGTGCCAATGTCATTGTCATTCTGACAGAAACATCACTTCCAGCACCGCAACCCAATAAAGCTCTTCAAAATGAAGAGTTTGAAGTACAACCGACTTTAAAAGAATTGCTTGAAAGTGCAGCAGCTGAAAAAGAACGTATGACTTTGACCTACCGAAAAAAGGTGTTTTTAGCTGTTGTGCCGATAGAAGATGTTGACGTGATAAAACAACTTGAACATTGTCTTGATGACTATATCAATGGTCCATTGGAAACGATTCGAGTGGATGACGCTTTAGGAGACTTTCTTAACCGCAAAAAGACCGAGAACGCACGTCTGAAAGTGACATATCAAGATAAAGTTTTTTTAGCCGTTGTGCCGATAGAAGATGTTTATCTGATTGAAGAACTTGAAGATTGCATTGATAGTGCCGATGCCAATGATGCGCTTAATGAATCCGTTGATACCGGCACCATTTCTTCAGAACAGCTTGATAAGGAATTAGGGTGGTAATTCATGACAATTTACTGGGTAGAATACACACCGGCTGCCGCACGTCAAATTCGCAAACTTAATAAAACCATTCAAGCACGACTCAAATCCAAGATAGCCATGCTATCTGAAAATCCACGCCCCCACGGCTCTAAAAAACTTAAGGGCTTTGAAAATAGTTACCGTATTCGAGTAGGAGATTATCGTGTGATTTATTTATGAAGTACATGATGATGTGTTGCTAGTTCTCATTATGAAGGTGGGACCAAGACGAAATATTTATGATTAATTAAAGAGAAGTGGGATAAAGATATTATACTGCACGCGGGCACAACTTTCGAGGTTTAAGTTTTTTTGAAAAAAAACGAGTGTGTCCCACTTATCCAACGGGGAGTATTTATATAACTATTTGATTTTAAATTAAAAAAGACTGATTATCGTTGAATTTGCCACCACTCAAAAAATGGGGTTGCCAATTTTTCTGAATTAATTCAACCGATTAAAGAATATCCGATCCGATTCTCAACTTGAGTCGATCTCAGTGCTCATTTCGAGGCTAAAGTTTTTTTAAAGAAAAAACTTTAGCCTCGAAACCTTTCAAAATGGGTTGGATAAGTGGGACACACTCAAAAAAACTAAAACCTCGAATACCTGACAGGTTTCCAAAACCTGTCAGGTCTGATTCAACATTGTGCATTTCATGCACGTTCCTAAGTTAAGCCAGGGCGAACACGCAGGTTCGCCCCTACAAGCACAGAATACGCGGGGTTTTGTAGGGGCAGACCTGTGTGTCTGCCCTTAACTTAATGGCATTGCCCCATTTTTAGGGAACAAGGATGCTGATGATTTTTCACTTGTCATTCAGATTATCAACCCATCGAATACAAAACTCAGGAGTCATAAGTTTATAAACTGTGTTAAGCGACTTCTTAGTCATAGCCGCCGTGAGATGGGTTGGTTTAATCCGCCCCTCTTCAATCGCAGTTTGATCAATTTGATGGGTAACACCATGAATATTATGACACTTAATGGTTACAAAGCCAAAATTGAATATGACCCAGAAATTGAACTGTTCAGAGGAGAAATCCTTAACTTGAATGGTGGGGCCGATTTCTATGGAAAAAAACCGGATGAACTTCGTGAGGAATTTAAAAATTCTTTGGAAGTCTTTCTTGAAGTTTGTAAAGAAAAGGGAATATCCCCTACTAAAAATGCCGGAAATTTTAACCTAAAAATACCGCTGGACTTACAGAGTAAAATTGCTAAACAAGCAAGAATCGAAGGAACACAATTAGTGGATTACCGATAAAATTGCCCAAATACGACAACACACTTGAACTACATTTTTGGTGTCAGCTCCTTTTTTTGTGCTAACGCTAATCCACGATCTAACTTATGTTGGTTGATATCCAGACATTCCATGGAGTTGTACTCTATTCACCCTATGCTCGCTATGCGGCTAAACGTTCTGAATGTGAATAAGAATGTGTCCTATCACCTATTCCCATTAGCAGATTTTCAACTTTTATATCCTCATCAATTTGCTCCCAATGAAGTCCGCTTCCTCCACCACTCATTTCATATAATTGGCGTTGTTCAGAAGTTGCATTGAGTAAACGTGGAAAATAGGCGAGTGGTACTCCCAATTTTCGTCCATCAATTAATTCAAGCCACATCATATCTGAATCAAATTTAATATTTTTTGCCAGTGGTTCATGAGCCAAAATATTCATTCCATTTCCTCTTAATTAATTCTTGGTTTTGTTTCACAACATGTAATAATCCCCGCGATTCCACCGATGACATCCCATACGCTTCAGCAAGTCGCACTTCTGGAACAACCCAAAATTTTAGCCACAGCACTACCCTTTATGACATGGATATGACAAGGTTCAAGTGGAATTCCTTCATTGGAAAAAAAGAAAAAACGGTAACCTTTGTGTCTAAAAATAACAGACATATTAATTAACCTTTTTTTGTTGCCCACCACTGACAGGCAAAATGGTAAAACCTCAAAACACCCCTTCGAGGTTTGAGTTTTTTGAAGAAAAACTCAAACCTCGAACCCAAATCAACTTAAAGCCTCAAATCGTTTGACTTGGGTATGATCGTCCCCATTTTTATGGAACAAGGATGTCGGTGATTTTTTCACTTGTCGTTCAGATTATCAGCCCATCGAATACAAAACTCAGGAGTCAAATGTTTATAAACACGCGCTTCTGTGTTAAGCGACTTCTTAGTCATAGCCGCCGTAATATGGGTTGGTTTTATCCGCCCCTCTTCAATCGCAGATTGATCAATTTGATGGACTTTATCAATAAAAGCTTGATCATGGGGATCGTTGGCCTCAAAATTATGCCCAAAACAGCGATCAATAAATATGTCAATCACATTGGCATAAGCCAGAAATAAATCAAAGCGAAATTTTTCCACCAGCAATGGCAGAATATCTTGCGCCCGAATACCCTCAAAACCTTCAGTGGAACAGTCCCAATTTTCATATTCTTCTTCAACGCGCTTGAGTAAGTGATTGTATTTATAGCGTTCGGGTAATGTCGCCCATAATTCACTTACTATTTCAAGGGCTTCTGGCCATCGCTGATGTCCATTTCGCCCTATCATATCGTGGGTCAAAAAATAGCCATGGGGATGCAAAGCATTATCAATCTTATCAAACAATAATTCGAGTTCGACAAAATGATGCAATGATTGGTTAGCGATCACAATATGATATTGTTGTTTGGGTTGCCAGCTATTAATATCGGAGCAAGTAAACTGCATTTTTGGGGCAAGCTCTTTTTGTTGCGCTAACGCTAATCCACGATCTAACATCTGTTGGTTGATATCCAGACATTCCAAAGTAAAATTTTTCAGTCCCCCTTTTAGTAGCGTTTCAACCAATTCGGCTTCCATATCGCAATTACCCGCACCGATACTGATAAAATGGTAAGTTTCCTGTGGGAATGCTTGGATGCGCCGCACATAGAGGCAATAAAATTCATTCATACTAGCAAAGCCAAACGGTAACGCAATGGGAAGCAAATATTTTTTTGCCCAGTAAGTGGCGATTTCTGGTAAATCGTGGACATTTTTTACCTCTTTATAAGAGTTTATTTCTTGGGCTATGCGTGATTGATAGTCGTTTTTCATTGATTTATTCACAATTCGAGTCGAGGCTAACGTTTTTTTGAAAAAAAAACGTTAGCCTCGA
>JAOZSV010000119.1 GCA_029939505.1 Thiotrichaceae bacterium | reverse complement strand
ACATAAGGTTTTAGAAATCCGATTTTTGAAAAAAATCGGATTTCTAAGAAAAAGCTCTGAATACATAAGGTTTTAGAAATCCGATTTTTGAAAAAAATCGGATTTCTAAGAAAAAGCGAGTTTTGCAAGAGCCTCAAATGTCATTTAAATTTATCATTCTGAATAGGAAATGCTTTTTAAGTTGATTATAACGCTTTACTCGCTATTCCCAATTCTCAGAATGAAACTTGCTATTTTTTATAAAATAGTCTATATATATCTATACAAGGATAACTATTTCAAAATCATTTTTCAGACCAATTGGCGTTCCAAAAAGTACTCAGAAACTGGATTTTTCAATATTTTGAGTTGAGCACTTCTCAAAAATGCAAGTTGATTTCTCAGACATTTGGCTTCAAAAAAAACCGTTTTTGGACTCAAAATAAACTCCCTTGAAAAAACGGGAGGAACTTCTAACATTTTTCTGCGCGGAGGTTTTTATGAACTCTTTCTACAAAAAATATTTCTACAAAAGTTGCTTAGTCATTTTTCTATTACTGAGTGATTTAACTTATGCACAAGAGAGTCCACCCATAGTGGATTTTAGACAAAGCGAGGGGTTTGGTGCTGTTTTCAATGAAAATGGGGAGCCACTTAGAGATAGAGTACAAATTAATCGTGTACTTATCGCTACTCAAATTAATGATCCCTTTGATCCAAATCAATTAATTTGGTACCAAATGCCCTTTGATGTGATTTTTAAAGCGTGTTCCTCAGAAGGAGGGGAGTATTTGCACCTCCTGAGCTATCGTCTTTCTGATACCTTTGATTTTTATCCCCTTTTTAATGAAGAACCGTATTGTCAAAGCAGTCTATCAGATTTTAGCCATGCTCAAACCTTTGGTATGAATGAGGGGAGTAATTGGTTGAGAATGCAGGATATCCGCCGTTATTCTGAAATCATTATTGAAGACGTTTTTGGTTCTCACCCCTCCATAGTGACAACCCGTCTCAATATGGCTTTTGAATTTAATCTTGGTGCATTAATCTTTGAAAAAAGATGGGAAGAAGATATGGCACATGAGATTCCACCTCCAACGGATTTTCCTGATCAGATAACTATTTTGCTTGATTGGGGTGAACAAACGCAAGATTTAGATGTCCATTTGACAGGTCCTGATCCTGGTGCGCCTGGTTCTTATAATAATGAACCTGAACGTTTCCATATTTATTTTGCAAATAAAGAGAATAATGTGGCTACCCTCGATACGGGAGAATTTAGCAATACAAAACCTGAAAAGGTGAACATTTCCCCCCCCCCAGATCAAGCATTTTTAAGAGAAGGAATTTATCGGTTGACTGTACACTATTTCAGTGGTAATAGCACTATTGCCGATTCAGACGTGACGGTACACTTATGGATAGGGAACCAACCAGAACAAGTGTTTATAGCACCTCATGCAGAAATTGACCATTACAGTTCTATGGATATTTGGGTGGTGTTTGAGCTACATGTTACAAATGATGGGATGGTGACGGTAGTGCCTATTCAAGACTACAATTCTGGTATCAATCCAAGTGAGGTACATTAAAATCACTCGCAAAAATTAATATTCGAGGTTCAAGTTTTTTTTCAAAAAACTTGAACCTCGAATCCTGTTCAGACCTTTCGGGTTTGGAATCCGACTACTTCTCTAAAGCCTGATCCTCAACTGCAAAGACTTCATCACGATATTGCTGAAAAAAAAGTAATGTCTTATGCACCGCCTTAACTATGGCTCGCGGCGTTATGGTTGCTCCTGTCAATTGGTCAAATTCGCCACCATCTCGTTTGACTTGCCATCCCCCCTTATCTGGATTAATTAAAGAACGTCCATTAAAACCTAAAATCCAATCTGATCGACGCAATTCTATACCATCACCTAAACCAGGCGTTTCTTTATGAGTGAGCACACGTACTCCCATTAAAATGCCCTCATAATTAATACCCACTAATAAGTGAATTCTCCCATTATAACCATCAGGTGCAACTGTACTAAAAACAGCAGCAACTGGTTTTCCCACCTTGTGAGCGCGATAAATCACCACTATTTCTTCTGTTCCTAATAACGCTTCATCTTGCACCTCACGAATATCTGTAAATAAATCATTATCATAGTAATGAAAGGGAATCAGTTCATTTAATGTACATAATAAGGCAGCACGTTCATTCGCCTCAATTCTCTGATGAGTCGCTTCAAAACTGAAAGCAACTAGCCCCCCTCCTAGTATCGCAAAAAGAGTTAATAGGGCAGCAGATTGTGTCATTTTTTTGATTAACATTTTTGTGATTAATGGTTAATGGTTAATGGTTTCGAGGTTTGAGTTTTTTGAAAGAAAAACTCAAACCTCGAATGATGAATTATTGAGGTTCTTGCAAAATTCTGAAAACACGAGGTTTAAGAAATCCGATTTTTGAAAAAATCGGATTTTTTAATCTCAACTTGAAAAAGCCAGTTTTGCAAGAGGCTCTTATTGATGAATTATTAATGATGAATTATTGATGATGAATGATAATTTACCATTCATAATTCACCATTAAAAAAATTATTGTCCAAACACACGAGGTTGGGTGTAGTAATCAATGAAGGGAGCTGCCATATTCATTAATAAAACGCTAAAAGCAACGCCGTCTGGATAGCCTCCCCAAGTACGAAAGATATAAATTAACAAGCCAATGCCAACACCGTAAAATAAACGCCCTTTATTTGAAGTCGCCGCAGTCACCGGATCAGTGGCAATAAAAAATGCGCCTAAAATAGATGCTCCACTGAAAATATGAAATAAGGGCGAAGGATGAATATCTGGATCGAGCAGGAGAAATAAGCCTGATATGAAAAAAAGAGTCCCTAATACCGCTAAGGGAATATGCCAAGTGATGACTCGTTTATAAATTAACCAACAACCGCCTAATAAAAATACCCCGCCTATCCATTCCCATCCCTTCGCTCCATAAGTGCCAAATAATGGATTGTCCTTAATTTCTTCAATCGTATGAAATTGGTTCAATGCCATTTTCATCGTATCTAACGGCGTGGCACCACTGAGCGCGTCCAGTGTCAATCCTCCCAAAGGTTGTCCAGTAAAAGTAATGCTAACGCTATGAAATAAGTTTGGATAATGACCACTCAGCGATGCGAGTGCAGGCCAATGTGTCATTTCAACAGGAAAAGAAATTAACAACATTGCATAAGCAACCATCGCAGGATTAAATGGATTATAACCCAATCCCCCATATAAATGTTTAGCAAAAATCATCCCAAATGCGGTGCCTAATATAATCATCCACCACGGCACAAAGGGCGGTAATGCTAATGCCAGCAACCATGCGGTCACTAATGCGCTATTATCCGTCAAAAAAGGGCGCAATGGACGTTGGCGTAGCCAGAGCATAATGGCTTCGCAAATTAACGCCGTTATACTGGTTAATAAAATATTGACAACAATACCCCATCCAAAAAAATAGACATAAGTCGCAATGCCAGGTATCAGGGCATATAGTACTTGTCGCATGATTCCTGAAACACTATTATCTTGATGCGTGAAAGGGGCTGTTGATATTTTAAATTGCATAATGTTTAATTTGAATGTGGTGAAAAAAAAATGTAACGACTCAGCCTTGAAATTGATTTCAAGGCGAACTGCTGAGTCGTTACCAATTTTAAAATCTGGTTTAGAAACCTTTTCAAAAAATGGGGTTTCTTTCCCTCAACCTAGAATAAATAATGTTTAAACAATTTTTTTACACTGAATTAATATTATATCTCATTATGGCATTGCTTATCACGGCTTGCAACGATAATTCAACTGATGAATCTATTAAACTATTTGAGCCGGTTAAAATTGGCGCGTTGATACCCTTAACAGGCACATTGTCTGAAAAAGGAAAAGCACGCAAAAATGCGGCACAATTGGCTGTTAAAGATTTAAACGAAGCGGGTTATCCCATTCAACTCATTGTTGCTGATACTGAGACAAACCCTCCTGCCGCGATTGCAGCCGCATTGCACCTCATCAACGAGGAAAATAACCACCTTTTAATTGGGGGTTCTGCAAGTTCAGTGACTATTGCCGTTGCCGAACAAGTCTCTATTCCTAGACAAATACCACAGATTTCTTATTCATCCACCTCTCCTCTGATTACTTATCTACCTGCTGATGAAGATCAGGATTTTCTATTTCGTACCGTGTCACCCGATACTCAGCAAGGGATTATCTTAGCAAGATTGGCTTACGAGATAATGGGTTATAAAGAAGTCTCAATACTCTATATCAATGATGCTTATGGCAAAGGTTTAAGTCGAGTCTTCACAGAAAACTTCCAAGTTCTGGGCGGAAAAATCAGTGCAGCAATCCCCCATGAAACTGAACCCGCCGCAAGCTATGTCGCCGCCTTACAACAGGCAGCCGTTGGGAACTCGGAGGCACTTGTGGCTATCAGTTATACTGGACATGCACGTATCTATCTAAAAGAAGCCATTGAATATGACTTTTTTAAAAAATTCCTATTTACAGATGGCACCAAGTCAGAACAACTGATTGAGGCACTTGGTGCAGACGCTTTAGAAGGCTTATGTGGCACAGCATCAGGTTCCTCACCCTCAGATTCATTAGATATTTTTAACAGTCGCTATGAAGCCGAATATGGTGAATCAAAAATGACTTTTTTGACCAATACTTATGATGCAGTGATTATTGCAGCGTTAGCGGCTTACTCTGCTCAGGCGGCTGGTGAAGCATTGATGCCAATCACGATTCGCGAACATTTACGAAAAGTGGCGGGTTGGCCTGGCAGACAAGTTATTGCTGGACCAGATGCTTTAAAACAGGCATTAACCTATTTACGACAAGGGGAACCCATTAATTATGTCGGCGCGTCTGGAGATGTTGACTTTGATAAGCAAGGAGATGTAGTCACGCCTGTTGAAATTTGGTGTTATCAAAATGGACAAATCGTTTCACAAAGTTTGGAACAACCTTGTTTATTATGTGGTAAAAAGTAAGGATTTTATCTGTTAGTACAGCTAGTACAGCGAATTGACGAAATAAACGAATGATCTCAACGAGATTTATTGTAGGGGCATTCGAGGCTAACGTTTTTTGAAGAAAAACGTTAGCCTCGAATCCTGTGTGTTTGCCCTTTTCAATCATAAAAATGCTATAATTAATATAAGTTAAGAGTTGAAATTTTGGAGTTCAACAGATTTTCTTATTGGAGTACAACGCTTTAGCTTTGATCTTCTTATTGGAGTACAACGCTTTAGCTTTGATCTTCTTATTGGAGTACAACGCTTTAGCTTTGATTTTCTTATTGGAGTACAACGCTTTAGCTTTGATATTCCTATTGGAGTACAACGCTTTAGCTTTGATCTTCCTATTGGAGTACAACGCTTTAGCTTTGATCTTCCTATTGGAGTACAACGCTTTAGCTTTGATCTTCCTTATCAATTTGTAACTAAAGGAGAAAATTTTCATGTCTATCAATAAACGATTGACTCAAGCACTGTGCATCAGCCTACTGCTATTATCCAATTATGCACAAAGTCTCACCCTATCGCTGAACGAAAGCGTGTTTGCGACGGGTGACTTATTAAAACTCTCTATCGCCAACACCGATGATATAGATGCCACAGGGGCAGATGCTTATCTCAGCGTTCAATTTCCAGATGGATCACTTTATTATTGGTTTGGATTCAGTCTGAAATTTGTTCATGAGCGCAATGAGATTGTGCCATTAGTCACAAAAATACGCTACCCAAATATACCTGAAATCACGATACTTGCCTTTAATATACCAACTGGACTTGCAACAGGTACTTACAAATGGTATCTGACTTTAGCAAAAACCGGTTCAGATGTCGCACAACCGGCCAATTGGATAGCCAATGCCAGTACAACGCTTATGCTGAAAAGGGGAGAAGGAGAACGACCTATTTTTGAAGAGGACAGCGCTGGATATTTGGATGGGGAAGAAGTTGCAGAAGCTGAAATGACTGTAGTTAGTGGGGGTTCAATGAGTGATAGTGGGGGCTCAATGAGTGAATCACCACTTCCCTCATCAAAGCCAATGGATACGTCCGCTGATGACGGGTGTTGTTATGACGGTGATATGGATATACTACCTTCACCAGAACCACCGTTTCATGATGGTAACGATATTCCCGTATCAGGCACATTAACGGCTGGCGATATTGATGATAACCTCAACTTTTCCGCTTACCAACGTTACTTGAATAGGCAAAATGATCCTTCTTTGCCCTTTGTAGAAATGTCGGATAGAATAGCATTGCACATTGTTGATAATGCAGGGAAAAACCTGAGCAATGCGCGTGTGCGTATCAGTTCTTCGGTCAATGCTGTACCAGAAATAGAGACTTACGCGGGAACTGACGGGCGATTTTATCTCTTTCCCAAATTTGATAATGTGACTAATTCGCAGATCAATTTGCAATTGGCCCCGCCTGAAGATGAATTAGGTTCATCCAATTCTGTGTTTAATACCACACTGGATTTAGGGCAATTACCTGAAGATCGCCGTTTGAAAATCACGGTGCCAGAGATGACGGCAACCCTGCCTCATTCATTAGAAGTGATGTTTGTGATTGATGCGACAGGCAGTATGTCTGACGAACTGCGCTACTTGATCACTGAACTGCGAGACATCATCAGTGCAGTGCAAGCCCGTCATCCGCAAATTCGTATGCGTTTTGGCTTAATAGTTTACCGCGATAAAAGCGATAGATACATTGTGCGAGATTTTCCCTTCACAGAATCACTCAATGACATGCAAATCCAATTGAGCGAGCAAAAAGCGCAAGGCGGTGGCGATTATCCCGAAGCAATGGAACAGGCTTTAGAAACAGCCGTCAATGCAAAATGGAGCAAGGGCAATGTCGCACGCCTACTGTTCTTGGTAGCGGATGCACCTCCACATGACGAAAACTTAAAGGCGATGTTAGAGCAAGTGCGTGTTGCGCGACAGAAAGGATTACGCATTTATCCGCTGGCAGCCAGTGGTGTCGCTGATAAAGCGGAATTTATGATGCGTCAAGCCGAAGTACTCACACAAGGGCGTTATCTTTTCTTAACCGATGATTCTGGTGTGGGTTCTTCGCATCAAGAACCCAGTGTACCTTGTTATATTGTGACGCATTTGAATAAACTGATTGCGCGTGTTATTGATAGTGAGTTAGCAGGGCAACGTATTGAACCTGACGACAAGGACATTTTGCGAACGGTTGGACATTACAATGCCGGTATTTGTACGGATGAGAATGTGATTCCACCCAAGCCGACAACCTCTCTAGCGCAAGTTGACAGGATCGAAATTCTCCCGACTAAACCACAGTCTTACATTGTTGGTGTGGCGATATGGGGCAATCTCCGTAATGGCTGCGAAAAGATTGATTTGCCAATTATTCCTAATATCTCAGAAGATGAGCATCTCTTTACACTGAAAGTAACCACTCATTCAGTAGGTGAAGTTTGTACAGAAGCGTTGGAACCATTTATGGAAATCCCTCTCGTAAGTGTTTTGAACCTTGAGAACGGCACTTATACTGTTAATGTCAACGGTGTAACAGATACGTTTGAATTAGACGTGCATATGCCGTATTGAAATATCTTGTTGAATCAGACCTGACAGGTTTCCAAAACCTGTCAGGTCTTGGAGAGTTGATTTGATGCACGTTCCTTGAATCAGACCTGACAGGTTTCCAAAACCTATCAGGTCTTGGAGAGTTGATTTCATGCACGTTCCTTAGCTATTGGAGTTCAACGCTTTCGCTTTGGATTTTCGATGCCAAACCTTTAGATTTGGGATTCGTAGGGTGGGCAAGGTCCTTTTCTTGCCCACCATCTCTTTCGGTGGACTCTCAATTTCGCCGCTGCACAAAAAAGACGTTGCCCACCCTACGACTCACTTCCAAATATAAAGGATTCGATTCGAGGTTCAAGTTTTTTCTGTAAAAAAACTTGAACCTCGAATTTAGTTTTTTTGAAAAAAAAACTAAAACCTCGAATGGACTCCAAGGCTTCACTTAATGGCATTGAGCCGATGACTACTTTGAACTCCAATCTCAATTTAGTGTTTTTTGAGTTGAGATAAGTATTCTTCTATCATCTCCGGCGAGAGTCCTTTCAGACGAACGTCTGGCGAGAGTCCTTTCAGACGAGCGTCTGGCGAGAGCCCTTTCAGACGTTCTTCTGGCTGATATTGTTTAAACACCACCTCTGGCGACAGCCCTTTCAGACGTTCTTCTGGCTGATATTGTTTAAACACCACCTCTGGCGACAGCCCTTTCAGACGTTCTTCTGGAGAAAGTTCCTTTAACAGGACTTCAGGTGGTAACGATTTAAGATATGGATCCGTGTATTCTCGGTGAAAATCTTCTAAGGTATAAGGCATAACGATACCCTCATGTAAATACTTTTCATATAATTGCCAAAGCAAGCCTTTATTTCCCGGATAAGACCAGTGATAATGCTGATCACCAAACTGAAATCCTTTGGCTTGCCCACTGAAAAAAAGCCATAAGGCATTTTGCTCCCGTTTTGGGAGTTCATTTGTCACAATAATACGGATGGGACGCGAAGCACTCCACAGTTCATTTCGAGGCTAAAGTTTTTTTAAAGAAAAAACTTTAGCCTCGAACCCCCTTTTTTTAACTTCTTCAACTTTTGACGACGGCTCAGTTTTTAAGGCGAATCTCTTTGTACAAAAAATCAAGGCGGGCTTGATGTACATAACAAACTGCACCGTTTTAAATAACCGGTTTTTTAAACACCAATGCCGGATTTCCACATTTTTAGAAGCTGAGGCGTGTTTTAAGAAAATAAAAAACTCGGTTTTAAGACGTTAAAATGCGAATAACCGTTTTTAATTCTTGACCTGGTTCCAATAAAAAGATATACTCATTTCTTTTTATCATTCTGAGGAAACCGGTTATGAAAAAGACGGAAAGCATTTTTGGGTTTTGGAACCCAACAGAGAAAACGGTGAAACGTTTTCAAGGGTTACACGATGTCTTAGCAAAAGATCACGCCCGGCTCGAATTAGTGATATGCAGACTCCAGAACGAGTCCATTCAATCTTGGTGCTCATTCGATGTGTCGAAGTTGTTAAACGATTTACAGCTGCCCCGAGGCGGTTTGGGGATTGCTTTTTTTCGCCCAAGCCCATTATTTTTACCCCAATATGGTGTGATGCCCATCTATTCAATAGGGCATATTGCAGTCGCGTGCCTCGGCGTGATCGATAATCTCCCTGAAATACGGGAAAAATTGATTTCTGATGGGGTTCAGTTTGATACCAAAGATAATGTGTTCGAGGTTTAAGTTTTTCTTCAAAAAAACTTAAACCTCGAACGGAAACGCTCTCGCAGCTGCTTCACCATTATTTAGAATCTCATCATCTTTCAGCGACTGATGCGATGCAGAGGATGATGAGAAAATTGAAGGGGCAATTTGCTTTGATGGCGTTAGTGACGAAAGGGAAATGGTTGATGGTGGGATGTCGTGATTATCCCTTAGCGGTGGGCAGGATGAGGAATGACTCGACCGTTTATTTCTGTACGGATATCAAGACTTTGGCTCAATTTTCTCCGGCCATGAGTTCCGTTTTTGGGAATCCAAGGCCAGAGATATTCTGTGGCACATTACCTCAATCCGATGAAATGCTCTCGCAAAATTTTAGTATGTAGGTGAGGATTGGACTGTTTGAATCCTTTGAAACCTCTGAGGTTTTTCGTATGGGCAAACCTGTCGTGTTTGCCCTTTTTTGTATTTAACCGAAAAATGCTATAACCATTCACCATTAACCATTATTGACAGTATTTCTCACTGAATTTTTTAAGCCCAATATGCAAAAAATACACCGTGATTGCCACCGTTAATACATTCACCGCTACCCCAGAAAATCCTGAAACGGCTAACAGGGCAGCAAACTTATCAAGAACTTCATCCTTTTTTAAACCACCAAACGATTCATATTGTTTATGTAAATCGCTGTTTGCATTACAAATCACCTCTTTGGATTGTTTGGCAAATTTCTGTAAAAAACGATCAGCCTCTTCTTCGGTGGTTTTCTCAATCGCTTGCTTTTGCTTGGAGAACGCTTCAATTTTATCCTCTTCGCCTTTCCGCAATAAAGCCGAACTTTTCAGTTCTGCTAACTGCTCTTCTACCTGTGCCGATAGTTGAGTTAATTGTTCTGTCGTTAAATGTGTCATTAATTAGAACCTCGTTGTAAGTGGAGTCCAAACCTTCAGATTTGTAAGTGGAGTCCAAACCTTCAGATTTGGAAGTGGAGTCCAAACCTTCAGATTTGGAAGGCAATTTATTAGGTAAATGTCGGGTTACGTTATCACGCGACGCTTGATAAGCTAACCCGACCTACCATACTACGACTTTGTTGGTTAAAAGAAATTAACTTTTATGATTAACATAAACTGTTCTTGCCTTATTAACAAGATACTCCATGCTATCCTTCAAGTCTTGTCTCAGCAATTCTATCTCGGATTGCGTCAAGAGTGGGGGCTTTGGCAAGATGTCCCGCTTCTCCTTGAGTGAGCGATTCGATTCCAAAGCCAAATTGTTCCTTCCACCAGATATCAAGTTCATTTCCATGTTTCTCCTGAAGTTTTCGTAAAATTTTAGATGTGATATTTATACTAGCGGCTCCAGGATGTCCTGTCAAAGCCGCCGCCATGATAACTTGCCCGCCATTGCCTTTAATATAACCACGAAGCGAGGCAAATGTCCCCCCCATTGTTAAGGTATCGTCAAGTATCAAGTAACTTTGCTCAAACTCAACATTTCCATCAAAGAGCGGATAATTTGCTAAACGATAGTATGCGCCTTTACCGGTTCGACAAGGCTTATTAATCTGAACAATTTCAGTATTATAAGAAAGTGCCAATCGAACTGCGAGAATAGCCGCAAAAGCAACTGGAATTTTATTGGTACCTTCCGCTTCTTTAGCATGAACTGGGACTATAACCGGCTTTTTATCATAGAGTTTTTTTTGTAGTTCATGGACTTTTTCATCTGGCAAAATATCATTCACCAACTCAAAAGCCGCATCTAAATTAGCACCCTGTTTTGCTGCCGAGTAACTTGGGTGCTTTGAAGCCATGCCAAGGGGGGTCATAATATGCACGGCTGGAAATTTTTGCCATGGGAAACGAGTATTCATGCGTTTTTTAAAGTAGCCATGTAGGGTGGGCAACGTATTTTTGTTGCCCACCACCACTTTTTTAATGAGGAAGGTGGGCAAGAAAAGGACTTTGCCCACCCTACCTGACTAATAAGTTCTTGAACCAAGATATTTGCATCGGGATGATTTATAGTTAATGCCATAAATACCTTCCTTTGTTGATGTAATGCGATAGTCGTAGGGTGGGCAAGGTCCTTTTCTTGCCCACCATCTCTTTTGGTGGACTCTCAATTTCTGTGGGCAACAAAAAGACGTTGCCCACCCTACGACTCTAAATGTGCCATTAATTAGAACCTCGTTGTAAGTTGTTGTAAAATATCATTTTTGGAGTCTCAACGCTAAAAATAATGTAACTACTCAGCGGTTAGCCTTGAAATCAATTGCAAGGCTAAAAACTAAAGCAGGCTAAAGCCAGCTAAACGACTCAGTTTTTTTAGTCTGCTTGAGCAGACTTTAACTTTCAGCCTTGAAATTGATTTCAAGGCGGAGTAGTTACCAAATTCATCAGGCTTATGATAACTTATCCGTTTCCGGTTTTTAGGAGGTTTAAATATGCTAGAAAAAATCAAGTTCGAGAAGTTTACGGCTTTTGACAGTTTGGAAATTCCGCTATCGACCGGAATTAATATTTTTATCGGCGCAAATGGTACTGGCAAAACGCATATCCTCAAAGCGATTTATGCAACATGCGATGTCGCAAAAAGTCAAAAATCTTTGGCTGAAAAGACTAACCGTGTCTTTTTGCCGTCTGGCGAGCATATTGGGCGCTTGGTAAAAAAAGCAAGCCTATCTGGATATTTTGAAGTCACTCGCCGAGTGGCAGACAGACATAAATCCCTTACAATACGCCTTTCTTTAACGAATCAACTCAAAGAACCAGAAAAGGCAACTCTCTCAGGAGCCTACAAGCAATGGCTGCAATACTCATTGGAATCCGTTTATATTCCAGTTAAAGACATGATGGCTAACGCTCCAGGTTTTAGATCGCTTTATAATCTCCGTTCGAGGTTTGAGTTTTTTGAAGAAAACTCAAACCTCGAACACATTCACTTTGAAGAAGTTTACGCTGACATCATTGATAGGGTATTTTTAGGGTCTTTGCGATGTACCACTCGGCAGAAAAAATTGCTGAATATTTTGCAGCGAGCGATGGATGGCAAGATTATCAGCAAAAGAATTTTTCCTTAAAAACAAACAGGGCGAGTTAGAATTTACCTTATTGGCTGAGGGCATTCGCAAATTAGGACTACTTTGGGTACTTATCCAGAATGGAACGCTTCTTAATGGTTCTATACTTTGTTGGGATGAGCCAGAAGCGAACCTCAATCCCAAGCTGATGCGTACCGTCGTGGAAATTCTTCTCGAACTCCAGCGTATTGGCGTTCAAATATTGCTCACCACTCATGATTACGTGGTTCTTAAAGAATTTGATTTACAAGCGAAAAACACTGATAAGGTGATATTTCACAGTCTCTATAGAAATACGAGCGAGATCGAAATCGCTTCCACCGATAATTATTTGAACATTTCTCCAAATGTGATTGATGAGTCCTTTGGAAGCATTGTTGATCGAGAAATTAAAAAGTCTATGACGAATCTTGGAAAATGAAGATAGAAGCCGACGGATTTTCTTTCGATTTCACAGATGCGATTGATGCCTTTGTTTTTGATGAGAAAGATAAGAAAAAACCCCATTACCACAGTCTATCTCAAGCCATGAAAGCGGTTGATCTTATCGTTGAGTTAGATAACGATTACCTGTTCATTGAAATTAAGGATTTTCATGCGCCAGATAATTACCGCTTTCAAACTGCCGTAGGTGATGAACAGAAGAAGGAAAGGCGTAGCCATTTTAATCATTTGCGCGAAGTACTCAAGTACAAATATCGCGACACTTGGCTCTATCGATGGGCAGAAAACAAGACTGATAAGCCCATCCGATATTTATGTTTATTGACGCTTGACAATGCTCAAATTTCAGTGTTGAACAAGGAATTGCGTCAGCAGTTACCCGTCGGCAACGCTGGTTCACGCTGGAACTGTGAGCTAGCCCGCTCTTGTGTTGTGGTTAATCTTGAACGATGGAATCGTAATTTTCCGAATTGGCCAGTTATTCAACTTAATGGGAGCACCTAAACTTTGTTGGACGCAAAAATCACGCAAAAATAAAAATGTAGCAGAAAAACGGGGTCTGTCCCCTATTTTCCTTTCTTAAATACTTGGTTTTGGGTGGAGGCTGCGACGTTGGCTTGTACCGCTAAATAGGTTAAATAATCTTCAACTTTCTTTTCCGATTCAACAAACAAAGTTTCTCGCACTTGCATTTTATGGAAATGGATATATTTGGCAACCCAGTCACAATACGCATTTTCTGTGTGGATAGAATAATGCAAACGCCGCATTAAATTCCGCATTTTAGCAATTTTTTTTTTTGATTTTCGCTTGACATAGATTTAAATTTGAATTAAAATAAATTTATTGAACTTAGATGATCAGTATGCTTGTTTTGGTAGATAACGTCAAGTCTATTTTACAGGATAATTTTTTAACAGGGCAAACTGGCCTGAATTGTCAGTAATATTGAATATACGGGCAAATATGCCTAATTATACCTATTATTAGGTGGATTTGACAGGATAATTTTTTAATCGGGCAAACTGGCCTGAATTTCCGGTCCCATGGTATGTAATATGCGGGCAAAATGACAGGATATTCAATATGAGGGCAAATTGGCCTGAATTGTCGGTCAATATCTAGGAATATTAGGGCGAATTGGCCTCTCTTATAATAAGTAGTTAGCCGTTGAAAAACTGAATGACATCGTATGGGAGATAGTATAATTGGAAACCTTCACTGAATTGAAAGACTTAGCGGAAAATCCGCATTATCAAGCTCAAAAAAGGGAAATTCTATACGATTTCAATGATGGCATGATTGACAGGCCTATCGTAGACCTCATCAACGGGTTTAACAAATTACCTTATTGTTTCACTCTGCAAAGCTGTTATGGGCACTTTGTTTACAATGATCAAAAAGATACTCATAACCTTGATCCTTTACCGACAAAAGAAACTATTGCCAAAGTGGAATACAGAATTGCTTATATAGCATTCTGCATTGAAAACAACGCCTCGGGGCGAGGGCTGTTTGAGGCATTAAAGAAAATTACGGCCATTGAACCAGAAAATATCCAGTTCTGTTGTGCAGAATGGTTCTGGAAAAGACAGATCAATTCTTATGCGTTGCAAGTAGAACCGGATAGATTCAAGCGTAAAGACACGGCAATAATTGATTTCAAGGAAGCTTTGCATATTGAAAAGATACGAAATATATTTTTCACTCGGCTATATGAATTGCTTGAGAATGAAAAAGAAAGGTAAAGTCGGCTAACAAGGTAAATGCAGCCGACGCAAAAAGCCGCGCGGCTGATTTACAGCGTTAGGCATCACCTAAATTTCTTAATATACTACAAGAGCTTTCTGGAAAATAAGGAAACATGACTAATTTAGTAAAATTAAATCAGAGTTACAATATACTCATTATCTTTAGTATCATTTTGACTATTATCTCATGTAGTGATACTACTATAAGCAATCAATCAGCTTCGGTAATTAAATCGGACACAGAACACAAGATTAAATTTAATGCGATAGCTTCTGGGAATAAGGATGCTGATGGTTGGGTACAAGCAAAATCATCAAGTGCCGGTTTTTTGGTCATGTTACCGGGAAAATACAATGACTTTCATCAATCTGTAAATACGGTTAAAGGTAATTCCCTAACAACACATCATGTTGGAATGACCACACCTGAGGGTGTCAGGTATACTGTGTCCGGATTTGAAGGTGGTGATAAGCCTCCAATAGAAATCTTGCCTAGTGTTGCAAACAACTTTGTAAAACATGCTGAGATATTAGAGAAAAAAGAACTTGAACTTAATGGCTATCCTGGTATCCAATTAATAATGAGAGATTTTCGTTCTGGTGGTGCTACAGTTCGTGCTTATGCCTATAAGGACATGTACTACTTGTTGATTGTCGAATATCCTTTAAATTTAGCCATTTCTGAAGCTAACAATATTAAAAAATTTTTAGAGTCTTTTGTTCCAAAGTAATCGAATGAATTAATATTTTTCTCGTTCCCACGCGCCGGCGTGGGAATGCAGTCAGGACGCGCCAGCGTCAAGTTCATCATTTCTCGTTCCCTTCGAGGCTAAAGTTTTTTTAAATAAAAAACTTTAGCCTCGAA
>JAOZSV010000322.1 GCA_029939505.1 Thiotrichaceae bacterium | reverse complement strand
TTTAAGAAATCCGATTTTTGAAAAAATCGGATTTCTAAGCGGCGAAACGATGTTTCGCCGCTTCTTAAACATCTTGGAAACATAGTGCGTAACATCAGTAACTTATAAGGTTTTAAATTTTGTAAATTCTTAAATTCTTAAATTCTGATTCTAACAATGGAAAATGATTTAAATTAATGAATTATAAAAAAAATGTCCTGTACAAAGGTATAATTGAATATTCACTAAAAACTAAAAACTGAATTGAACACTATTTCCAACAAAATTATTACCAACGACTTTACTTTAAAGCCGTTAGATAACCAACGTTTAGCTAACCTTTGCGGTCAATTTGATGAGCATTTGCGTCAATTAGAGCAACGTTTTAGCGTGGAAATCAATAACCGCGGACATCAATTTCGCGTAATTGGACTGACCCATGCGGTGCAAAGTGTCACGGAACTCCTTAATCAACTTTACACCACCACCTGCGATGAAGCATTAAGTCCAGCCAGTATCCATTTATCTTCTCAAGAATCTAATATTGAAACTTTGTTAGAATCCCCAGCAGATTCGACTTCAGAATCTGAAATTGTTATTCGTACTCGTCGAACTGTTGTCAAAGGTAGAGGGCTTAACCAACGCAAGTATTTGGATAATATTGTGCGGCATGACATTAATTTTGGGGTAGGACCCGCTGGCACTGGTAAAACATATATCGCCGTTGCTTGCGCTGTCGAAGCATTAGAGCAAGAACAAGTACGCCGCTTAATCCTAGTACGCCCTGCTGTTGAAGCCGGTGAACGTCTAGGTTTTTTACCAGGTGATTTAGCTCAAAAGATCGATCCTTATCTACGTCCATTGTACGATGCGCTTTATGAAATGCTAGGTTTTGAGCGAGTGGCAAAATTGATAGAGCGTGGTTTGATTGAAATTGCACCACTGGCTTATATGCGAGGACGTACACTGAATAGCGCGTTTATCATTCTTGATGAAGCGCAAAATACGACAATTGACCAAATGAAAATGTTTCTAACCCGCATAGGCTTTGGTTCTACCGTAGTTGTAACGGGAGATGTTACCCAAGTAGATTTACCACAGGGTACAGCATCAGGATTACAACATGTCACTGAAATATTAAAAGATGTAGAAGGGATAAGTTTTACATTTTTTGGGCATAAAGATGTTGTACGACATTCCATTGTTGCGCGTATTGTTAATGCTTATGAACGTGCTGAATCCTATTCAACTATCAAAAAATCTGCCTCCCGCGATAAAAAATGAATATGGATGTAAAAGTGGACATACAATATGCGACTGAAAAAACTGACTTACCTGATAGAGAGGCATTAACTCAATGGGTTAATGCCGTTTTATTAACTCTCTCACTTCATAAGGAAAGTACTCATTTGCAAAGGCAAATTTCATCTCTTCTCTCCCAAAATGATGAGTTTGAACTAACCATTCGTATTGTTGACGAAACTGAAGCCACCCAATTAAATGAAACATGGCGACAAAGTATTGGACCAACCAATGTATTGTCTTTTCCTTTTGAATGTCCGCCAGGGGTAGATATACCTTTACTGGGTGACATTGTTATTTGTGCCACACTGGTTGCTTGCGAAGCGTTTAAACAACAAAAGTCTCTACAAGCTCATTGGGCACATCTTGTTATTCATGGCACTTTACACCTGTTTGGTTATGACCATATTTCTGACTCTCAAGCCGAAATCATGGAAAATTTAGAAATTCGCATATTACATCATTTAGGGTATCCTAATCCTTTTTAAAATTGGGATTCACGCAGTAATAAGAGTTAAGTGATTGAATATTAAAGATTTGTTGTAACTATTCTGCCTTGAAATTGCAAGGCTAACAGTTTTTTGTAGGCCGTTGCACAATCCTTTTGGTGCAACGCCTGTTGGCCTCAGATGCCGTTGCACGAAAAAGACTGTGCAACGGCCTACTTAGCTCGAACCGATTTTTTTTGATGCACATTCCTTTAATTATTTTGAACAAAGCATTCGTTTTATCAATTCACAAAAGTATATGATTGCCATCCCTTTTTCCCATTCCTCCTCTACCCAAACTTGGTTTCAGCATGTTAAACAGGTATTGCTTAATAAACCTCAAGATAAAAAACAACTCATTACTTTGTTACAAGATGCACAACAACGTAATTTATTTACTGCTGAAACGTTAAGCATGATTGAAGGAGCATTAAAAGTTTCAGAAAAACACGTTCGTGACGTAATGATTCCAAGGGGGCAAATGGTTGTTTTAGAAATACACGCGCCGCCTGAGCAATTAATCAATACCATTATCGAATCTGGGCATTCGCGTTTTCCTGTCATAGGCGAAAATCGGGATGATGTTCAAGGCATTTTTTTAGCCAAAGATTTATTGAATTATTATGCCAAAAATGAGACTCATCAATTTCATATGCGCGACGTGATGCGCCCTGCGGTATTTATCCCAGAAAGTAAGCGTCTCAACGTTTTATTACGTGAATTTCGTACCAGCCACAATCACATGGCAATTATCGTTGATGAATACAGTGGTATAGCTGGTTTAATAACCATTGAAGATGTCATTGAACAAATTGTGGGAGAGATTGACGATGAATATGATATTGATGACGAAATTTTTATTAATCAAATTCGCAATAATTCTTATACCGTGTTGGCATTAACCCCGATAGAAGAATTTAATACCTATTTTAAATCTGAATTAAGCAATGAAGAATTTGATACGATCAACGGTTTGCTCTTACAAGCATTTGGGTATTTACCTAAAAAGGGGGAAAGTATGGAATTGGGCGGTTTTCTTTTTGAGATAACGCAAGTCAATGCACGTCGTATTCAGTCATTGCAAGTTAAACCGCTTTCTTCTACCTCAATTATTGTTCAAAAGGAAAATGAAGAAGTAAATGAAGTGGATTCCAGTTAAATAACTGATGTTACGCAAGTTCCACCGATTTCATCGGTGGCTATTCACATTTCACCCCGTTGGGGTTAGTTTCAACCCCGAAGGGGTTAAACATGAATAGCCACCGATGAAATCGGTGGAATTGAGATGGAATTTAAAATTGATTTCGAGGTTTCCGTTTTTCTTCAAAAAACGGAAACCTCGAAAGCACCCTGCGTCACATCAGTTAAATAAGGAATGAACCTATCCCACTATTCGTTTTTAATTTTAGAATTCGAGGCTAAAGTTTTTTCTTTAAAAAAAACTTTAGCCTCGAACCGATTTTTGAAAAAATCGGATTTCTTGACGCTCACTTTTTATCAAAAATCAGGAGATTTTTATTCATTTTTTACCATTAATTGAATAGTGGGATAGGTTCATGAAACTTTAATAATTTCCGAAATTTGAACAACATTCGAGGTTTTATTTTTTGTAACTACTCAGCGGTTAGCCTTGAAATCTGCTTAAACAAGCCTTCTTTTTTTTGATCTGAGTTGTTACGAAAAATTGAATGTCGTATAATATCTATAATTTTTTGAAAGGAACTAAAAAGTGCATAAATTGAGTTTATCGCTTGCATCTGCATTTATTTATATGCTCCTTGCATCAACAGGTGTCGTGCAAGCTGAAAAAGATATTAATACTTATGGTCCCACTAATAAGGGTGATTTGCTTTGGAATATCGCAATTCAAATTGCTCCCCCTTCTATTAGTCGCTATAAAGTCATATTGGCTTTGCAGAAAGCTAATCCTCACGCATTTCGTTTTTCATGCAATATGGCTTCTTTAAAAATTGATGAGATATTACGCATCCCTACGCTTTTAGAAATGCAAATGATCAATGAGACTGAAGCGGTTAAGGAAGTCAATCGACAACAGAAAGAATGGAAAAATCGCCGCAATAAACCTATTGTTTGCCCTCCAGTAGAAACGCGAAAACCTGCAATCGCTTCAACCACAGATACTAACAAGTTTGTTGCTGAAATTCCAAGCACTGAAATCAAAGATACTGACAAACTTCCTGGCAAAACTGAAATACTCACAGAGGTTAAGTTACCTGTTCCCCCTCCAAGCCCTCCCACCAGTGATATTTTGATCAAAACAGACAAGCTGAATTCTAATACAGTACAAGAAGAGTCTGTTGATAATACAAATGTTACACTTGTTTCTGATGAAGAGGCAGATTATGCTAATAAAGCGGCTTATAAGGATATCCTAATCTCTTTTAAGAATTTTTTTCAGATGATGTCTTCATCAACGATGATTATCTCTTTAATAGCGATTTGCGGATTGCTTATTATCTTGATTGCCAGCTTCTTACATAAATATGCCAAAGATAAGAGTAACGAAAACGATATTCCAGAAGAATATAATTTTCATGAACCCATTGACGAAATGCCTTATTATAAAAATGCGAATCAATAATTCGGAAACTTCTTTAAAATCAAACGATTATTGGAGTACAACGCTTTAGCTTTGTAAATCGTCTAAAACACGCCCAAAGCTGAAGCGTTTTCGAGGTATTAGTTTTTTTTTCAAAAAAACTAATACCTCGAACTCCTATTTTCACTCTTAATTCGCATTAAAGCTAAAGCAGTAGTTACTAACTGATGTTACGCAAAGCGATTCTATTCGAGCTTAGAAATCCGATTTTTTTTC
>JAOZSV010000118.1 GCA_029939505.1 Thiotrichaceae bacterium | reverse complement strand
TGTTTAAGAAATCCGATTTCTGAAAAAAAATCGGATTTCTAAGCTCGAATAGAATAGCTTTGCGTAACATCAGGTGCATAAAATAAAATCGTTTCGAGATTTCCGTTTTCTTCAAAAAACGGAAACTTCGAATACCTTGAAGCAACGTTGTAGAAGTTATTTTGTTTTCGAGGTTTTCTTTTCAAAAAACGAAAACCTCGAAACGTTCCTTATTACCTTGTTGAGTATAATCCTTTAATCCTGAAAATCCTTTCGAGGTTTAAAACTTAAACCTCAAATCCAAAATCCTTTGGCTGTGTTGAGTATGATAACAATTAACCGTTTTTTATCTTATTAATAGGAGCAAAGCCATGTTAAGATTACCCATTATAATTTTGTGGTTTATAAGTTTTGTCAGCGTTGTACAAGCGGCTGACATAGTGGTCATTCGTTCTGATGCCACAGAAATATTCTCCAAAGGCCAGTTACTTGACAGCGCAAAACCTGTCAATTTGCCTGAAGGAGTTAAAATAACGGTAGTGTTTGCCACAGGCGGTGTCCAAACAGTAACTGGACCATTTCAAGGCAAACTAAACGATCCATTGGCAACTAACGAGGCTGATCCAAAGTTAGTAAGCGACTTCTCTCGTTTTTTGACTGATCCAGAACTCAAGGAAGATTTTCGAGCTTCAGAACAGCCATTGCCTGAAAACTTATGGTGGGTCAACGTTGGCACAAAGCCGAGACCTTTTCGCTACTACTGTATTGCACCTTCCAGTCATGTCATTTTATGGCGTTCTAAGAATCAGAGTGAAAACGCCAGTACTTTGTTAATTAAGCACAAAGACTCTGGGGAAAAAGCGAAAGTCGTTTGGCCTGCTTACAAACAGACACTGAATTGGCCTAATAATTTACCCGTTTACTATGGTCAAGACTACACAGTGAAATTAATAAGTCACAATGACAATGACTCATCCTTTAAGATATTGGTATTGTACCAATTACCTAAGAATTTTCCCACGAAATCCCATAAAGTGGTGTGGATGGTCGGTAGAGGATGTATTCCGCAAGCTAATATGCTGTTAGCTAGTTTACGGTAATTTTTTGTCATAATCGGAGTCCAAAGCGTTGTGCTTTCCAAAGCGTTGGACTCCAAAATCTCCGATGCTTTCCAAAGCTGAAGCGTTGGACTCCAAAATCTCTGATGCTTTCCAAAATCTCCAAAATTTCCGAGTCACAACTGATAACTATGGCTGAAACAACCTACGATTCCAATAATATAAAAGTATTAAAAGGCTTAGATGCGGTTAGAAAACGCCCAGGCATGTATATTGGCGATACCGACGATGGCACCGGTTTACACCATCTTGTTTTTGAAGTGGTAGATAATGCCATTGATGAAGCGTTAGCAGGATATTGTTCAGAAATTACGGTGCAAATTCACAATGACGGTTCTATTAACATCATTGATGATGGGCGCGGCATTCCTGTTGATATTCATAAAGAAGAAGGGCGATCCGCCGCAGAAGTCATTATGACTGTGTTACACGCAGGCGGAAAATTTGATGATAATTCCTATAAAGTTTCTGGGGGATTACATGGCGTTGGCGTTTCTGTCGTTAATGCCCTGTCAGAAGAACTCCGTCTGACTATCCATCGGCACGGTAAAACTCATCAACAAACTTACAAAGAAAGTGTTCCCATCGCGCCCATCGCAGTTATAGGCGAAACAGATAAAACCGGCACAGAAATTTATTTTAAGCCCAGCGCAAAGATATTTACCCATATCGAATTTCATTATGATATTCTGGCGAAACGATTGCGGGAACTCTCGTATTTAAATGCGGGAGTGCGAATTCGTCTGATTGACGAGAGAGAAGAGGGTAAAGAGCAGGTTTTTGAAGATGATGGCGGTATTCGCTCATTTGTAAAACGGCTTAACCGTAACAAAACGGTTTTGCATAACAGCATTGTTTATTTTAATACTGAAAAAGATAACATTGCGGTGGAAGTCGCTATGCAATGGAACGACTCCTACTATGAAAATCTCTTTTGTTTTACCAATAATATCCCACAACGGGATGGTGGTACTCATTTAGCGGGATTTCGCGGTGCATTGACTCGTACCTTTAACAATTATTTGGAGCGGGAAGGCTTTTTGAAAAAAACGAAAGTCTCTACTTCAGGTGATGATGTCCGTGAAGGTTTGACTGCGGTGTTATCGGTGAAAATGTACGAACCGAAATTTTCTTCACAATCGAAAAATAAATTGGTTTCAAGTGAAGTCAGGGCTGTGGTTGAAGGGATAGTCTCCGATAAATTAGACGAATTTTTGCTAGAAACACCCGTTGAAGCGAAAAATATAGCCAATAAAATTGTTGATGCCGCCCGTGCTAGAGAAGCCGCTCGTAAAGCGCGTGAAATGACACGGCGCAAAACGGCGTTAGACATTGCCGGTTTGCCGGGCAAATTGGCAGATTGTCAGGAGAAAGACCCGGCATTGTCGGAATTGTTCCTTGTGGAAGGGGATTCTGCAGGCGGTTCAGCAAAACAGGGCAGAGACAGAAAATATCAAGCCATCTTGCCCCTAAAAGGCAAAATTTTAAATGTCGAAAAAGCCCGGTTTGACAAAATGTTAGCTTCTGTTGAAGTGGGGAATTTGATTACCGCTTTAGGTTGTGGTATTGGCAATGAAGAATATGAACCTGATAAGCTCCGTTATCATAGAGTCATTCTGGCAACGGATGCAGATGTCGATGGTCAACATATCAGAACGTTGCTATTAACTTTCTTTTATCGGCAAATGCCCGAACTCATTGAACGAGGGCATATTTATATTGCACAACCGCCCTTATATAAACTCACTAAGGGCAAACAAGATCAATATGTCAAAGATGACGCGGCACTTGACGGACATTTAATGACGCTCGCTTTGCAAAATGCCCAATTGTTTGTGAATCCTGAAGCCCCTCCCTTGAACGGAGAAGCGTTGGAAACGTTATTTCAACACTATCAGCGCGTCATGGCAATGATAGAACGTATCTCGCGTCAGATTCCAGCGGATGTTTTAGAAACCATGATTGATTTACCACCGCTTAATGGTGCCGACTTAGACGAACAAACTCAAGTTCAACAATGGTTTGATAACTTGGCAAAGGGCTTAGAAAATGCCGAACATCGTTATCATGTACAACTGCTTCCAGAAGAGGACAGTTTTGTTGTTCACATCACCATGATTGCACACGGGGTTGAACATCTTTATGCCATCAAGAAAAAGTTTTTCAATACGGCCGAATATCAAGCACTGGTTAAATTGGGCGAAACGCTCCAAGGGCTTTTAGAAACAGGGGCTTATATTGCACGAGATGAGAAAAAGCAGCCTGTCAATCATTTTAAAGAAGTCGTCAACTGGCTCATGGCAGAAGCGCGACGTGGCTTGCATATTCAACGCTATAAGGGACTTGGCGAAATGAATCCCGATCAGTTATGGGAAACAACCATGAATATTGAAACGCGCAACTTGTTACAAGTCCAGATTGAAGACGCAGTGGCTTGCGATGAAATATTTACCACTTTGATGGGCGATCAAGTAGAACCCCGTCGTGATTTCATTGAGAAGAACGCGCTGTCGGTTGTTAATTTAGATACTTAGGGACGTGCATGAAATAAGTTCCACGATGTTGAACCAGACCTGACAGGTTTCCAAAACCTGTCAGGTCTAATTGTTGAATCAGACCTGACAGGTTTCCAAAACCTGTCAGGTATAATTGTTGTAGATATGATTTCGTTTGCCCATGCCCACCCTACCTGACTTTTAACTCTTAATATATAGAAATTACGATGACAATCTATTTTTATTCAACGAGTGATAATTTTTTTGAATTTTCTAATTTTTCTGAACATGGCTTTACGTTGAAAAATAAATATTGGGCTACAGTAGAACATTACTTTCAAGCCCAAAAATTTCCAGGATATCCACAAGAAGAACGTATTCGTATTGCAAAATCACCAGGGAAAGCCAAACAATTAGGTCGCACTCGTTCCGTCCCTTTACGCACTGATTGGGAAACCGTTAAGGATGATATGATGAGAGAAGCGGTTTTGGCAAAATTCCGCGCTGATGACGATATTAAAAAACGGTTACTTTATACTGGTAATGACAAATTAGTTGAAAACGCGCCAAAGGATTATTATTGGGGTTGTGGTAAAGATGGCACGGGTAAAAATATGCTCGGCAAAATTTTGATGGAAACCCGGGAAATTCTTCGTCAAGAAGAAGGAGCATAATTTTTCGTTGTTTGGAAATGTATTCAACAACGCAGAGCGTTGTACTTTTTTATCAACCAATAGCAACTAAAATTAATATGAAGACTGATCCATTTCTACCTTCAGCCACTGAGGAAATCCGGTTAGTGGATATTTCTGCCTTCTCTGGAACACTTCAAGATGGCATCAAGGGCAATTATGATTTTTCGATAAGTGATGTTCTCAAAGAAGCGTGGCAAAAAACCGATGGTGTTAAAGGGACATTTTGGGGTGCCTTTATTATTGCTATTATTGGAATTCCTGTAGGCATTCTTGTAATAATCCTAGCAATTTCGCTATTGCTAGGAATGCCGGTATCAATATTTCAAATAATTCTGTACTTAGTACAGATTGTCCTGTTCATCGTACTCCTGCCATTTATTGTCGGTATTATAATGATTGCGGTGCGTCGCTCAGTAGAACTGCCTGTCCGTTTTTCAATCATATTTGATTACTTTGAGTATACGATACCTATTGTTATCGCTTTCCTCCTGACAAACCTTTTAGTGATAATTGGCTTGATGGCGTTGATAATTCCTGGTTACTACCTGCTTATTGCTTATTTCTGTGCCCTACCCCTGATAGTTGAAAAAAACTTAGGACCTTGGGAAGCAATGGAAGCCTCGCGTAAAGCTGTTACCCATCACTGGTTAAAGGTATTTTTTACCTTCCTCTTCATGGGTATTATCGTTATTATTAGTGCGATCCCCTTGGGTATTGGTCTCATTTGGACTCTACCTATGATGTTCAATGTGAATGGTATCTTGTATCGTATTATGTTTGGGGTTGAAGAAGCTCGTTAAGAAGTGGTGGCGATAGGATTGACGCACTGAGTACAACGGATTAACGGAATAAACTGAGTACAACGGATTTTAGAATAAAACGGATTTAAAAAAACGTTCAACATTAACGCTATAAATTGAGATCGATTTAATCCGTTTTATTCCTAAATCCGTTGTACTCATTATAAGGGCGTTTCTAAAATCTTTCTATGAGGATTAAATTATGCCATTCAGTGAATTTAAAGATATACCTCAAGTTCAACGAAAATATGAAATTAAATATCAGGAAAGTCATTTCATCACAACCAATGACTTTCTCGTCTCAGAACTTTTTAAGCAAGAGTTTGATTTTAATATGAAAAATATGGATATTTTTGCATCAGAAGCAGCGAGATGTGAAATTATCATTTTTCCAATATTGAGAGAAGTCTATAAAAGTTATTCAAAAAAAATAGCCCTTTGGGTGCAAAAATCACTCTCTTATGATACTGAATTAACGGGAATACCGGATTATCTTGTTTCAAGAAAATCAGAATATGGCAAATTATTTCTTGATTTTCCTGTTTTAGCGGTGGTAGAAGCCAAAAAAAATGATTTTGAACAAGGCTGGGGGCAATGTTTAGCTGAATTAGTTGCTTCTCAAAAATTGAATGAGAAGGTAGATTTGCCGGTTTACGGTATTGTCACTGATGGTAAAACCTGGGAATTTGGTTTCTTGAAGGATAAAGTTTTCACGAAAAATATCAGAAGTTTTACAATAGATGATTTATCAATGTTGTTTAGTGCATTAGATTTTGTTTTTAAGCAGATAGATGAATTAATTGCATAGAATACTTACAATGCCTTCCAATTGGAGTAACAACGCTTTAGCTTTGTCAATTGGAGTAACAACGCTTTAGCTTTGTCAGTCCATCCAAAAAACGCCCAAAGCTGAAGCGTTTTCGAGGTATTAGTTTTTTTTTCAAAAAAACTAATACCTCGAACTCCAATTTTAACTCTTAATTCTCATTGAATACGGATTTTTAAAAACGTTATGTCACATTAACGCTATGAATTAATTAGATTTAATCCGTTTGATTCCTAAATCCGTTGTACTCCAGATTGTACTCCAGTAAGAGATAAAAAAATGCCATCCCTCCACCAACACCTTTTCAAACAACTCTCAACAGATCGCCAACAAAATGCCGATGTGCTTGAAAAACGATCTATGCGGGGTGTTAAATTGCGTGTGATTGAAAAGTATTCGGATTCCGCACATTTTATTTATGAGCTATTACAAAATGCCGATGACATGAAGGCGACGATGGCAAGATTTGTGTTGACAGAATCAGGCATTCTTTTCGCGCATAATGGTACGATTCATTTTTCGGTAACGGCACCCGATAATGAAGAAATGGATACCCAAAATCAGCGATTGGGGCATATTAACGCCATTACTTCTATCGGCAATTCTAATAAGTATGACGCGCAAATCGGTAAATTTGGGGTAGGATTTAAGGCGGTTTTTCAGTATTCCAGCACCCCAGAAATTTATGATCCGCCCTTTTGTTTTAAGATTGAACGATTTATTGTGCCTATTTTGCTTTCCTCCGATCATCCTGAGCGGCAACTGGATGAAACGTTATTTTATTTTCCGTTTGATAATCCACAGCAATTTCCTGCCCTGGCTTTTCAAGCGATTTTAACCAAATTAAAACAATTAATTAATCCCCTATTATTTTTAAGGCATTTAACAGAAATTAATTGGAGGGCAAGTAATGGGAATCAGGGGAAATATATTAAGGATGAGAAATCGGATTTTTTTCAGAAATTGGATTTACTTCAAACGACAATTCAAGAAAACAACAATTCTCAAAAACAACATTTTCTCATTTTCACCAGCCAAACCAATAATCACCCATTTAGCATCGCCTATCTCACGCACCTCTCAGAGAAAGGAGAAGCGATTTTAATCTCATATCAGCAAACTTTTCCTGCCTATTGCTTTTTTCCAACGAAAGAAACCACCCATTTGCATTTTATCGTAAATGCCCCCTTTTTATTAACAGATAATCGGGAGGGCATTAAACAGAATGAAGAATGGAATCAACATCTGATTGAAGCGTTGGCAGAATTGACGGCGGATAGTTTAACGCTGTTTAAAGAAATCGGTTTGCTCACAGATGACTTCTTTAATGTGTTGCCAATTGATTTTCCTGCCGAGCATTTATTTCGCCCGATTTATGAAACGGTATTAAAACGATTACAATCAGACAAGGCATTATTGCCAAGTCAAGCGGGCGATTACACGACACAGAATAAAGCCTATTTAGCAGAAAATCCCGCGTTAATGCACTTATTAACGTCAGCGCAATTAAGTGTTTTGGTTAAAAATGAGGGAGCGCGATGGGTATTTCCCCAAACAACCCATCATCAACGATTATTATGGGATTATGTGAAGCAGCATTTGGTGAATCAAGAATTGACTTCAGATAAATTAGTGCGCCACCTCACGAAAGCGTTTATTCAAGGGCAAAGTGATGAATGGTTAATGCAGTTTTATACCTATTTATTAGAAAAGGCGCGTTATTTATGGAAATATAAACATAACACGCTTCAAACAAAACCGTTGCTTCGTTTAACCAATGATGAAATCGTTTCACCCTATAATCGTGTTGGCAAAATACAAGTGTATTTACCAACAGAAAATGAATCAGAATATCCCACCGTTAAACGCTGTTTTATAGAAAATGAAAAATCGTTGCAGTTTTTATTGGCATTAGGGTTAGATAAGCCAAAAGCGTTTGAAGAAATTAAGTATTATATTTTGCCCCGCTATATCAAAAAAGACGACATTGCGCCATTAGTGATGTTGAGAGATTTTAAAAAACTATTCAGCACTTTTTTAAATTGCCCTTGGCATAAAAAAGAAGACTATCTGAAGCAACTGAAAAAGATTCCTTTTTGTCGCGCTCGTCATTTTGCCGACAATTCCTCGGCGCGTCTCCTCCCCTCTGCGATTTATTTCAACACCCCATTTTTAAAAAACTATTTTAGTCATACCCCCGATATTTATTTTTTGGATAACGAATTTTATGCCGAAGAAAAAAAACAATTCACTCAGTTTTTCAAAGAGTTAGGCGTTGAAGATAAACCCAGACGAATCAAAATTAAAGCCATATTATCTGTGCAAGAAAGAGAAGCGATTCATCAAGGCAAATATACTTATGACTATTATCACTCTTCTCAATACACTTATGATTATGACATTGAAGGCTTAAATGAATTTCTCACCGAAATGAATTTGGAAAGAAGCAAAATATTATGGCATTTTTTATTAAAACTCATTGAAGAGAATTTAGGGCAGGAAATTTTCAAAGGGCAATATAATTGGTTTTATCGGCGCGAAAGGTATCACTATTTTGATGCCAAATTTTTGCTCACGCTGCGAAAAACGGCATGGCTTTATACTCATCATCGCTGCATTAAACCCGCTGACATCATCGCACCCGAATTAGCCGAAAATTATGATACGGAAAATTATGCCGCAAAAATTTTAATCGAAAAATTAGGGATTCAACAGGAAAGGCTCACTGGTTTTAGCGAAGCACAAAGAGATCGTTTAGTTTATGGAAATGAACTTTTTAAATTGGCGAAGGCAACAGGGAAAGCACCCGCAGAGGTATTAAAAAACTTCAAACATTTTTTGGCACAAACTTCAAAATCACATCCAAAATCTCATTCACCACCCTCTCAAAAGAATAACCAACATTCTCCTCATTCTCAAAATAAAACGACAGAAAAGCCAAATCCTAAAAAAGAATTTAATGAATTTGATCAAAAAAATGATGAAGTATCAAATTTCTCTCTTGAAATGGAAGAAGGTGAAACTTCTCAAAAACAAATACAATTAGAAAAACAGTTCAAACAAAAATTTGATCAACTCACCAAAATCGAAACATTGCGAGTTCGTCTTGATAATATAAAAAAGTATCATTTTCAATGGTTTAACACATTATTAGCCTTAGAATCTTGTCTCAGTGGCGAAAATCAAAAAAATGGCTTCAATCTCAAATTCAACAAAATCGAAAAAATCCCTCAATCAGCAACGAACATCATACTCAAAAATCCCACCTCTTCTATTCCACCCTCTATAGAAGACATCGCCGATTTATCCTTACAACTCCATTTGGGTGGAGAAACAAAAACGGTATTGATAGAAGTGGTGAATGTAAAAGAATTTAGCCTACGCGCCCGTCTTAAATCTGCCGCCGAACTGCAAGAAATAGAGACAAATCGGATACAAAGTGCGGTGATTGAAATTAAAAATCCCGCCTTTGTTTTAGAAAAGCTAAAAACCGCTTTTCGGGAATTGCCCTGCGCCGAAGAGGATAATTTACAAGCCAACTTGACACCCCAGATTGAATTTATATTAGGTCCCCCAGGTACGGGTAAAACCACGTATTTAGCCAGAGAACGCATTATTCCTTTGATGAAGGAGAATTTAAAAATATTGGTATTGACTCCAACAAATAAAGTGGCAGATGTGTTAATGAAAAAAATGATGGCTGATCCAAAAACGGTTCAAAACGAATTAATCCGTTTCGGGGTGACGGGAGATAATGAGATTGAAAGGGCGGGATTATTAAAGGAAAAATCTTTTGATTTCACGCGCCTCAAAAAGGCTGTGCTTATCACCACGATTGCCCGATTCCTCTATGACGGTTTCTCTTCTGGCTTACTCAAAGAATTTCATTGGGATGTCATTCTGTTCGATGAAGCGTCGATGATTATGCTGGCGCAAATGATTTATGTACTCTATCAACAAACCCATTGTCGCTTTATTATCTGTGGCGATCCCTTTCAAATTCAACCATTGGTTATCGCCGAACAATGGAAAACGGAAAATATTTATACGCTAGTCGGAATAAACCGTTTTCAATCTATCAACACCGTACCACATCACTTTCCCATCACCCAATTAACCACACAATATAGAAGCATTCCGCCCTTAGGCACGTTATTCAGCCAATTCAGTTACGACGGCATTTTAAAACACCACCGCCAAATCACCGATAAAAAACCGCTGAAACTGGAAGGCTTTGATTTAAAAGAAATCACCGTAATTAAGTTTCCGGTTAATCAAAAAAGCCTATATCGCGCACGGCGTTTAGAAAACGGTGGCATTTACCATATTTACTCCGCGATTTTAACGGTTGAAATGGCACTTTCTCTCTCCAAACAAGCCCCGAATGGATGGAAAATAGGCATTGTCTGCCCTTACCTAGCACAAGCCACCTTAGTCGAAAAAATGCTTGCTGCTTTCCCTCACCCACATATTTCAATCATCACTGGCACGGTACACCGTTTTCAAGGCGACGAATTTGACATGATATTGAATTTATTGAACCCACCCCCAACAATCAGTTCAAATATCTTCTTGAACAATCAAAATATTTTAAATGTCGCCATCAGTCGCGCCAGAGATTATCTGATTTTACTAATACCGGTTATTAACGGTTTAGGGCAAATAAAAAGGCTTGAAACGATTCTGAAAAATGAAATAATGCAATCTTATCAAGAGCTTACATCAGAATCTGTGGAAAAAATCCTATTTCAGCAAACCAACTATATTGATGAAAACACCTCAATTAGTGCTCATCAAAGCATTAATGTTTATGGGAAACCGAAGAAAAAATATGAGGTTCGGATTGGGAGTCGGGCGGTGGATGTTCGGTTGTTGGTGGTTTAGTACAGCGGATTTTAGAAATAAACGGATTTTTTCAATGGTTTGTTCTAAATCCGTTTTTTTCCTAAATCCGTTGTACTAAACATAAGGGCATAATATGTGAGCGAAAATATTTTTAAAAATTAAAAAGTTAATATTTTTGGATTTGATGTGTTACCATGTGAATGGTAAGATTTTTATTTCTCCAATTGATTAAATTTTTAATCAACGGGTGTCAATGATAATTTGATGGTGGGTTTAGCAAGCGTAGGGTGGGTAGAGGAACAAAACCCACCTTTTTATTATAATGGTGGGTTTCCGCTTCGCTCCTACCCACCCTACGCTCGCTGAACGTCGCCAAGGTGGTAGTGGTTTTGTAATTGATTCTAAACATTTTAAAAAAAATGATCTACCAAAACATGATGTCGATACTACTTTGGCTTATAAGTGTAAATGTAATGCTTCAAAAGCAATAATCATTGTTAGTGACACTACAGTAGTCACCGATGAAACAAGAGCTTATGCAGATGAAAAAATATCTGATACAGGTGAAAAGAAGGTAATAATTTTGCATGCAAATCGAAATTTGAAGTCGAATATTAAGAAACTATTTGATAAATTGTCGTCCATGTCTAAAGATGCCAACGCTGCGAGCCAGGAAGAGCCGATAGGCGAGGCGAGTAGTTGAATGTAGGGTGGGTAGAGCGAAAGCGAAACCCACCTTTTTTTATGGAAATTAATGGAGGATTCAGTTAATTAAGTAGGTACGCATAAGTCTTTTCGAGGTTTCAGTTTTTCTTCAAAAAACTGAATTCTAGGTTCAAGTTTTTCGGTAAAAAACTTGAACCTAGAATCGAAAACATTTTTAATAAAGCTCTCAAGAAATCCGATTTTTTCCAAAAATCGGATTTCTTACTTCAAAAAAATGTTAAAAGACTTGTACCTACTTATAATGTTGGCCGCGTAGGTACGTCCAACGCATTTTACGCTTGCTAATAAGAAACGTCAATTGAAATAAACAATTGGTCATGGAACTTAATTTTGGAATAAAAACCATCCCAAAAGGATGACAAAAAGTGAAAATTATAGGTTTTATCTGGCTGGAAGATATTGTAGAAAAGCTTGAAGTAAAACACAATGTATCTCCAGAAGAAGTTGAAGAGGTTTTTTTGAACAAACCAAAGATTAAGAGGATGAATAGGGGTTATTTTCGCGGTGAGGATGTTTATCGGGCGTTGGGTCAAACAAAAGCAGGGCGTTATTTGGCTGTTTTTTTTATACACAAGTTGACCAAGGAGGCTTTGATTTTGAGTTCACGAAATATGGATAAAAAGGAGCGTAAACAATATGCCAAATAAAAAAAATTTAGCGCAACATGATATGTTACCAGAAAATTTTGAGACCATTGAGGAATTTTGTGGTTTTTGGGATACTCATAGTAGTGCCGACTACGAAGAAGTTATGGAAACAGTTGAGATGGAAATTGATTTAATTTCAAATAAAATGTATTGTGCCATATCGAAAGACTTATTATCACGGGTAAGAACTCAAGCACACCGGCTGGGATTGTCAAGCGAAACTCTGATAAATATTTGGCTTCAAGAAAAACTTTCTACGACTGCATAACGGCTAAGAACAAGCATAATTATTCAAAAATAATCACACATTTATTTAGATTATCATTAGATTATTATGCGAGTCAGAAAGAGACAGCCAGTACATCCCGGCGGAATTTTGAAACGCCACTACCTTGAACCACTCGGATTGAATATTTCCAAAGTAGCGGTTGCCTTGGGCGTTTCACGACAAAAGGTGTCCAATATTCTCCATGAAAAAGGTTCAATATCGCCCGATATGGCATTACGATTATCACGCGCTTTTTGATACCAGCCCCGAATTATGGATGCGCTTGCAAGAGAATTACAACCTTTGGTATGCCACCCATCATTCATCTGAATGGCGGCAGGTACAGAAAATTTCGGGCCACTTACGCCAAGAAGCCAACTACGCTTGCTAACGTCAAGCGTAGCATAGATTAAATGTTAATACGTTGATGACAAAATTTTAAAGAAATTCTCAAAGTTTGCTGAAATTAAAGTCATTGAACCGATAACATTTGTGAAGGTTTTTGATAATTATGATAACTGATACTGAAATCAGAACAAAAGGAATGGAAGATTTAATTTCGAGGTTCAAGTTTTTTTGAAGAAAAACTTGAACCTCGAATGCATTGGGAGAGGTTCAGGCAGAACGCTTTATCAGTTTACTGATGAGAGAACCTTTTGATTACACGCTTTGGCAACGGAAGCTTTTGATATAAATTGAGCCGTTTTCCTTCCTATTTTTTGTTCAAGGAGGTTCATCAGACCAAAAATATGGCTGATTGTAAAAATTTGAGGTCATCTTTTTGAAAATGGTGTCGGGAAGTTGCGGTAAAGTTTTACTTGCAGGATTTAGGTTATACCTAATTTACCTAATAATGGTCAATTTTTTTTAAGAACAGAGGTAAAAATAAATTTTTATATCCATTGAAAAAGTGATAAAATTAATCGTTTTCCTTTGTTATAAACCATTTTAAGAACGTTGGTATTTTTTTTGCCTATTTTTTGATTTCCTAAAAGATTTTTTTTCAATTTTCAATGGGTGTATAATATTATAATTGATGTAACTACTCAGCTAGTGCCTCATTATAAGTACAACGGATTTGAGAAATAAACGGATTAAATCAAAGAAGGATTTAGAATAATCAAGTGACGAGGTTTTAGTTTTTTCTTCAAAAAAACTAAAATCTCGTCTCCGACACTTTCACCTTGAATACATCCGTTTGATTCCCTAATCCATTCGAGGCTAAAGTTTTTTGAAGAAAAACTTTAGCCTCGAATGTACTTAATATCGTACCTGAGTACGAAATTTATGCGAGCGAATAAACCCCATTTTTCCCTCATTTTTAGCACGAGGGAGTAATAACCATTTTTAAAAATAATGTCAATTGTTGAGAACAATATGAATAATTCGATCGATCAAATCAACGACTATCTTCTGAAGCAATCAAACGTATATATGCCTCAACCGTATTAGGCAATCCGACTTCAATACAGGTTGAAATATCAAATATTTGTAACCTCAAGTGTATAATGTGTCCGATAGAGGATTTGAGCGCAAAAAAAGGGAAATTAACGCTGGACAAATTTGAGTACATTATTTCACAATTTTCCTTTTTAAGAGATATAGGATTATATGGCATTGGAGAACCTTTGAATAATCCACGGATTGTAGAAATGGTTAAAATATGCAAATCCAAAAATATTTATACAGAATTTGTGACAAATGGTACTTTGTTGAACGAAAAGAAGAGTGGCGAACTCATTGATTCAGGATTGGATAAGTTGTTCATTTCCCTCGATAGCATTCGTCCAGAAAATTATGAATCTGTTAGGAAGGGGGGGCAAGTTCAGAGAAGTGATCGAAAACGTCAAGGAATTCATTCGCCAAAGAAAATCCCTTGGAAAATCCCAACCCTCAGTGGGAGTCGTTGTTGTACTTATGAACAGAAACCAGCAAGAACTCGCTGAGATAATTGATTTCGTTTATCATCTGGGAGTGGATTCTGTGCTTATTAAGGGCCTTAATACGGCATACCTTGAGCAGCCCGGTCATCTCCAATATGATACTGAGGAATTTGAGGAATTTTTTTCCCTTCGTGAAGATTTCAAATCAAAAGGCTTCGACATTCAATTGTCCACTCCTCACAAAGTGGGACGTTGTCACTGGCCATGGACTTCTGTTTTTTTGACAGTAAACGGTGATATAACTCCCTGTTGCAATTGTCCAGATTCTGCGAAACTTTCTTTTGGCAATCTCTTTCAACAGCCTTTTTTGGAAATATGGAATCGTCGTGAATACCGGGATTTCAGGAGGTCTTTCAGAAAAGAAATGCCCACTATTTGCCGTTCATGCCCCGATTATTCTTTTGATTATTTAGCGCGTGAGCGACAAATCAATTCCACAGTTTTCGATGTTCACAATGAAATTTCTTCTTTGGCGTTCACTGATGCCAAGACTTTTTATAAACTCGGTTCCACGATCACGATTAATCTCAGCGACTTTTCTCATTCTGTTCCGACCGAAAAAGTTGATTTGTGGGTTATTATTTATCAGCCGAATGGTTTCGAGGTTTGAGTTTTTTTTCAAAAAACTCAAACCTCGAATGGGTATTTTTAGTGAATAACATGCTCAGTTTACAGCCGCAGCCGTTCAAAAATGGATTGAAACGAGAGGAAAAAACACACCGCATTGTTATGCAAATTCCCCCTAGCGCGATGACGGGCGAATATGTATTTTGTGCGATTTACCATAAAGAAAAAATGGCACTTTCCACTTTGCCAATAAACTTCCGTTCAAATATCGCTAAACAAACCGTGATATTGTTTTAAGCCGGGTCATTCAAAAAAACGTAACGACTCAGGGCAAACATAAAGGTGTGCAGCCTACAATATTCTTATTAATATTAATACGGACGAAAATATTTTTATGGCAAATTCCTTGTGGTTGCCCTGATTATGTCGTCGGCTGCACCCCCTTGTGGTTGCCCTGAGTCGTTACAAAAAAAATCGCCTCGAAATGAAAGTAACTACTCAGTCTTGAAATCAATTTCAAGGCTGAAAGCCAAAGCAGGTTCAACTAATCTCTCTCTCTAATTAACTGATGTTACGCAAAGCGATTCTATTCGATCTTAGAAATCCGATTTTTTTTCAAAAATCGGATTTCTTAAACATCGTTTCTTTCG
>JAOZSV010000117.1 GCA_029939505.1 Thiotrichaceae bacterium | reverse complement strand
AAACTAACCCCAACGGGGTGAAATGTGAATAGCCACCGATGAAATCGGTGGAATTGAGGTGGTATTTGAATTGGAAGAACCCTGCGTCACATCAATTAATAATGGAGAACTGGATGTTTTTTTACAAATATTTACAATTCACTGCATTACTCATTTTGTTATGGGGAAATGCACTCATGGCTGGTGAAGTTCAGGAATTTACGTTGGATAATGGCCTTCACTTAATTGTTAAAGAGGATCACCGTGCCCCCGTTGTGGTCAGCCAAATATGGTACAAAGTGGGAAGCAGCTATGAGTACCCAGGCAAAACGGGTTTGTCACACATGTTAGAACATGAGATGTTTAGAGGGACTAAGAAATATCCCTCTGGGGAATTTTCCCGCATTATGGCGATTAATGGTGCCACTGAAAATGCGTTTACAGGTCAAGACTATACCGCTTATTTTCAGACTGTGGAAAAAAGTCGTTTATCCATCAGTTTTGAAATGGAAGCGGATCGGATGCAGAATTTGTTATTGGGCGAAAAAGAATTTGCAAAAGAGAGGGAAGTCGTTTCTGAGGAACGTCGTATCCGAACGGAAGATAAGCCTATCAGCCGACTATATGAAATTTTTATGGCAACGGCTTTTCAAACCAGCCCTTATCAAAGCCCTATTATTGGGTGGATGAGTGATATTGAAAATTATACGGTGACTGATTTGCAGACATGGTATCAACGCTGGTATGCCCCCAATAATGCTGTTGTCGTCGTGGTTGGCGATGTGAAACCCCAGGCAGTGTTCGCTTTAGCTAAACAATATTTTGGGGTACTCAAACGCCGTAATATTGTTCCACCAAACTTACGCCCAGAGGTTGAGCAATTTGGTATTAAACGAGTGACTGTTAAATTGCCCGCTAAAATCCCTTATTTTATTATGGGCTATAAAGTGCCTGTCTTAAATACCTTTGCCGAAGAAAATCACTGGGAGATTTATGCCCTAGATGTTTTATCTTACATATTGGATGGCGGTGATAGTGCCCGTTTATCTAAACATTTAGTGCGTGGTTCAGAAATCGCCGTCACTGCCAGCGCAAGTTATAATCCGTTTAGCCGTTTAACAGATTTGTTCACATTCAGCGGGGTGCCTACCGATACACATACTGTTGTTGAATTGGAAAAGGCTTTGCGAGAACAAATTAAACAGTTACAAACGACCCCTGTGGAAACAGCAGAATTGGAACGGGTAAAAAATCAAATACGAGCCACTCAAGTGTATGAATTGGATTCGCTGTTTTATCAGGGCATGAAAATCGGCGTTTTGGAGGCGACAGGATTGGATTGGCAGTTATTTGATCAGTATTTGGATAACATCAAGGCAGTGACAGCGGAGCAGGTAGAAAAAATTGCTCGTAAGTATTTGATAAATAAGAACTTAACGGTTGGCGTGTTAGAACCACAACCTTTAGAAAATCATCAATCCACGACAGGAGAGACTAATTAATATGAGATTTCAAGCATTTTTCTTATTTAAGCCAAACCTGACAGGTTTTCAAAACCTGTCAGGTTTAATTTCGGCTATGATTAAAGCCTCATTCCTTAGCATGTTATTTTGTAGTACCGCTTTTGCAATACCAACGATTCAACATTGGCAAACAGATAATGGGGTACGGGTTTATTTTGTGCCAGCACCGGATTTACCGATGGTTGATATTGAAGTGGTCTTTGATGCCGGTAGTGTTCGTGATGGTGAACAATCGGGTATGGCCATGCTCACTAATAACTTACTCAGTGAGGGGGCAGGTGGATATTCGGCAGATAAAATCGCTGAAACCTATGAAAATTTAGGTGCTGAAATCGGTTTTTCAGTTGATCGCGATATGGCAACAATCAGCTTACGCAGTCTCACAGATGCTCAATTGTTACAACCCGCCCTAAAAATGTTGGCTTTGTTACTGGCGCAACCTGATTTTGATGAAGCATCGCTTGAACGAATCAGGCAACAAAAGTTGGTTTATTTAAAATATCAACAACAATCACCCGGTGCGATTATACAAAAAGCGTTTTATCGTGACGTTTTTGGTACGCATCCGATGGCAAGCTCATCTAACGGTACGCTTGAGAGTGTGGCTGCAATAAACCGTGATGAGATCAAGGCATTTCATGCTCGCTACTATGTGGCAAAAAATGCCATCGTCGCAATAGTCGGTGCTTTAGATAGAAAAGGGGCAGAAGAGCTGACTAAAACGATTGTGGCGGGATTGCCAACGGGTGAATTGCCCTCGACTTTACCGCCAGTTGCCGCTTTAAGCAAAGCACATAAGAGACATATCGATCATCCCTCAACACAAACGCATATATTAATGGGTCAACCTGGTATGGCACGAGGTGATCCTGATTATTTTAGCCTGTATGTGGGCAATTATATATTGGGCGGCAGTGGTTTAGTCTCAAATTTGGCAGAAGAAGTGCGTGAAAAACGCGGCTTGGCTTATAGCGTTTATAGTCATTTTTTTCCACTGCGAGTTGCAGGGCCATTCATGGCGAGTTTAGAAACGCGTAATGAACAAACTGCTCAAGCATTAAAAGTCATGCAAGATGTATTGCGCGACTTTATTGAAAAAGGTCCTGATCAGAGTAAGTTAAAAAAAGCTAAACAGGGCATCACAGGGGGATTTCCATTACGCATCGCCGAAAATAGCGATATTATTACTTATTTGTCATTGATTGGTTTTTATGGTTTGCCGCTAGATTATCTGCACAATTTTAATAAGAATGTCGAAGCGGTTACATTGGAAATGATTAAAGACGCTTTTAAACGGCGACTTGACTTAGATAAATTTGTGATTGTTACTGTTGGGAAGAAGTAAATACTTAACCCAAACACAATTCGAGGCTAAAGTTTTTTTAACGAAAAAACTTTAGCCTCGAAAACTACAAGGATTATTTATAAAAAAGGATAATCACTCGGTCAGAGTTTATTAACTCTTTGATTTTTAATGTTTTGTTATCAATCCTTTCTTATAAACAATCCTTGTAGTTATTAGCTGTGCAGAAATTTTCAGATATTTTATATTGAATAATAGTGGAATGGGTTGTTCAGGGTTTGGCATAAAAAAAAAGCCCTCACCGAATTTCGGTGAGGGCTTTTAATGTTTATTTGAGCTTTGGATGATTTTCTCAATCCATAAGAGGTTTTGGAAGCCTCTTATGAAAAAATCAGTCCAAAGTACAAACTTCTATTGATTATTACCGTATCTTTTTTTGAAGTCACCGATCTCTTGCTTACGTTCAGCAGTTTCTTCTTTACTCATTTTACCAATAAACCACAAATGACCAGTACTCTTCTCGCCTGTTTCCTTATTGACGACAAACTCATCGTTCAGCACTTGATCAAGCATTGCCTTGAGTTCTTCGGCCACTTTCTTTCTATCCGCATCTTTGGAATCAATATTCGCTTCAATCAACTCTTCCAATAATGGGACATATTCAGTATAGAAGTGTTTACCTACTTCATAAGTACCATGCCAATGTGTATAGTCAGGACCTTGCATAGAGGCACCGTGACGCGCACGACGACCTTCATGATGCCAAATCTCAAACCAAACGAAATCAATTTCATTGGCAAACTTAATCTGTCTCTTAAACAATGGTTTAGCTGCCTTATATAAAGCTAATCCAGGAATGGCAAACTTGGTATTGTAAAGATGAATCAACCCGTCATATTGCACATAGAATCCGTCAATAAAGGCTTCACTATGACAAGCAGAACAGACATCTTTCATGTTATCACGGCGCTCATCCCATTTGATCTCTGCACCAGGCAAACCCATTTTAGCATCGGAGATTTCAGGACGAACTGAGATTGCTGGACGATTAGTCCAAGAAATACGCAAGCCGACATCGTGAGTCACATCCTGCTCTCTTGTTGCACTCATGTGACAAGTCGCGCAAGTTGGAGCAGCATCATAGTCTTCACCAGCAATCCACTTAGGATTATCCAGATTCATCTTATCCACGTTTGCCCGGAAAGCAATACCGTGCTTGGATTCGATATAAATCTCATATTGGGGATGATCAGGACCCATGTGGCATTTACCACAGTTTTCTGGTTGGCGTGCTTGAGCGACGGAGAAGTTGTGACGAGAGTGACAAGCTGTACAGGAACCTCTGGAACCATCTGGATTCAGACGACCAATACCCGTATTTGGCCAAGTAGCTGGATCCAATCCTGTGACTTCACCTTTATCATTTTTCAGGACCTTAACTTCTGTCCCGTGACATTGCCAACAGCCATTAACAACTGCAGCGGATTCACCACTGGTTGCGGCAGTTGTAAACGCTGTGTTACCTTCAACAACTTCGGCTAACAGGTTGTCCATGGAACCCAAAATACGTCCACCTTGTGCATGGTGGGATTGGGTGTATTCCTTAACTTCCTTTTCATGGCAGTTGGAACAGTCTTTAGGCGAAACAATAATGGAAATAGGCTTGCCTTCACCGACTTTCTTTGGCTCATGGATAAAAGCATCAACATCAGACGCTTCAGCGGCATGACACTCATAACAACCGACACTGGCACCATAGTGCTTACTGTCACCCCATTGCTGAACAATACCAGGGTTATGTTTCTTATGACACGCAACACAAGCCTTAGTCTCTTTCGATAACTCTTTTGGCGGTGCGTCAACAGATGCTGTACTGACACCCTGTAGCGATAACAGGGCTGCCCCTGCAATCAATGCCCAAATTTTTCGACTCATAATCTACTATTCTCCTAATAAAGATAAATAAAAAAAGTAGCTCTGCTGGGCCACTTTTTAAGCGAAAACCACCCAACATGAGTTTACACTTACAACGTTTTGTTCTAAAAATCCAAAAAGAGATTTTTTGAACAATATTATAGATGTTCAGATAAATAACTTCACCAAAAACCTCTGAGGTTTTGGAAACCTCAGAGGTTTGGCTCCAAATATTTTTCTGAAAATCTATATATATCAAGTCGCGATTGGACTTCTCCACCTATAAAGTCAAGTTTAAAGCCATTAATCACTACTTACGGTGCCAGTATACTCGTCAATTTGATTATAACCTTGACTTAAATCAATTTGAGTTGTTTTTTGAGTTTGAAACTTTATAGTTTCAAGGCGTTAAGAGTTTAAAGACGCATTGGCATAATAACAAACTTACAATCCTCATTGTCTTCCTCTGTAATTAGACATGAACTATTAGAATCTGATAAAGCAAATTGTGCCATTTTCGTAGAAACGACATTAAGCGCGTCAAGTATATAAGTACCATTAAAACCGATTTCCAGTTCCTCGCCCTCGTATTCAACTTCTACGATTTCCTCTGCCTCTTCTTGATAGGCATTTTTTGCACTGATGGTTAAAACGTTAGGTGCCAGCGTCAGTCGTACTCCTTTATATTTTTCATTGGAGAGTATTGAGGCGCGGCTTAGTGAATGTTTCAATAGGGCAGTTTCGCCAATGACTATTTTGTTGGGATTGGCGGGCAGAACCCCTTGCCAATCTGGAAATTGTCCATCAATGAGTTTTGAGGTGATTACTAATGCCTCATTTAACTCAAATCGAATATGGTTTTCATCAAATGTCACTTTGACATTTGAATCATCATCGGTGAGCATTTTTGACAATTCCATAACAGCCTTGCGTGGAATAATCACACTAGCCTCTTGTTCACTTTCAAATTGGTGCTGTGCGACTGCCATTCTATGACCATCTGTAGCGACTAATGAAATTTTTCCGTCGCCAATTTCCAACAATAACCCCGTCAAATAATACCGAACATCATTGACGGCTATACAAAACGATGTTTTATAAAGTAATTTTTTAAGGTCCTGTTGAGAAATCTCAAACTCAGTCGGTTCTGTGAGTTGAGGAGTCGATGGAAAATCTTCGGCAGGTAAGGTTTGTAGTTTAAATTTACTTTTACCCGTTTTGAGCATCGCTTGATTTTCTTCTGTCGTCTCTACTTGAATGATTGCACCTTCAGGTAGCGACTTACAAATGTCGAAGAACTTACGTGCTGGAATAGTCGTTTCTCCCTCATTTCCTATATCCACTGCGCCGTCTTCTAGGGACAAAGAACAAGCAATTTCCACGTCGGCATCTGTGGCTGTCAGATGTAGCTTGTTATCTTTGACATAAGTCAAGGTATTAGCCAAGATGGGCAAAGTTTGCCGTTGTTCAACGACTCCAATAATCATTTTTAAGGGGATGAGTAATTCTTTTCTGGGAATCTCAAAAAACATAATGTGTTAATTGTTAATTGTTAATTGTTAATTGTGATATGGAACATGCACAAAATAATTTCTACAACGTTGCTTCAAACCTGACAGGTTTTAAAAACCTGTCAGGTTTAGTTTTCGAGGTTTCCGCTTCAAAAAACGGAAACCTTGAAACGATTTTATTTGATGCACATTCTTATGCTTATATTATGAGGTAAAAATGTTGGGTGGGTAGAGCGAACGCTCCACCCACACCACAAAAAATGGTGGGTTTCCACTTCGTTCCTACCCACCCTACATCTCTTTGTTTCTAAAAAATCTATTTACATTCCACAATGATTTTGATGTATTGTCAAATAGGAATTATTATATAATATTTAGCTTTAAATAATGTTATTTACAAGAGTTAATTACTCCTTCCAAAGCTAAAGCGTTGAACTCCAATAAAGTTAAAGCATTTGAGGCTTTAGTTTTAGACACATTATTAATTTAGAAATTCTAAATAAGAATTTAAATTTTCCAAAATGTCTTGACAAGTGATTAAGTCAGAAAATAGAATTTTAGATTTTTTAATAAAGGAACGAAAATTATGAAAAGAACTTTCCAACCCAGTAATATTAAACGCAAACGTCGTCACGGCTTCCGTAGCCGTATGAGTACAAGAAGTGGGCGTGCTATTATCAATGCCCGACGTGCCAAAGGGCGTAAAATTCTTAGCGCTTAATTATAATGGTTTCGATTCGAGGCTAAAGTTTTTTTTAAGAAAAAACTTTAGCCTCGATTCTAGGTTCAAGTTTTTTTACCGAAAAAACTTGAACCTAGAATTGAGTTTTTTGAAAAAAAAACTCAAACCTCGAATGGTGAATGGTGAATGGTGAATTATTCAAACCATTCACCATTCACCATTTACCATTTACCATTATTCACCATTATTGATGAAATCCACCTATCCATTCACGCGACAACAACGTCTCTTAAAAGCAAGAGAATACAAGTTTGTTTTTGAACAACCTTGTCAATCAAGGGACAATTATTTTACGGTATTAGCGAGAGCCAATGGGCCGCATTTTGCTCGCTTAGGGCTGGCGATTGCAAAAAAACGGGTTAGGCGAGCGGTGGATCGAAATCGCATTAAACGCTTAATTCGTGAAAGTTTTCGTTATCATCACTCCTCTTTAGCTGCAATAGACTATGTTGTTTTAGCAAAAAATGGGGTTGAGCAAATCAATAGTCATACTCTGCTAGATTCATTAGCAAGGCATTGGCTTAATTTATCACGTCGATGCAAAAAATCCTGATTTTCTTAATACGAGGCTATCAATTGCTTATCAGTCCTTTGTTAGGTCCGCATTGCCGATTCTATCCGAGTTGTTCTGAATATGCACTGATTGCCATTAAAACGCACGGTGTTTTATATGGCATCGTGTTAGCTATTAAACGAATATTCCGTTGTCACCCCTGGCATCCAGGCGGTTTTGATCCTGTTCCCGAACGAAAGAATATAGATAAGGAAAATAAATAAACTATGGAAAATATGAGACTCCTTCTGACTTTTACCTTGATTTTTATTGTGTTAATGTTGTATCAGGCTTGGCAAGAAGATTATGGTACAAAGCCACCTTCGACTCTTGGTACGCCTACTTCGACTCTTGAGACACCCACTTCTGAGACACCTACTGTCACTTCTTCTGCGGATTCTGAATCTGAATTACCTACCCCTCAAGATTCACAAGTCGGGCCAGTTGACTTGCCAACGATGCAAATGAGGCAATTGTTGCCTAGCGAATCGCCTATCACCGTTGAAACAGATGTGCTAAAACTTAAAATTGATACGATAGGCGGCGACGTGCGACAACTTTACTTACTTGATTATCCTGTTGAAATGAAAACGCCGGAGAATCCATTTCGCTTAATGAATGATCAATTGCCCAATTTATTTGTGGCACAATCCGGTTTGTTGTCTAAAGACTCTGCACCAACACATCAAGCGGTTTATCAAGCAAAGCATCAGAATTATCGTCTCATGGATGGTCGCGACAAGTTGGAGGTTAAACTGTTTTGGGAAGATAAGGAAAAAGGCATTAAAGTCACAAAAGTATATTCTTTCCAACGTGGCAGCTACGTGATTGACGTGAAACATATTGTTGAAAATAACAGTAATAAACCCTGGCAAGGCCGGTTATATGGACAATTTCAGCGCACCGAAGCCGACTTAGGGGGTTCCCGTTTTCTATACACCTATATGGGTGGCGCGATTTCAAGCCCTGATAGTCGTTACGACAAAATTCCTTTTGACGAGATGCAGGAGGCGAGTTTTAAAGAAGAACATCGCACCGGTTGGATTAATGGCTGGGCTGCTATGCTTCAGCATTATTTTGTCGGCGCGTGGGTACCAGAACGTGAGCAAATTTATAATTACTATGCTAGGATGCTTACGATGGGTAATCGTTATATACTTGGACTTTATGGTCCAACCCAAAATATCGCACCTCATAATCAACAAACGTTATCAATTACCTTGTATGCAGGTCCTAAATTACAAAATAAGCTGGCAGAATTGGCACCATCACTAGATTTAACAGTGGATTACGGCTGGTTATGGTTTATCGCTCAACCTTTGTTTTGGATGTTAGATACGATTCATGACATTGTTGGTAATTGGGGCTGGGCAATTATCATTTTAACGATGCTGATTAAGCTGGCTTTTTTCCAACTTTCTGCGACAAGTTATAAATCAATGGCGAATATGCGCCGTATGCAACCACGTCTAGTCACCCTTAAAGAACGTTATAGTGATGATAAATCTCGCCTCAATCAGGCGATGATGGAATTATATAAAAAGGAGAAGATAAATCCGTTAAGTGGCTGCTTACCGATTGTGGTTCAGATTCCGGTATTTATTGCCCTTTACTGGGTTTTATTAGAAAGCGTTGAATTACGTCAAGCGAGTTTCATTTTCTGGTTAGATGATTTATCGTCTCCTGATCGCTTCTTTGTACTACCGCTTATTATGGGTGCAACGATGTTAGGACAACATTTCCTTAATCCCGCCCCCATTGATCCGATACAACAAAAAGTGATGTTGGCTTTGCCGATTGTGTTTACCGTGTTTTTTGCCTTTTTCCCATCTGGTTTGGTGTTGTATTGGACAGTCAATAATATTTTGTCGATTAGCCAACAGTGGGTGATTACCAAAAAAATTGCGGGGGATGTTTAATAAGTGCTGAAGCATTTTGGCGAATTTTGGAGTCCAACGCTTCAGCTTTTGGTCATTTTGGAGTCCAAACCTTTGGGTCATTTTGGAGTCCAAACCTTTAGATTTGGGCGTTTTTTGAAGTCCAACGCTTCAGCTTTGGCGAATTAATATCACAGTTCCAAAGCTAAAGCGTTGGACTCCTATAAACGCCCAAAGCTAAAGCGTTGGACTCCTATAAACGCCCAAATCTAAAGGTTTGGACTCCTATAAACGCCCAAAGCTAAAGCGTTGGACTAAACGCCCAAAATGTCATGTCAACTCTTGATTCGCATTATTATTATGAAAAAACAGAGTATTCTAGTCATTCTGACTTTTTTTGTTCCTATTGTTGCCTTCTCACAATCCCCAGAACTTTGGGGTACATATACCTTGACGAAAAAATGCGGTCATGATGCGGTTTATATTGGACCGCATAAAGCAGAAGAACATGGTGGTATTTGTCTTCACTACTCAAAGGGGGTCTTTGAAATACATACCAGCTATACGTCAAATAAAAATTGTACACCGGGTGGGACTTATGTGGGACCAAATAGACCGGATATACATGGAGGTTATTGTTTGTGGATAAAAGGGCGGTCGCTTATGACAAAGTACACGATTAATAAAGGTTGTGGAATGGGCGTTTATACCGGACCAAACAGACCTGATCTTCATGGCGGTTATTGTTTATATTTACAATGAGAGGAAACGACAGACCTGAGAGAAAACGACAGGTCTCAAATCAGAAAACTTGGTTTCTTGTCTCTATTCACGTTAATCCAAACGTTGGAGGATAAATTAAGTTAATGGCGATTTTTAGATGTAATAAATGTGGGCATTTGCGAGAAGTGCCTAATCAACATATCGGTAAGAAGGTTAAATGCCCTGTTTGCAAGCAAGCAATGCCGATATATGATACGTTACATTTCATCAAAAATGTATTAATAAAATACTTTCGTGTGCGAAAGGAACTTCGTTGTTTGCAAGAAAGTATGTCACCGACGGCGACTCAAGTTTCTAATGGAAACAATGAAAACGCAGAAATAGATATTTTTAACACGACAGTGATGAGTGAGAGTCAACAGTATGAACCTATTTTAAAGTGGTTTGAACATCAACAAATTCAGATTAAAGTTGATGAAGAAGCTGTTGATACAACAGGGTTTTTTGATGAGGTGGCGGTTAAATTGGGGGAGAATTATGATTTGCTAAAAACAGTGAGTGACAAAATTAAACGTATCCAAAATAAAGGATACACCAATGTCACTCTGAATCTATCTGATTACAGTCAAGAAGAGGCTGTACTTATTAAAGAGTTCTGTCAAGAACTTTATGAATATGCTTTTGTGGCGAAATCTTTTGTCAAAAGAAGAGAAAATAAAATACATTTGTCTTTACAAACGGCACAGCCAATCATCAAATTTTTTAATGGTGAATGGCTAGAGTGGTTTGCTTTTATGAAATTGATGGCATTCTGTCATGAACGTCAGATTAGCTTTTCTGCTTTAAGAAGTTTTACGATCCATTTTCCTGATAAGGATAAAAATGAACTGGATACCTTTTTTCTAATAAATAAGACGATTCCAGTATTTGTGGAATGTAAATCAGGTGAATTTCGCCAATTTGTGGATAAATACTCAAAATTGCGTAAAAGGTTGAAAATTGATAAAAAGCAGTTTTTAATGCTGGTGTCTGGATTGAGTGATGAACAAACACAAGGTTTAACCAGTATGTTTGACATTACTATTGTGAATGAAAAAAACTTTGTTCAACATATTTCAGCATTAACGTAAATACATTGTGCTAAAATAGCTCATGTTTGATTGAAATCCATTATTTTCCTCTGTACAGAACAAAAAATGGAGCAGATTAGATAATAATGGTGAAGAGAAGAAATGAGTGATAAATCAAGAATTTATGCCGAGAAAAGGACTTGAACCTTCACGGGGTTGCCCCCACTAGCACCTGAAGCTAGCGCGTCTACCAATTCCGCCACCTCGGCATTTATGGTTACATATTTTACACGGATTAAAAAAAATGTCAAGAAGCGCTGTACAAGATAAAAAATGGGTATTTATAACTATTTGATTTTACATATAAAAAATATTTTATATGATGAAAATGACTTATAAAAAATTGTTCTGTACAGAGATTACTATAAGTAGTGAACTCAAAAAACTTTATTCAACATATTTCGTAACTACTCAGCGCCTTGAAATCAATTTCAAGGCGAAAAGCCAAAGCAGGCTAAAACCAGCTAAACTTTCTCTCTAATTAGTCTGTTTTAACAGACTATTCGAGGCTAAAGTTTTTCTTCAAAAAACTTTAGCCTCGAATGCTTTAAGCCTTGCAATTTATTTCAAGGCTGAGTAGTTACCATATTTCAACATTAACGTAAGTACGTTGTGCTAAATAGCTTGATCGAAAACCTTATTGTTTTAATTGCCTTATAAATGTTAAAATAAAAAATTTAAACTTCGTTCAGTGTTCTTAACTTGAGGAGAAGTCATTATATTATGCAAAATGTAGCTCTTATTATTGTATTAGCCCCCCTTGTTGGAGCTATTATTGCGGGATTATTTCCCGTGAGTCGGCGTTTCGCCCATCGGGTCACTATCAGTGCCGTAGGGCTTTCCTTTTTTCTATCGCTCTATGTCTTCTATCAAATTGTTTTTGGAGGGCATGAAATTTTCAATGAAACCCTATACACCTGGCTGGTCGCAGGTAATATTTCTCTTGAAATTGGGTTTATGATTGACTCGCTCACGGCTTTAATGATGGTTGTGGTGACGTTTGTCTCTTGGATGGTGCATATTTATACCATTGGTTATATGCGCGACGATCCTGGCTACCAACGCTTCTTCAGCTATATTAACCTGTTCACCTTCTCCATGTTGATGTTGGTGATGTCTAACAACTTCGTCCAGTTATTTTTCGGCTGGGAAGCAGTAGGCTTAGTTTCTTACTTGCTCATCGGTTTTTGGTACACCAGGGAAACGGCTATCTATGCAAATCTCAAAGCCTTTTTAGTCAATCGCGTCGGTGATTTTGGTTTTGTTTTAGGTATTGCCGCTGTATTGATGACTTTTAACAGTCTCAGTTATACCGAAGTTTTTGGATTGGCACAAGCGGGTAATTATGAAGAAACCATCAGTATCTTTTCTGGCACAGAATGGTCAGCCATGACGGTAATCTGTATTTTACTCTTTATCGGTGCAATGGGTAAATCAGCACAATTCCCATTACATGTTTGGCTACCAGATTCAATGGAAGGTCCCACCCCCATTTCCGCCTTGATTCACGCCGCAACGATGGTGACAGCAGGTATCTTCATGGTCGCGCGTATGTCGCCGCTATTTGAATTGAGTGAAACCGCACTGAGCTTTGTTTTAGTGATTGGCGCAATAACCGCATTTTTTATGGGAATTTTAGCCATCGTACAAAACGACATTAAGCGCGTTATTGCCTATTCGACGCTATCGCAATTAGGTTATATGACCGTTGCCTTGGGTGCCTCCGCTTATGCTGCGGGTATTTTCCATTTAATGACTCATGCCTTTTTTAAAGCCCTTTTATTCTTGGGCGCAGGTTCTGTCATTATCGCCATGCACCATGAACAAAATATGCGTAAAATGGGTGGGCTGAAAAAATATCTACCCATAACCTATTGGACAATGTTAATTGGTTCATTAGCATTAATTGGTTTTCCCGGATTCGCCGGCTTCTTCTCCAAAGATGCCATTATCGAAGCGGCGCATCATGCCTACGAAGCAGAAAGGGCGGGCGCATTTTTTGCCTATTATGCCGTTTTACTGGGTGTCTTTATTACCGCCCTATATACATTCCGCATGTTCTTCTTAACCTTTCACGGTAAAGAGCGTATGGATGAACACACCCGCGAACATTTACATGAAACGCCCAGTGTGGTCACAGGACCATTAATCGCATTAGCAATACCCTCAATATTTATAGGGATGTTCACCATAAGTCCCCTATTATTTGGTCACTATTTTGATGGGGCTATTTTTGTAGAAGCGGCTCATAATGCTTTCGCAGGACATGAATCCGATAGTTCTTTCGCCTGGATAATTATCAGTTTTATAGGGCATGGTTTATTACAACCGCCCTTCTGGTTAGCCCTATTTGGCTTTGGTACAGCCTATTATTTTTACATGATCCGCCCAGATTTACCGGGTGAAATTGTAAAAAATATTGAAGTGCCTTATAAAATACTGCTTGATAAATATGGCTTCGACAGATTTAATGACTGGTTTTTTGCCGGTGGAGCGTGTCGCGTCGGCGATAAATTCTGGAAAATGGGCGACATCAAAACCATTGACGGTTTAATCAATGGCACTGCTAACACGATAGGTTGGTTTTCCAGCGTGGCTCGTAACGTCCAAACCGGGATGTTATATCACTATGCGTTTGCCATGATTATTGGACTTGCAGTGTTATTGGGTACTTTTGTTATTTTGTAACTTTGTACAGATAAATGTCGGGTTACTTTGCGACGCCATCTAACCCGACCTACATGACTAAAGCGTTGTACTCCAAAATACAAAGCTAAAGCATTCGAGGCTAAAGTTTTTTAAAGAAAAACTTTAGCCTCGAATGTACTCCATTTGCCCACCCTACAATCGACAATCCTCAAATTTTTCAGGTAGGGTGGGCAATCTTTTACTGCCCACCTTCCTCATTCACAATTCACCAAATGCTTAAATCAGAACTCATATTGCCTCGTTTAAAAAAACGGCGCGATAGTATTATGCCGTTGGCTTTGCCTAATGATTATCATTATTTGAATATTGCGAGTCAGTTGATACAAATAGTTAAGGCTTATGTTGGGCGTAGTCGAGGTGAGTTAGCAGATGCGTTGCGGGCTTTTGAGGGGGAAAGTTTGGATTATCGCATTATTCGCGGTTTAGCGAATGTGTTGGAGAAAGGTTGTGTTTTTGGTAATGAGTCACCTGCTAATCCTGTTGAATTACGTGCAGCACTGTTTAATTTGGGTCCTGTCACAGTGAAAGGTGATTTATTGAATACAAGGACACGGGCGCAAGCAGTGGCAGAGAAGGCGGCACAATTTGGTATAACAACGGAACAGGTTGAGCAAGCTTTGTTTGCTGATTTGATGGAGGAGAGGATTTTATTGGGACTCAGTGAAATTTTTACGCCTGTTGATTTAATTGCCCGTTATAATTTAGAAGTGGCGCGTGGTTTATTATATTGGGCGCGTGAAGTTGATATTATTGTACGCGATGGTTATAAGGATTTATTTAAGTACATTAAGTTATTTAGGTTGATGCACACGATTTATCCTATCCCGCAGCATGGGTATCAGATTATTTTACATGGTCCCATTTCACCTTTTGTCAAGTCAACAATTCGTTATGGGTTGCAATTTGCGAAATTTTTACCTGCCATGTTGCTTTGTCAAAGTTGGCGCATGGATGCTGATGTGCAGCCCCCTGATAATGCCCGTTCTTTGCATTATACTTTAGATGATAGTACGCCATTACGCACTCATTTTAAGGCATCAGGAATGTTTGATAGTCAGCTTGAAGCGGATTTTGCGGCTGAATTTGAAGCGAAATATGGGGGAGTTAAGCGAAAATGGGAGTTGGCGCGTGAGGATGAATTAATTATTCTTGGTGATACAGTGATGATTCCAGATTTTTCGTTGACTCATCGTAAGGATGGGCGACGTGCTTTGATAGAAATTATTGGCTTTTGGCATCCTCAATATTTGCAGCGTAAATTGAAAAAAGTGCGTCAGGCGGAGCGGCGTGATCTGATTTTGTTGGTTTATGAGAGTGCTAATGTTGCTGATGGCGTTTTTGAAGAGGTGTCGCCGGGTGAAGTGCTGACTTTTACTAAGAAGCCTGTGTTAAAAGAAGTGTTGGCTGCGGTGGAAAGATGTGCAATAAAACCATGAATTGAGGTGATATTTAACTTAATAAGACTGTGTTTTAAAAACTTTTTTACAATCAACAGTTTATCTATGAAAAAAAGCGATAGTTGTTCAGATAAATAAGTTCACTTGAAACCTCAGAGGTTTTGAAAACCTCTGAGGTTTGACTCCAACTCTTTTTCTGAAT
>JAOZSV010000013.1 GCA_029939505.1 Thiotrichaceae bacterium | reverse complement strand
ATTATAACATATGATTTTTTTAAAAATACCTTTTCATCTGCGAAGAACTATAGCAGTGCGATGACAATCATCTTAACGCCTTATTTCATAGTCCTTTGATAATTTATCTTAACATCTTTTCACTCAATTCCGCCGTTTTTTTTAAATTTCCGTAATGACTCAGTCTTTTAGTTAGACTAGAGTTAAAATGCTGGGCTGCGAAGTTAATGTTGGAGACCAAAAAACGTTCAAAGTTAATGTTGAACTCCAAAAAACGTTCAAAGCTAAAGCGTTGGACTCCAAAAAACGTTCAAAGCTAAACTCCAAAAAACGTCCAAAGCTAAAGCGTTGAACTCCAAAAAACGTCCAAAGCCGGGTAGGGTGGTTTCGAGGTTTTCGTTTTTTTTCAAAAAACTAAATTCGAGGCTAAAGTTTTTTCTTCAAAAAAACTTTAGTCGAGGCTAACGTTTTTTTTTTCAAAAAAAACGTTAGCCTCGACTCGAATCGAAAACGTCTTTTTGGTGCAACGGCAAAACGTTAAAATACCAAGAGATTTACCCTGAAAAAGAGGTTTATAGAAATGCCGTTGCACACGTCTTTTTGTTTGCCCACCCTACCTGGCTGATTTCTTATGCCTTTGATAAATTATCAAAGGCATCTTTTCACTCAATTCCGCCGTTTTTTAAAAATTTCAGTAACGACTCAGTCTTTTAGTTAGCCAATCTGAGCAATTAACATCAGAACAATAATAGAAGCCACAACAAGCCAACTTGTTTTATCCTTTAATGCAAACAGCACAGGATCATCTAACATTTTCTGACGATGGGCTAAAAACCAAACACGAGTGATCCAATACAACAAAATCGGACAAATTAGCCATAGAATAAGTGGCGACATGTAAAGCGTACTGACTTTTTCGCTGTTGAGATAGAGTGCAAATACTAATATCGCAATATAGCCACTTGTTGTTCCCATACTGGCGATCATTTCCAGATCACCTTTTTCATAGCTACGACGTTTAAGCACCTCTTCTTTGTCTATCAGATGCATTAACTCAACATAGCGTTTAAGAAAGGCTAAACTGGTAAAAATAAACATGGAAAAAGCCAGTAACCATGGGGAGATAGGAATAGAAATGACGAGTCCGCCCGCTAATATTCTCAGGGTGTATAGCCCTGCTAAGACAAGTACATCTACAATGAGTTTTTGCTTGAAATAAAATGAATAAGCGATGCTCATTGAGAAGTATAAACCCAATAGTCCCGTAAATTGGATGGGCAACCATAATAGTGAGAGGGAAAAACTGAAACAAACTAAAAGGGCAAATAATGGTAAACCATATTGTATTGGGATACGCCCAGAGGCAAAAGGACGCGCTTTTTTTGTGGGATGAATACGATCTGCGGCTAAGTCTAGTAAATCATTTAAGATATAGCCCGATGAGGCAATAAGACTAAAAGCGATAAACGCTAATAAGCTTACTCCCAATTGATTTAAATCAAATAATTGGTGAGCCAATATCAGTGGTAAAAAAATCAGAGCATTTTTCACCCATTGATGAGGGCGCAATGTTTTTAGCCAATCCCATAAAGTGGTTTTAGGGGTGGAAAATATTCTTTCAGGTGGACAAATAAACTGTTTCTGTAAAGCACGACTCGGCGCGACTAAAAAGCCTTCATGGGCTTCGTGTAAAATAGGTAAGTCTGCACGGGAATCGCCGATATAGTCATAAGTCTTAAAACGTTCTTTGAGCGCGTCGCGTTTAGTTGCCCCTTTCATATTAATCTGTGCATCGCTAGCGATAATAACATCAAACAGTTTTAAATGATCAGCAACTGCTTGTGCAATGCTTTGATGAGCCGCCGTTGCGAGTACTAGCATACGCCCTTTGTTTTTTTCATCCTGTAAAAAGCGCAACAGATTTTCATGGTAAGGGAGAGTTGCTACGTCTAGCGTGACATATTGGGCAATTTGATGTTTAAGATAGGCTCTGCCTTGTAAAAGCCAAAAAGGCAGTTTGAAAATTAATAGGAAATGCTGTCTTAATAGTAATAACACGCTTTCCCATAATGTATCTGTGGCTATTAATGTGCCGTCTAAATCGACACATAAAGAATGGTGAATGGTTTTTGTCATTTGTTTGAACGTTCTGGAATCCAAAGCTTCAGCTTTGGGTGTTTCTCGAATATTGTTTGAATCAGAATTTGAAAATTCTCAAATTCTGAAAATTCTGATTCAAATCATTTTTTCATCAATATTTGATGATTAATTTATTGTTTGAATCAGAATTTAAGAATTTGAGAATTTTCAGAATTAAGACAAGATTCAAAATAAATTCTTGATTTTTATAATTCTGAAAATTCTGATTCAAAATTAAAGAAAATGGTGTACAATAAATAGTTCTTAACTGACTAACTGATAACTAAATAATGGCTAAAGAAGAAAGTATTGAAATGGAAGGTATCGTCGCAGAGACGTTACCTAATACGATGTTTCGTGTTAAATTAGAAAACGATCACATTGTCACCGCCCATATTTCTGGGAAGATGCGTAAACATTACATTCGCATTTTAACGGGTGACAAAGTAACCGTACAATTAACGCCTTATGACTTAACAAAAGGGCGTATTACCTATCGAGCGCGTTGACAAATTGACTTAATTAAGGCGTTGGCGTATTTCAGCCAACAGCCCTATACTCGCTGCTTCCACTAAATCAAGCACATCATCAAAACCCTTCACGCCCCCAAAATAGGGATCAGAAACTTCCTGTACCCCTAAATGGGGTGCGAAATCAAGGAATAAGTGCAATCTATCTGCCTGCTCTTGCGGACAGATTTTTTGCAATCCCTGATAATTATCCTTATCCATCGCCAAGATATAATCAAACTGACTAAAATCACTCTTTTCCACTTTGCGAGCGCGTAGCTCGCTCAAATCAATACCTCGTTTAAGAGCGGCTTCTTGTGAACGCAAATCGGGTGGCTCACCAATATGGTAGGTATGTGTACCAGCGGAATCAATCTTAATTTGATCCCTTAATCCTTCTTTTTTAACTAAATTAGCAAATACCCCGTCGGCAGTGGGGGAACGGCAAATATTGCCCATACATACAAATAAGACTTTAATCATGGTGGGATTTTTTTATTTTTTCTACATCTTCAAGTGTTAAATGGCGAGCTTTATCAGACAGCATAACAGGAATGCCTTCCTGAATAGGATAGGCGAGTCGTGCGCTTGTGCAAAGCAATTCCTGATTATCTTTATCGTAAATCAGAGGCCCTTTAGTAACAGGACAAACTAAAATATCAAGCAATCTCTTATCCATTTTTTCTCCTTTCAAGTTGATTCATTAATTGTTCGGCAAACCGATTTGGCAAGCGAGCTTCAATGGGTAAATACCAATGTTGTGGATCGGCAAAATGCTGACATTTCACCGCATCCTTTTCAGTCATAATCACGGGTAAATCATCATTAAACTGAATATCTTTCGGCTTATAAAGATAATGATCTGGAAATTCGTGACAATGCACTTTTAACCCACTATCACGTAAACGGGTAAAAAATTTTGCAGGATGACCAATCCCAGCAACTGCATGTACCGCATAACCGCGTAATACATCCAAAGGGTGTAAGACTCTATCATCTATAACGCGCCGCAAGGATTTTATATCATATTGCATGGAAAACTCTTTCCTCAGTGCGGCTCCTTTGGTGACTATCAAATCTATTTTTTTTAAGCGGCTCGTTGGTTCACGCAAAGGCCCTGCGGGAAGACAATACTTATTACCATAGCGACGAATATCATCAAGCACGGCAATTTCTATATCACGCTGCAAGGCATAATGTTGTAAGCCATCATCACTGATAATAAGATTGCACTCTTCCTTTTCCAAAATATAGTTAATCGCATCAAGGCGTTCAGGCGCGACAACGACGGGACAGCCACTATGTCCTGCTAACAATATAGGCTCATCACCGACAAGGTAGGGATCGCTATCAGGATAAACCTGCTGCGGCCATTTTTCGGCGTGTCCACCATAGCCTCGACTGACAATACCTGGCTTAAAACCTTGTTTTTTAAGAAACTGCGCCAGCCAAATGACTAAAGGCGTTTTACCTGTGCCGCCGACGGTAATATTGCCAACAATAATGACTGGCACTGAGACCGCATGGCTTTTTAATAAGCCATATTGATAAGCCAGTCGGCGTACCCGAACCGCTATACAATATAGCCAAGATAACGGGGCCAGTACAAATCTCAACGGGTGTTTTTCGTACCAAATTTGATCAAATTTCATTCTGGTTGTTGTGCTTCAAAACTTAAACGGACAAATCCTAAATCGCGAACCGCTTCCATCGCTTTCATCACGGCATAATGGGGTGCTTTCTTATCGGCACTGATCAATAATGGGGGATTCTTTCTCCCACCAGCCGCCTCTTTCAAAGCGCGTTTAAGTGTTTCTAATTGATTGTTGATTAAATGACGATCTCTCTCATTGATAGCATATTCGCCTTCTTTATTAATAATAATTCTAATGACTTCGACTGTTGTAGAATGTTCCCCTTTTGCTTCAGGCAAATCAATATTCAGTTGTGATTCTTTATTAAATGTCGTTGTCATCATAAAAAAAATCAACAACAAGAAAACAGTATCAATTAGGGGGGTTAAATTAACCCTAAGATTATCAAGGTTTTTACGACGACGAAAATTCATTATATTTAAGTTCTCATGGCAATATATGTGCCATTGGCGTTTTTGGAGTCCAGAACGATATCCAAAGCTAAAGCGTTGTACTCCTATTCCAAAGCTAAAGCGTTGGACTCCTATTCCAAAGCGTTGGACTCCAGAACAATTCATTCGTACTGAGGTGGTGAAAATTCGGATTTTTTAACAATAAAATTGATCCAATTTTTATTCTATGAGAAACATAAATTTATAAAAAACAATAACTTATATTCATTTACTTTTTTTTCATTCATCATTCATCATTCATCATTCACCATTCTCACTACTGTTCACGCTCACCATGCAATACATCTATCATTTTTAAGGCTTCTTGTTCCATAGATAAGGTCAGTTCATCCACAACGCCACGAAAATAGCGATAAAATACAAAAGCGGGAATAGCAACAAATAAACCCGCAGCCGTTGTCATTAAGGCTTCAGAAAGACCACTTGACAATACTGTAGGATTACCCAATCCCACTTCACCAATGGCAGCAAACATTCTTATCATTCCCGTCACTGTACCTAACAAACCTAATAAGGGGGCTATTTCAGCAATAGTACCTAATGTATTCAAATATCGTTCAAGGCTATAGATGACTTGACTACTGGCTTCTTCAATACTCGCTTTCATCATATCGCGATCATGGTATCTATTCACTAAACCTGCAGCTAATATTTTGCCTAATGGTGAGTTATTACGCAAGGCATTTAATCGTTTTTTATCTAATTTACCTTCTTTAACCCATCTCCACACTTGAGTGACTAAACCTTTTGGAACAACATATTTTTTTTGTAAACTCCAAAAACGTTCTCCAATAATAGCCATAGCAATTATAGAACATAAAATAATAGGCCAAATCATCCAACCGCCCGCTTTAATAATTTCTAACATTTTAATCGCCCTATATTTTTTAGTTAGTAAATTATGTTAATCCACCTGATCAATCTGATTATTCAGAATAACATAAAATTTTGAATGCGAATTAAGGAAATTTTGGAGTACAAGGTGATTTTGGAGTACAACGCTTTAGCTTTGTGATTTTGGAGTACAACGCTTTAGCTTTGTGATTTTGGAGTACAACGCTTTAGCTTTGGGCTGAAAATTTTCAACTCTTAATTCGTATTTTAAATCTAAATTGGAGAATATCAATGTTACAAACTTACGAAGCCATTTACAGTGGCAATCAATTTCGTTGGATTAACCAGACACCGCCTGAACTAGACGAAGAGAGACGTGTTGTCGTGGTGATGAACGTGGAAAAAAGCGCGGCAAAACCCAAAAAAAATATCCGTGAAATTTTAGAACGCACTCGTGGTGCATGGGGAAAAGGAAAAACACGGGATGAAATTGATGCGGAAATTAACATCATGCGTTCGGAGTGGGAAAGAAAATGGGATTAACAACTGAAAGTAAGGTATTGTAAAAGCTAAAGCAGGTTAAAAGCTGCTAATTCGGATAGTCTGCTTTAGCAGACTATTTGAGGTTTGATTTTCAAAAAACGAAAACCTTGATTTCACTCGACTATCAAGTTTTTTTGTACTCAGAGCTACTCAGGGCAACCATAAAGGTGTGCAGCCTACAATATTCTTATAGAAGACTGACGAAAATATTCATCGGGCAATCCCTTATGGTTGCCCTGATTATGTCGTCGGGGCAATCCCTTGTGGTTGCCCTGAATAGTTACAAAAAAACTTGATAGTCGAGTTTCAGCCTTGCAATTTCAAGGCTGAGTAGTTACAATGAATCTTTAGATTGGCTGCCAAGCGTATTTCAAACAAAGCTGGACATGGTAACCAAATAAATAAATATGAAAAAAATGCTCAACAATGCGCTCAACCTGACCGCTATTCCGCTGGTGCTTCATAGCGGCAGGTTCGCTTGGCTGTTAGAGTTTATAAAAAGGAGTGGGTATGAATGATTTTGATGATCCAGAAAGAATATTCCGCAGGAGATTCAAAAGAGTATTTAAAATAATACCTTCGCCAAACACTTGAGTATTAAACTCAATTCGAGGCTAAAGTTTTTTTAAAGAAAAAACTTTAGCCTCGAATATTAAAAAAACGCTTTAAAATCAACGAGATTTAAAATCAGCTCAATTGGGTTTTAAAATACTATAAGTATTTGAAATTTAACAAAAATTGCATAATAACCTTATTATTTAGTAGGTGAATTGGCGAAGGTATTGTTAAAAGTTCAAAGTTTTTTTAAACGCTTTAACCTTGAAAAATCCTGTCCAATCAAATACATCAATGCGTCTCAGCTTAAAAGAACAACATCACATTACACAAACCATTCATCATTTTGATCCAAAGGCAGCAATTTATCTATTTGGCTCGCGAGTTAATAATAGCAAAAAGGGAGGAGATATTGATTTATTGGTTTTATCAAAAAATTTAGGATTGACTGAAAAAATACGAATTAAAACAATGCTTTATGAATTAATTGGGGAACAAAAGATTGATTTAATTATTGCCCAAGATATTTCAAAACCTTTTATTTCAATTGCGCTTGAAGAAGCACTATTATTATGAAACAAAAACAATTGTTATTATTACAGGCTGAATTGGCATTGATGGATAAAGCGACAGAACATCTGCGTTTTTCTTATCAACGTTGTCAAGCATTGGAAAATAAGGAGAATTATACATTTGATGAATTAGAACATTTTGAATCATTAACCAGTCGTTTTGCACGGCTCAGTGATTTGATTATTCAAAAAATGTTTAGACTCATTGATCAACTAGATTTGGAAGAACAAGGAACAGTAAGAGATCATATTAATCGCGCAGAAAAAAAAGGGTTAATTTCCAGTGCCGAAACATTTGTAGATATTCGTGAATTAAGAAATCTTATTGTACATGAATATGATCCAACTGCCATGGTAACAATATTTAATGCGGTTATGCCGCTTTGCCCAGCACTTTTTAATGCGATTGAACGTATTCATCGTTATACTCAATCACGATTTATAGTTACTTGAAATTTCATGATGTTTTCCCATAATCTTAAACTCAGATGAACCTATCCGGCCCTATTCAAAAAATGTTGAACATAATTTTGGTTTTTGACAATCGGTTTAAGAAATCCGATTTTTTCAAAAAATCGGATTTCTAAGCTCAAAAAAGAATAGGCGGGATAGGTTCATAGCATTCCCATCGTCCCACGCTCCAGCGTCAAAGCCATTAAATGCGAATTAAGAGTTAAGATAGGAGTCCAACGCTTCAGCTTTGGGCGTTTTTTGGACGGACAAAGCTGAAGCATTCGAGAGTCGAGGTTAAAGTTTTTTCTTTAAAAAAACTTTAACCTCGACTTGAGTTTTTTGAAGAAAAACTCAAACCTCGAATGTACTCCATTTTTTTTTAAATTCAACTCTTAATTCGCATATTAAGTTAAGGGCAGACACACAGGTCTGCCCCTACAAAACGCCGCGTATTCTGTGTAGGGGCGAACCGGCGTTCGCCCTTAACTTAATGGCATTGATGCTGGAGCGTGGAAACGAGTAATCAATCCTGTTCAACCAGCGGTATTTTTTGACTATTTCAAGTCGTTGATAATTTTTTCGGTACAGCATTGTTTTTCAAAACGACATACTGTGGTAAGCCATTTTTATAGGGCGGGTAATCTTCGCCCAAAATGAGCGGCTGCAAATACTCGCGGCACTTTGCGGTAATACCAAAGCCATCTTCACTGATAAAATCAAGCGGCATTTTCTTCTCCACATTTGCGACCTCCGCCAAATTAGCAGAACCAATCTCCCATTTATAGGGATTGTTAGAAGTACGCACAACCGTTGGCATTACGGCATTTTTACCTTCTAAAGCCAGTTCCATCGCCGCTTTGCCTAAAGCATAAGCCTGTTCAACATCCGTTTTAGAAGCAATATGACGAGCGGCACGTTGTAGATAATCAGCAACCGCCCAATGATATTTATGTCCCAATTCCTCTTTAACCATGTTCGCAACAACAGGCGCAACTCCACCAAGTTGTGCATGTCCAAACGCATCACGAGTCCCCGCTTCCGCTAAAAATTGGCCTTCTTTATTTTTAACGCCTTCTGAGACGACAATGGAACAATAGCCATTTTTCTTAACGGAAGCATCGACTTTAGCCATAAATTTCTCTTTATCAAAGACGATTTCTGGAAACAAAATGATATGCGGTGCATCGCCCTCTTTTTCTGCTGCTAAACCACCCGCAGCGGCAATCCATCCGGCATGTCGCCCCATGACTTCCATCACAAAAATTTTGGTAGAGGTTTTCGCCATAGAAGCCACATCAAAACTCGCTTCACGAATAGAGACGGCGACATATTTAGCGACGGAGCCAAAACCGGGGCAGTTATCAGTGATAGGCAAATCATTGTCAACCGTTTTAGGCACACCGACACAAATCATGGGATAACCCATTTTTTCACCGATTTGTGAAATTTTATGTGAGGTATCCTGAGAATCGCCACCACCATTATAGAAAAAATAGCCAATATCATGCGCTTTAAAGACTTCAATTAGGCGTTCATATTCTGCTCTACTTTCTTCCAAGCCCTTCAATTTGAAGCGGCAAGAGCCAAAAGCACCCGATGGTGTATGACGTAGCGCAGCGATATTCGCATCGGATTCTTGACTGGTATCAATCAACTCTTCTGTGAGTGCACCGATAATGCCATTGCGCCCGGCATAAACTTTACCGATTTTATCAGGATGTTGACGAGCCGTTTCAATCAGCCCGCAAGCACTGGCATTAATAACGGCGGTTACTCCACCAGATTGTGCATAAAAAGCATTTTTAGGCATAATATTAACCTTAATATATTAGAGGAACTTGCAAAATTCTGAACACACGAGGTTTAAGAAATCCGATTTTTGAAAAAAATCGGATTTCTCAGTTCGAAAAAAAAAACGCACGAGGTTTAAGAAATCCGATTTTTGAAAAAAAAATCGGATTTCTCAGTTCGGAAAAAAAAGCCCAAAGCTAAAGCGTTGAACTCCCAAAAACGCGGAAAAAAAAAGCCCAAAGCTAAAGCGTTGAACTCCCAAAAATATTAGCTTTTGATTAAAAAAACATTAAAGCTTATAATTCAATAGTTATTGTGCATATACTGGTAACGTTTGCCCCCAGCCATCTATCAAAATATGTTCTGCATTTAATAACTGTGAAATCAAGTACATACGTTGTTTGAAACTCTGTACCAGTGGACGATTATCTGCCTCGGGATTAACAATTTCTGGCACCATTATAAGCACTAACTCTGTGCGTTTCTCTTCTATATCCGTTGAAGAAAACAATATCTCACCGACAATCGGTAAATCCTGTAATATGGGTATTCCCTGCTTACTGTTTGTATTATTGGTTTGAATCAAACCGCCTATCACTATCGCTGTACCATCACGTACCACAACAAAGGTTTTAATTTTGCGTTGATCAAACGATTGCAAATTTTGAGTGGTTCTGGGCGGACCCAATAGTGTCAACTCACTCTCAATTTCCAAGTTGATAATACCATCGTCATTGATGTGGGGTTTCACCTTGATGGTAATACCTGTATCTTTATATTGCACGTCTTGATAATAATTTTGATACGGATTATACGTCTGATTATTATTCTGATCATTCTGATTCTGACTTATTCCACTTCCACCACTCAAATAGGGCTCGTTAGAACCGACATTAATTGAGGCTTCTTCGTTATTGCGTACCAAAAGGGAGGGACGTGATAAAATGCTGATTTCATTATTTGAAGCGACAATATTTAACAAGGCTTCTAAACTACCCGATAAGTAGTTAATGGAAAATCCAGCAAGTTTTGTAATATCTTCACCAGGCACTTCTAAATTTGACTGCATCGAACCGTGATTTCCAAAAACGGTCCGCCAATCTATACCAAATTGAGTCGCTTCTGTTAAGCCCACTTCGGCAATGACAACATTTATCATCACTTCTTTAGGTACTTGATCAAGGGCATAAATGGTTTCTAATAATTGTCGATAGTCACGCGGGCTGGCACGAATCAGCAAACTATTCGTACTTTCATCGGCCACGATATTGACTTCCAATTCAGCAGAAACAGGTATATTACTACCAGGTGTTGGTAAAGGAGATTTTTTGTCTTTCTGATCAACATTTTTTTTATCCTTTTTATCCTTTTTATCTTTTTTCTTATCATCAACTTTAAAAACATTTGTCAAAGTAGTAGCGAGTTTAGTGGCTTCCAGATTTTTGACTTTATAAATAAAAATTTGTTCCTTACTTTCTTGACTTCTTTCGTCAAGAATTTCAACCCACAAAGCAACATCATTAAAACCACTATTGGGCGGTGCAATGACTAAAATCGCATTGATGCGTTCTAAAGCAACGACTTGATAAGTCGGTGATGTTTTGCCATAAAGGGCTTTAAGTATCTTATCTAATTCGCCCTGTATATCTGTGGCTTTAGAATTGATTAATCGAAATAAACGCATACCCCGATGTAAAAAGGGATCAGCATCAATGATACGGAGCAGTTTATTGATACGCGCTAATCGTTGCGGTGTGGTAATAATACCAATGATATTAAGGGTAGGTAGGCTAATCACACGCCCTTTTGGTTGTATCAATGGATTAATCACGGTTATAGCAGACTCTGCCGCGATATAACGCAAGGGTGTCACTTGTAACACTTCAGCAGAATCGCTCGTTATCAACGTTTCAGGAGTCATACCCACAACATTCGGTAACTTTGGAGGTGCTTTTTTCAGATGATAGACTTTCCCTTTTTTCTCCATCGTCACGCCGGCATCACTTAATAATAATTGTAATAAAGGCCACAAATCCTTTTTGTTTAAAGGATTGTCTGTTGAAGTACGCAAAGTCACTTTTCCCCCAATAGTTGGATCAATGACCATAGCAATACCTAAAGAATCAGCCAGAATTTGAAGGATTTGGCGTAACTCGACTTGTTCAAAATCTAAATTGATCGGCGCTTCATCAGATAAGTCTAACTCACTGATATCCAATGTCTGATCATCTATTGTTGTTATTGTAGGTACTTCTCCACTCTGATTAACCTCTTTTAAAAATTCAGTTGGCGTGTTGGGCAACTCAGCGATAGGTACAGCAGTCAGTGGTGGATTAATAACAGCAGGTTGTGGAACTTGACTATAAGCTAATTGTTCTGCGCTGACTGGATGCTTGTCACGTTTAGGTGGCATAGTACAAGCACTTAAAATAAGAAAACACAGTAAGATTAAAATGGTTTTTAATTTAAGATTTAATTTAAGATTAAGGTAATTTTCATTCATATTTAATAATTAACTTCATTAATACTAAAAATAGCCGATAACATAGTAACAACTATCGCACCAACGACGACTCCTAAAACTAAAATCAGCAATGGTTCCAATAAAGCGACGAGCTTGGACGTTTGTTGTTTAACATAAGTATCAAATGTTTCAGCCAGTTTATCTAAAATAGCTCCTGTTCGACCAGATTCTTCACCTACAATAACTAATTGCGCCAATAAGACAGGAAAATGTCCGTCATTAATTAAGGCTTTTCCTAAACTCACACCACCACGCACTGCTTCTTCAATTTTAGCCAAACTGTTAGCCAGGGCTTGGTTTTCCATCACACCTCGTACAATATGTAAGCCCTTTAATAATGGAATACCTGCACCCAGCAATGCACCTAATGTACGGCAAAAGCGTGACGATTCAGCTTGTAATATTAATTGCCCAAACATTGGCATAGATAACATCATTTCATCACGTTGCAACCGCCGCTCTGGCGTGGTATCTAATTGTCGCCAAGCAGACCAAAATATAAATGGAATAAAGAGTAATGTCCATCCATAAGTTTTTAGCCATGCGCTGAGTCCTAATAAAAATGCGGCTGAAGTGGGAATACTTGAACCCATATCTTCAAAAAGGGTTGCAAATGAGGGGACAACAAATACCATTAATAATATCACACTCAAAAAACCCACAACTGCGAGAATAATGGGATAAATTAAAGAGGAAAGAATGGTACGCTTGGCAGCATCGGCGGCGGCTAAAAAATCGGCTAATTTGGGTAATAATTGTTCTAAAATACCGCCTTCTTCCCCTGCATGTACCATATTAACATACATACGTGAAAAGACTTCTGGACGGACTTGTAAAGCATCAGCTAAACTTTTACCCTCTTTGACATCACGGCGCAAATCTTCAATCAATTCCTGTACAACTCGTTTTTCAGTAATGCCTTCAAGTAATCCTAATGCTCTATCTAAAGGAACTCGTGCCTCAATTAAGGTACAAAGTCCATTAGTAAAGTCAATCACATCACGATTGGAAACAGACTGTCGCATAAATAAAGCACGACTTTCCGCCTGTTGCTCAATTTTAATGGGGATCAACTGTTTACTTTGCAGCGTAGCAACGACTTCTTGCTCGCTTTCAGCATTGAGTTGCCCATCGACAATTTTGCCTTCAACATCACAGGCTTGATAGGTGTATTGATGAATGGCCAAACAAGTTTACCTCTTTATAGAAATAGATAGTAGGAAGGCAAGTAGAATAGGAGAAATCCAGTTTAAAAAAACTGAGCCTCTTGGAATCAAACCTCTGATGTTTTTAAACGGAGTCTCTTGGAATCAAACTTTTTAAACGGAGTCTCTTGGAATCAAACCTCTGAGGTTTTTAAGAAGTATTAAGATAAGAGTGAATGAAAATAGAGTGAGTATTAAAATTAAATTAAGATTTAATCTTAATATTTTAAGGTAGGTAGGAATTGGCGGAGAGGGAGGGATTCGAACCCTCGGAAGAGTATTACCCTTCAACGGTTTTCAAGACCGTCGCTTTAGACCGCTCAGCCACCTCTCCAATTGGGATGATGCTATTATTACTGAAAAAAATTCATTTTGCAAGTGTTTTTTACATTTTTTTTAACACCAATTATTAAAATTGATCAGAATTGACAGGATTTATGTCAATTATTTTAATTAAACTTATTTAAAATCAATATGTTAAAATTTTAAATAGGGAAATAAGTTTTTTTCTGGAATCCAACGCTTCAGCTTTGGACTCCAAAATTTCAATTCTTAATTCATATTTCTATTGTGAAAATAATTTTTTTTTGTTAGAATGAATTTTTTTAAGCCATAAGGATAACTGATAACGACTTCAAATTGATTCAATTTCGACTATTTTTATTAAAGCCCGCCGGGGCATCCCGGTTTAAATGAGAAAAAAACAATGTATTAATATCAATTCCGCTTTACTTGAAAAGCCAATCAGTCAAACAGATATTAACGATCTATTTCTGCTTAAAAAACATCTTTACTTTTTGTTGACTTCCCTTGATGGAGTGTATCAGAACCCGCGTTATCATCCTGAAGGGGATGCCCTCTATCATTCGCTACAAGTATTCCAACTGGCATACAAAAATTGCTCTGATCCAGAACTATGGGCAGCCGCGCTTTTGCATGATATTGGCAAAGCCGAGAGTACCCCTAATCATGCTCAAATCGGTGCCAATGAATTGGAAGGAATACTTTCCCCCCGTATTGTGTGGCTTATCCGCCACCATCTACACCTGCTCACTGCGCCCAAGCGCACCCGTAGCCAGCTACACAATACTCCTCAACTCCGTGATCTTGAATTATTACGCAAATGGGATTTGAAGGGACGTTCACCACTGGCTACCGTTATAACTCCCAAAGACGCTATCAATATTCTTATCAAGCACTATTCCAGTCTTCAGCCTCATAGCTAAACCACTCAATCTGCTTAAAGCAAGCTCAAAGTCTATGAAGAAACAACGTACCAGTCTTCTACGTCAAAGCATCGCCAACGAAGCCGCTCGATTAATGTATGAAGAGAGCGTTGATCAATATTTCAATGCTAAACGTCTGGCAGCTAAACGCCTCTTTGGACGTGGTGGTGCTAAAAATATGCGTTACCGCCCCCAAGATTTGCCATCAAATGGTGAAATTCAAGCCGCACTCAGAGAGCTTACCCAAATCACAGAGGGCGAACTTAGCCAACAACGCCTCTTTGCTATGCGCGTCATTGCCCTTGAAACAATGAATGCCCTTGAACTATTTAAGCCAAGATTGATAGGTTCAGTGAGTACTGGACATGTACGACGTGGCAGCGATATTGATTTACACGTCTTCACTGATAGTATTGAGGAAATTAAACTTTATGTTCACTATCTCGGATGGCGTTTTGAAACAAGGGAAGTTACCATTCATGTTGCGGGTGAATATAAGGATTATACGCATATCTATTATGAACGTATTTTTCCCATTGAATTATCAGTTTATCCAGTCGCCGATATTCGAGTAACGCATCGTAGCAGTACAGATGGCAAACCCATTGTACGTTTCAAACCATCTGCACTACAACAACTCATTGTCGAGCAACATAGCCATGAATGGGATTTATATTTAGCAACGGGTGAAATCCAAAATCTTGAGCAGTTTGATGCAGAATAACTGTTTTCGAGTCGAGGCTAACGTTTTTTTAAAGAAAAAACGTTAGCGCCTCGACTTGAGTTTTTTGAAAAAAAATTGAACCTCGATCCTCTTGCAAAACTCGCTTTTTCGAGTTTAGATTTAGAAATCCGATTTTTTTCAAAAATCGGATTTCTTAAACCTCGTGTGTTCAGAGTTTGGCAAGAACCTCCCTCGAATATTAATTTTTGCGAGTGATCTAATTAACAATTAGCCACCACCAATGGCATGTACAATTTCCACCTTATCTCCTGCTGATAAAACATGACTTTCAAACTGACTACGCGGGACAATGTCATTATTGACTTCAACCGCTAACCGTTTGTTTTCTAAGTTTAATTTTTTTATCAAAGCGGAAATACGGAGATTGTTTTCAACGGATTGCGCTTTACCGTTTAAAAAAATTTCCATCATTTTTGTTTCACCTACTTGACTATTGAAAAAAATTTTGGTAATATGCTTGAATCCTTCCTGATGAGCGGGTGTAGTTCAATGGTAGAACTTCAGCTTCCCAAGCTGATAGCGTGGGTTCGATTCCCATCACCCGCTCCACTCTATAATATATAGATTTTCAGAAAAATCATTTCATGAACCTATCCCACTATTCATTTTCGCAGATCAGAAATCCGATTTTTTCAAAAAATCGGATTTCTTAACCCTCGTTTTTTGGTTAAAAACCAAACGATTTTTATTCATTGTTCCGCATTTTTGAATAGGCTCGATAGGTTCATCAATTGAAGCATTTTTAATTTCATGCACGTTCCTTAATTCACATACCCACACTTCAATTGCTATTAAGATTTCATGCAATCCAAAGCGTTCGCTTTGGATTTCAAACTCACATATTTTTCAATATCGCCGCTTTAACTTCTTCAAGTTTCGCTTTCACGTTAATAAGAGCAGTCGTACTTTGGCGAATTGCGGTATCGGGATCTTTTAAACCATGCCCTGTTAGAGTGCAAGTGACTATGCTGCCTTCTGGAATTTGACCATTTTTAATATCTTTCATTGCACCAGCGACTGAAATAGCGGAAGCCGGTTCACAAAAAATACCCTCTTTTTCGGCTAATAACTTTTGCGCCGCTAAAATCTCTTCATCAGTAAATTCGTCAAACCAGCCACCTGATATTTGTTGGGCGTTAACGGCTTTATCCCAACTTTGGGGATTACCGATACGAATAGCTGTGGCTATCGTTTCCGGATGTTCGACGGGATGTCCACGCAAAAACGGGGCGGCACCAGTGGCTTGATAACCACACATTTTTGGTCGTTTATTGACAATGCCAATGTCTGCAAATTCAGTATAGCCCATCCAATAGGCACTGATATTCCCTGCATTGCCAACAGGCAAACAGTGATAATCGGGTGCCCTACCCAGTGCTTCAATAATTTCAAAGGCGGCGGTTTTTTGACCTTGCAAACGGTAGGGATTAATAGAATTGACAATAGTAATGGGGGCATGTTCAGCGACTTCTTTGACTAATCGCATTCCATCATCAAAATTGCCTTGAATTTGAATAATAACTGCACCATGCATCATGGCTTGTGCCAGTTTACCTTGCGCGATTTTGCCTTCGGGGATAAGGATAAAAGCAGTGAGGCCTGCCCTCGCACTATAGGCAGCGGCACTGGCTGAAGTGTTGCCCGTTGAAGCGCAAACAGTTGCCTTGCTTCCTGCTTCCACTGCTTTAGTAATTGCCATCGTCATTCCCCGATCTTTAAACGAGCTAGTCGGGTTAAGTCCTTCATATTTCACATAAATATTCACCTCCTTGTTTAATAACTTGGGAATGTGATGTAAACGTATTAGGGGAGTATTGCCTTCGGCAAGGCTAATAATTCGTGTGTCCTCATGCACAGGTAGATAGTCACGATATTTGTCGATAAGTCCAGTGTAACGGGTTGGCATAAAAAACCTCATCAGGTGTGAATGTTAGAGTATGAATGCGTTTTCATGCTAAAAACTCATTATTAGCAATTAATAATTAACTATTAACAATTTATTAAATAGAGGCTAGAGTTTTTCTTCAAAAAACTTTCGCCTTGAATACTGGCTGACTTGTTGTTCATCTGCTTTCTGTGTGATAATATCTTTGGCCATACGCAGAATATCCATCGCATATTGTTGTCCCAGTGGCGAGCCTTCTCGCAAAAGTCTTATCATTTCTTCAGCGGTGATACTGGTACCTTCTATTGTGCGATAAATGACAGCATTGGTTGATGGAACTTCACTTAATAAGTTAGAAATCACATCCCTATTAATATGACGAAAATAGGTATTGGCGGTCGGAATATTCTCAAGATTTAATATTTTACCTATGCCTTCTAGGAATATTCTGAGGGAAGGCGATCTTGATGTCGCAATTTCAATATCAACATTCTCGAAAACGGAGGCGTATTGCTCAACTTTTTGTTGCCTAAAAACGGAGTAAGCGAGTCGTCTTGGATGTGATATTTCTTCAGGCAAAGAAACCCTATTAAGTAGTCTGCGCCCATGCTCACTATAAACCTTTCTTTTCGCCGCTTCAATATCAGCAAAAAGCCAAGCTTCGATGGTAGGCACAGCACAAAACACTTGAGTTTCTGGATTTCCGAGGCATTTTTTCGCTTGTTCCATTGCGTCAAAAACCGTCATTGAGTCGAAATTAACAAGAGCGGCATATTTGATCTCCTTTAATTTCCAAGCCTTTTTAAGAAAATGAGCCAGATTCTTTTTTCCATTTGATGGTAAAATTTCGATGTGTTCTATTGGATAATGAGCCGTTTTAAACAGTTGTTTGACCAAAATAGCATCACTTTCATTTTCCACATAGAGTAATAATTGAACGTTTTCCATATTATAAAGTTATCTCTAGTTCTTAGAGCTTCTTGCAAAACTCTTCGCCGTTTATTTAGAAATCCGATTTTTTGAGAAGATTTCTTAAAGCAGACTTTTAGATATAATATTTATCACTCATTTAGGTTACTAACTCCAAAAATGTCGTTAATACCTGCCAGGTTTTGAAAACCTGGCAGGTCTGAAACAAAAAAATTTAAATAACGACTCAACCTTGAAATCAATTTCAAGGCTAAAAGCCAAAGCAGGTTCAGCTAAACTTTCTAATTAGTTAGTCTGTTTTAACAGACTTTAGCTTTCCGCCTTGAAATTGATTTCAAGGCTAACCGCTGAATCGTTATTTTATTGTAACTAATTGATTTTAATATTAAATTTTCTGTACAAAGACAGATTTGAAAAAACGTTATGTCACATTAATGCGATGAATTGATGACGAGGATAACGTTTTTTTGAAAAAAAACGTTATCCTCGTCGATTTAATCCATTTATACTGTTAATCTGTTGTACTCAGGATAAGGACAAAGATAATGATAACGTTCATCGTCAAGAATTTCAATCTTTTCTCAAATCAATTCTATTCGTTTTACGCTAATTTGAGCCATGTTGTATAAAGAACTACTTGAAAATATTAAACTTTTTTCTGGTCAATATAAGAAAGACTTGTTGACAGCCGCAAGCTCACCTCTGCGTCGAGCAGTCAATTTCAACCCCAATCATCTGGGAGCTAATCAATTACTGGCTGATGTTCTACTCGCACAAGGGCAGGCGGCTGAAGCCCGTGAAATATTAGAAAAGCTATATCAATCTCAGCCAGCAGCAGCACGCCCTCGGTTAATTAAATCTTTATTAGCGTTAGCAAATGCTTGTGATGATGAAACTGAACAGCTTAAACTTTATAAGCAGGTATTTGAACTGGATGCTGAACAATTAGAGGCTAAAAGTGCTTGGCAAAAAATTTGGCAACAGCGAGGTGATGAAGCTTATAAAGCAGGTCAATTAGAAACCGCTTTAACTCATTATCGCACCGCTCAACTTGAGGACCAAGTAGCCAAACTTGAAGAAGAAATACGCCATCGTGAAATTGATACGCGATTGAAAGTTATCAATAAGGTGGCACAAGCTAACTATAAAGAGGCGTTGCAACAAGTGCAGCACTTAGCTGAGGAATATCCAAGGGCGCGAGATTGGGATCAAATCAAACAAGAAATACTTGATGATGAAATTGATACGCGATTGAAAGTCATCAATGACGCTAAACAAACTAATCGCTATGAAGAAGCATTGGAACAATTGCGCCAATTGGCAAAGGAATTTCCAGAACAGCGCGATTGGGCTGACGATTTGGAACAATTATATCCTAACGATCAGTTTGTTGAATCTCGACAATCCTTAGAATTGAAAAAGGATGATAAGGAAACATCTGCCGTTGCATTAGAAGCCAATTCTCAAAATACGAATCAGTATTTGCATTTATCCGTGAAAGAAACAGATGTTATCAATGTCATTAAAACAATGCACCAGTATGCGAATGAATTGAACGAATCACGTTTACAGATGCAAGCGTTGACACGACTTCTTGAAGAGGAAAAAAATGCGCGGCTGAATAGTGAAAAAACACTCACGGAATCTCATCAACTTCTTGAACAGGAAAAAAATGCGCGGGCGAATAGTGAAAAAGAATTGATCGAATCTCGTAAAAATATACAAGAATTGGCAGGAACCATTGAAAATGAAAAAAATGCACTTGCGGCGGCAAAAGAAGAACTGACAGAATCTCGTCAAAAAGGAGAAGAATTAAAACAGCATATTACTCAAGAAAAGAACGCTTTAATTAATGCCGAAAAATTAGCAAAGGAAAAAGACGAAACCGCTAATCAATATCAGCAAAAAATCGCACAATTGAAAACGGAATTAACATTTAAAGAACACGCTTTGTCTCAGGTTGAAAATGAATTCAAAAATACGGTTGACAAAGATTCAACAGAGCTTAATGAAAAAAAGGTCCAAGAACAAAATGTCCAAGAACAAGTAGAAGCAATTCTTGCACGACGGGATAAGAAAAAACAAGTCAACTTTTTGCCTATCGTTGGCTCATTTATTCTTGCCCTCATTTTAATTATTTTAGGGGCATTATCATGGCAAATTTCTTTCAACAACAACGAAATATCTAAAATACCGGTTCAAGAAATTATCGTTCGCAGTGAACCTGCGAAACGCAATGAACCTGTAATAGAAAAAAAACCTGTGCCTCCCATTATCCCGGCTCAAAACTTAAAAACTTCTCAAAACTTATGTGTGCATTTTAAAAAGAGATCATGGTTAAGAGTCACTGACAAAAGTGGCGAAAAAATATTATATGAAGGAATTGGCAAGAAAGGTGAAATATTACCCTTAAAAGGCAAACCACCATTTTATATGAAAGTGGGTAATATTGGCGGGGTATATGTTGAATATGATTGTGATGTCAATCAGATAACCGCATATCCCAAACGGGATGGAAATAAAAATCTCTTTATCGTCGGTGATGAATGATTAATGGTTAATGGTTTCGAGGCTAAAGTTTTTTTAAAGAAAAACTTTAGCCTCGAATGGTGAATGCTTTGGATATTTTTGGAGTCCAACGCTTCAGCTTTGGGTGTTTTTGGATTCCAAAACGACCTATATAGATATTCAGAAAAATAACGATCGAGGCTAAAAGTTTTTCGAGGTTTTAGTTTTTTGAAAAAAAAAACTAAAACCTCGAATTCAAAAAACTTTAGCCTCGATCACACGATAACCTGTCAGGTCTTGAATACCTGACAGGTTTTTTGAAGTTATTTACCTGAAAGTCTATAGACGTTCAGATAAATCATTTCAGAAAGGGCAGGGACAGGTATGCCCCTACCATATTTGTTTGACGTAGGGGCATTCGAGGTTTTCGTTTTTTGAAGAAAAACGAAATTCGAGGTTCAAGTTTTTTCTATAACTTGAACCTCGAATCGAATCCTGTGTGTTCGCCCTTGTGAAATGATTTATCTGAACGTCTATAAATAACCCAAAGCTGAAGCGTTGGACACCAGACAAAATAATTTTAACTGTTTGATTTAAAAGAAATTAAAAATACCGATAATTCTTATCGGTTGGGTAACAAGAAAACTGGCCATGAGTTATAACAAATAAATGAACACTGACTAACTATAAAAATGCAGCACGTCGCCATTATGAAGAGGCTAAAATAGATGTCCAGCAGTTTATATTTTTAGGAAGTTACTTAATTTAACCGAAGGCAAAGAAATATTTTGAGGCTCATCTATCTGTGAATCACAAAATGATTTGTGGCTCATAAATCCAAACAAATGAGCTACAAAATGTGCTCAAAATAAAAATTATACTTATAACTCTAACTCGACTATCAATTTTTTTATAAGTCATTGATTTATAAAGAGATGAAAATTTAGCCACTAAAAATAAATTAGCTTAAAAATCAATGAGTTATATAAGTGCTCAAAAATAGATCGTTGTAAAGCTAAACGACATCAAAAACTTGATAGTCGAATATAATTGAATTGTGTGGTATTTTAAATTTGCTAAACCCTAAACCTGATATAAAAATAAATAATGACTTCACCTTACGATAATCTTGTATCTCCACCTGAAGTGGCAATAACTCTATTAGCACAAGGCATCAATCAACAATATGAGAAGTTGAAAGATAACTCTTCAATAGTCTGCCAAAACGAGGATGAACTTGATCCACAGCTCATTTTTGCACTGCCACGTCTTTCAGCCCTTTATATGTGTGAAGGAAAAGAAGATAGAGCCGCATCAGTTCATAGCGTTATGGAAATGGCAACTCGACCCTTTAAAGAATGGGACATTGACTATTTTACGAGTAATAACTTTCCTTATCAAGAGACTATCTTGATTGATCCAGAAACGCTGGTGCCCACTCGTGAATCACTCGAAATCGCTAGACAAGCTGGTGGACAAGGTGAGGATCAAATTTTAGAGGATTTTTACCATAATAGAGTACGTGAATTAGTGAAATCGGCGCGTTCTCGTCAAGATGAATTGTACACGGCAATACGTGAGTTCATGGTTCGTCATCCGTTGGCAACTTCTGTTGAAATTGAGCAATGGAAAGAGCATCTAAAATTTCCAAAAGCAAAACCAATTGTTTCCTCTTTTTATCGTGAGATTCCGAGCCAGTGGACACATCATAATAGTTTGGTGCATAGATGTTCTCATTGTCATGGCTTGCTGAAACCCCATCATGATAAAAAGCGTTATCCTGATGGTATTTGCGTCGTCAGTCAATGCCGGCGAAAAGGTGTCTTTTCAAAAACGGATGAAACACTCATGGCTGATGACATGAAACTACTTAAAGACCAATTACTTACCTATTGGGTAGGCCCGGGACTGGATGAAATTAAAATCTATGATGCGGCCCGGCAGGTGGGAAGAGATGCAGAGTTGTATCCCAGTTCTGACGCTTGTGATGTTTCTTTAGAGGGTAACACAGTGGGCATTGATGCTAAGTCTTACAACTCAGCGTCGATGCTGATTAAACGTCTTAATACCTCAATAAGTCGTCTTGCTGAGTATGAGCGCAAAATCATCGCTATCAGTGACGAATTAGATGATAAAGAGGGTGTTTACATGGCAACACTGCGTCATCAACAAAGTGGAGCCGCCAAAGAACTTGAATTTATGACTGTGAGTGCTTTAATCGAATCAATCCAGTCAGGGGAAATTTAATCATGCGAGAACTGCCTAAACTGTGGACCGGCGTAGCACGTATTCAGTATCTTTGTGCTTTTTTAGAAAGTATTGGTGTTGACTCATTGCATTCAGTGCCACTCATTACCAGTGGTTTTCAAAGTTTATTGACAACTGACCTTTTTCGTGAACAAGCCCAAGCATTATTTAACCTTCGCGTTATGGGGTTGGATTATCCGTCTGAAGCGGCTATTCGTCGGCAAGTTGCTTTATACAATGAAGCCGTTGATGATCCACAGTCAAATATTGAAGCCGTCTTTGAAATCGAGCCTGAAACCCTGAAATTTTCAAAGCCCGCTAATTTAATTGAGACGCAAGTTGCCCAAGCACTTGCAATTTTAAGACAACCTTTGCCTTATAAAAAACATGGAAATACCCTCATTGCTCCGAAAAACAATTCTCTTGTTCCAATAGAGATTGATCGGGAAGCACAACATGTTGAAGTCCACTCTCCAGCTTTTGAGGAGTTAGGACATCACAATCTGAATAGAAACATTACTAACGATATTGAAATTCCTATTGCCGAATTAATTGAAACCGCTATTGATATGGATCGTCTGGATCAAAATGATTCAGAAAAAGCTGATAACAATTGGCAAAGACGACTTGAACATTCTGTACTCTGTCAGACGACCGCACCAACGTTACCAGAGGCAAAAACGCTACATATTAAAGAAGTTATCCATCTCATCGGATTACCCGGTTCAGGAAAAACGACACTATTAACTTGTCTTGCTGTTTATTTAGCCCGAAAAAAGATTAAGATTTTAATACTGTTCCCCAAAATTGAGACCGCACTGAGTTACCTTAATCATCTGAAATACTACCAAGTGAATGTCTCTCTATTAAGTGGACAATCAGATTTATCAAGGGATCGCCATGCGAATAGAATTGCCGAAACCATCGCTGCTAGCGGAGAAAATGGTGGATTTGGTCTGAATGTCCCCGGTAGTGAATATTTTGGGAAAAGTTGTGCCTTAGCTGGATTTGTGGTTGCTCAAGAAGAGGCTAATTTACTTTCTTATGGGTATGCCCCTTGCGAAAATATTCATCAGGCGACAGTTCGTCACAAAAATGGACGCTACAAAGACTTGCTCTGTTCAGGTTGGTACCGTTGTGGACGTAATAAAGCCCCCCGTGACTTAATTCATGCTGATGTATGGCTGGGTCATATTATTTCTACAACCACCGCTGTTTCTGCCCATGCCATTGCGGAAAAAATACGCTATTTGGAACTCATTGCCGCCAGTTTTGATGTGGTTATTGTTGATGAAGTTGACAATGCCCAACAAATGCTCGACCAAATGTCTTTATCTGAAATAACATTGTCTGGTAATGCCAATTCTTTCCACAATCGGATCAATGAGCAAAGTTTAAGACGAACTGCTGCTCAAGGCTTGCAACGTATTAACGAAAATCCTGAATTTCCTGAACGGGCGAGCGCATTTTCCATTTTTACACAACGCCTGTTTCGGACAATTGCTAAGTTGAGTGAGAGCGTTCAACAGGAGAAAAAAGGCCATTTGATGACGACTTTAAATCTCATCAAAGACATTGTGATGGAAGCGAAGCCAAGTAAGGATAGCCATGCTGATGTAGAGAAAATCAACCGATTTTGGATTTCAATCATTTGTCTAGCTATATTCGATAATGATGAGTTAGAAGAAATCGCTGAAGAAAGTGGCGATGAGGAATGGATGGCTTCGCTTTTAAAAGCGGGGAGCATTCCAGAATTACCTAATTTATTACCGGCAGATACTGAGCAACTTTATGAGAAATTAATCCGTCTTTCAATGGCGGTTCTCAAGCCTACACGTCATGTTGACAACAGCTTAGAAAAAATCAGTGAGACATTTTTAAGCTATATTTTTCAAGAGAGAGAAATCACTCATCGCGCCAGAGAACTTGGCAGACTGTTAGTGAGTATTAGTTTTTCCATTCTCTCGTACAAAGCACTCAAGCCCATCCTAAAAGAAATGGTGGCACTTGAACGCATTCCGGCGGAAATGGTGCATACTCAACCACCGGTTGATATTTTGCGCCTGACTACCGCTAACATTATCGGCGCACTGGCTGGTGTAAAATTTGAAATACCAGAATATTCAAAGGTCAAACCAGAACTCAAAATTCAGGTAAAGCAATTAGCTTTTGAAGGTGCGCCAAGAATTTTCTTGTATCGTCTTTATAATTTGCTTCATGCCGATGCTAAAGAAAAAGGGCCAGCGGTTTTGCTCACGAGTGCCACCTCTTTTTTGAAGCCAGCCTCCGCTTATCACATTAACATTGGGCCAGATTATTTGCTGCGTCCTCGAAAACAGGAGACTAAACAGCGTGAGCAAACCACTTATGCATTCATTCCAGCGATTGACGAGAGTGGCCCGGAAAGGGAAGCTATCCGTGTCAGTGGTGTTTCTCAAACGCGCCGACGGGATGCCAATCTTAAACGCCTAGTGGATCATATTTTGATGGAGGAAGAAGATTCTTATGTTCTGTCTTACATGGCCGAATTTGATGCAGAACCTCACCCTAGAAAGGTTGGCATAGTCGTCAATAGTTATCAGCAAGCTAAAATGGTTAAGCAATATATTCGTGACCGGTATCCTGAAATCAACCGTCAAACAATGGCAGTAGTCGATCACATTCCTGATAGCAGCGAGCGGCATGAGTGGATTACTTCCGCACAGGTAGAAGTGGAATTTGCTGATAATCCTCAGTTTAATATTCTTATATTTCCCATGAGGGCGATTGGTCGCGGAACCAATATTGTTTTTAGTGAAGGCTCCCGTGAGCGTCATGCTGCTATTGGACAACTCTATTTTTTAACACGTCCACACCCAACACCTGATGATCAATCGTTTTTAGTGAGTTTAGCGGGACAGGCATCACAACATTTTGATTCCAAAACTTTTTCCTATGATGCATCTCTGGATGACTTATTTCAGGCTTGGCGAAAAGCACGTAAAACCGCATACGATCAAGCCTCAATTTTATTGAATAATCCGCTTAGAATCAGTATGCTTGGCAAATTGGCTACGCCTTTCGTGGCGAACATTTGTGTTGACATTATTCAAACGATTGGCCGCGCCATTCGTGGTGGTATGCCCTGTCGGGTATTTTTTGTTGATGCGGCTTGGGCACCCCATAGTGCTTTGGGAGAAATAGATAATAACAAGAGCAGCATGTTGATTCAAATGCGGGAGATTCTTCATCAAATTATACATGATGCTAATCTAGTTCATGCAGCAATTGCACGGGAACTCTACGCAGAATTCTATGAACCATTATGCCGAGTTGAAGGGCTTACTGAATCTGATTAAGAGGATTATTGATAATGAATCATTTTTATACTAAAGCTAAGGAAAATAAAGCTTTAATGGCTTTTGCTTTTACAGTTGAACCGTCATTCCATCACAACCAGAAGGAATGCACGCGATTATCTTGGTCATCAGCAGTCAAGTCCATTCTTGAGACGATGTTAAATAAAGCAAGGGAAAATAGCGAAAATAAATATTTACAGCTTCCCTATAGCGCACTGCGGTTTGATATTGAAGCGACAGCATCTGGCCTTCTGAGTGTTGTTAATGATATTGGGATGAAGTATTTTAGCCAAGATCCAAAACCATTTTTGGTGGCTGATAATAATAGCATCACCCAGCAAGTGAATGAGTCATTCAACCTCTGGACAACAAGTGAAGAATTAGTAAAGTTTTGCACCAAGTATGATGTGAATCGCCAATTACTTGATCGTCTTGATCAATTATATACACAAGACAAGGTGCTAAATTTAACTCAAGAAATGATTAACCCTTTTGATTGGCAAAATGGTTATAAAAATTCTCATAATAATGATGAATTAGAACGTCTTTTTGGAGACTTGTCCAGTACGCTATTGAAGACTCTTTCAGGGATTGTTATTCATCCAAAATTGGGGAAACTATTACCCGTTATCAGCCGATACCGCAATAATGCTGTTGAATTGATGACTAAACCCTTAATGATGGAAGAAGGAGAATTTTCTCTACGTTTAAAACTCTCTGTTGAGACTCTACCCAGTTATGACAAACCCATCATAACCGTTACTTTCACCAGAACTCGTTGGCTCGACAGTAATATGAAATTTCTTGATAATCCTGAAAGTGGGTATAAGAAAAACATCACTGGCTATGTTCATGATTGGGGTAACTCTGGCCGTTGTCTTGCTTTTGAGTTAGTAAAAAATAGAGAATCTGGCCTTTATGAATTTCGGGATGATGTTTATTCTCGAATAAGTGAACGCTGCAACTTGCCCACAGATGGCACAGTTAAAGATTTGAAGGCACGTCGATTAAGCTCTGACAATGCCGCCGCGCGAGCCGTTTACAACACTCAATTGCCAAACAAGCATACTCTCCAACATGGTTTTACAACCGCCGATAGGGTGATTTTTTACGATGCGATAGTTGATCCGCTATCTAAAATAGGTATTGTGCCTTGGACCGATTGGACAGAGATACCCGCCAACAAAATAAAAAAATCAACACGTTCCATGATAGATTTGCAAGCTTTTCTTGAGGGATTGACTGAAAATGATGAAGAAGTTGAAGAAGATCAAATTAGTCCAGAGATACTCAAGGATAAGTTGAGACAAGCACTGTCATTTGAAATGGAAGAAATTTACGACAAGTTGAAGGGAGGAAATCAGAAAATCCACAAACTTGATGATGTGCGAAAAATCAACCTGAGTGCCATTAGCCATGTATTTGGTCTTTTTAGTCCTACCTTAGTTGTGATAGGTGAAAATCGCAAACGCCGAGAAATCATCACGGAGATGGCAAAACTTCTTTTTGGTGAGTGTGTTAAGCTGTATCAAGTCAATTTGCCAAAGCTTGCCTATGGTACCAAGCCAAAAGCGGTCAAACAAAAAGAACACCTCAAGGCTCAGGTTGAAATTTGGTCTGATACGAACCGTCAAATCAAAAACGCTTGTCCAATGCCAATTTTTGCGTTGGTTGAGGCACCTCTATGGTTTCAATCAAGATATGGAAAGCAGCAAAAAGATTACCCACTCAATAAAGTAGCAACAAAAAAGGCGCTGGCTAATGATAGCATGGCTGCTCAGTATCTGAATCCCCCAGAAACAACCAAAACTGGAAAAATAAAGTTAGGCGAATACCTGATGAGGATTCAGAACGCCTTGTATGATCTTTTATTTGCCCAGAGTGGTTATGCGGAAGCCGTTCCGAAAAGTATCAATGAGTTGTTTAACCAAGAACGCAAACCGCGCTATGTTGTTGGTTTATCAGTTATCGCCAAAAATAAAACGCGATTTGCAAGCCGTAGAAAGTTAATAGCCGCTATCCGATATGATGCTTATACCGGTGACTCCTCTATTAAATATTCTTATTGGGAGGATAAATTGTCAAAAATATCGGATTGGCTGCCTTTCACAGAAGGGTTATTCAGTATCTCTAGGTTATCTGAACATACGCTCGGTTCAAAAGCACAAGACATCGGGAATAGCATTGTGAAATTTTGTCACAACGTTATTGAGGAAACCGCCAAAATTGATCATAATGCTGTCATTATTGTCAATTCCACACATATTAACAGCAGGTATGCTTGGAACTGGCTTCAAGACAAAAAAATGGTGACAGATATATCAATCGGTAATAAACGTTTTAAAAAATCCACTTGGAAAGGCATTCGTATTATCCGTTGTAGAACTGATATTCCGCCTAGTATCTGCCAAAAAAAAGAAGTGGTTTATCAAGAAATTGATAACGCTGATAAAACGGTTACGATACCAGTATCTACAAATGTAGGCACACTCCTTAGAGTGAAAAACACGCAAATCCCTACATTTTTATCCGTCGCCTCACTACCAAAAACAGTACAATACAAACGTGGTTCAAGTGTTTTTGAGGAACGGAAATTAGCTTTTCCAGTTTCGGAAAAAGGGCCAGGTAAAGCTTATTTGGACATTGCACCCAAAGTGAAGGGTAAAACAGTCCATATTTTTTCAGACGCTGACATAATGGCAAAACCAGCATCCGCTCCAAAAACAGTAGAATTTGCTATTGTCCACAAGCACCCTGATGATTCGGATGAAACCTTAGTACGCTTTATTGAGAGCCTACGCTTTGGTTATGCACAATATCAAGAGTGGACTTCTCTGCCTTTTGTACTTCATGCGATGCACACAGTTGAGGAGTATGTAAGTACATTTGAGCTAGAAGAAGACAGCCAACCAACTAACAACTTATCTGAAGACTAAAGGAAAATAAATGAACACAGACTATAAAAATGCCGCACGTCGCCATTATGATGATCCCGTCTCAAACAGTGAAATATTTAATGAAAATTCAGTGCTTGAGGCTTATGGCCCCTTCTTGAAGGAAATTACTTTTTTGACATTAGGAGAATAATTTTTTATGAAAAAAACACCATTCCCGTTAGAAGCCTTGCGAGAACTCTTTCTGAATGCTCTCCCTGAAGAACAGGTGCAAGCAGATGAAAAATCCCCTGAATTGAGTCGTTTTTATGTGCCAACCACACATATTCGCGCTTTAAATCCTAATAATATGTTGGTGGAAGGTATTCGAGGTAGCGGTAAAAGTTTCTGGTGGGCGGCACTCCAAGATGAACGTCATAGAGAATTAGTGGCAGATTTATTACCCCGTAGCGAATTAGCTCATACTCATTGTTGCGCTGGTTTTGGGCAAACCAAATCAGATAATTATCCGAGTAAGCGAATATTAAAAGCACTAATTGAAAAATATGAGGCACAGGATATTTGGCAAACAGTTGTCGTTTGGAATACCTTAGAATTGGATAAGATGCCAAAAAACAGTTGGGCGGCGCGTATTGACTGGGTAAAAGCGAATCCCGAATTGATAGAACGCACTTTTATTGATACCGATAAACAATTACAAGAACAAGGTTCAAAAAAACTCATTTTATTTGATGCTTTAGATCGTGCGGCTGACGATTGGGGAAGTTTGAGACGCTTATTAAAGGGATTGTTACAGGTTTTGTTAGAGTTTCGCTCTTCTCGTGCCATTCGTTTAAAGGCTTTCGTCCGTCCAGATATGTTAGAAGATGCCCAAGTGTCTGCTTTTCCTGACGGTTCAAAAGTCATTTCTAGTAAAGTGAAACTAGATTGGCCTAAAATAGAATTATTTAGTTTGCTTTGGCACTACTTAGGCAATGAACCTGATCAAGGACAACTTTTTCGTCAATTTTGTCAAGAGCGATTTTTGGAAGAATGGACAAAACATAGTTCTGGCGTTTGGCTCATTCCTGATAAAATGCGTACCATTGAAGCATTACAGAGAGAGATTTTTCATAAACTTGCTGGTCCTTATATGGGGAGCGATGCCAGAAGAGGTTTTCCTTATACGTGGCTGCCCAATCACTTGGCTGATGGTTATGACAAAACCAGTCCACGCAGTTTTTTAGCTGCTTTACACACTGCGGCTTCAGATCACTTACGTGATAAACAAAGCTATCCTTTACATTATCAATCTATAAAAAAAGGCGTACAAGCAGCTTCCAGTATTCGCGTTCGTGAATTGAGTGAAGATTATCCTTGGATAGATAAGTTGATGAGTCCATTAAAAGGACAAACGGTTCCCTGTCAATTTAATGCTATCATACGCCGTTGGGAACAAAAGAAAGTTTTGAAAACCTTAGAACAAGTCAATAATGAGGTGGTAGTCCGTTTGCCGCCTAGCCGTCTTGAGCAGGGTTATGAAGGCATTAAACAAGATTTAGTTGAATTAGGGATATTTCGATTGATGCGCGATGGACGCATTAATATGCCAGATGTTTATCGTATTGGTTACGGTTTGGGTAGAAAAGGGGGCGTGAAGCCGGTACGCTAATTATTTTTCCAAAAGAGGCTCAAAGCTGAAGCGTTGAACTCCAAAAGAGGCTCAAAGCTGAAGCGTTGAACTCCAAAAGCTCAAAGTTGAAGCGTTGAACTTCAAAATCACTAGAAAACATAAATGAAAAATCCAAAACTTGATACTGAACGACAAAAAATAATTGAGGCTTGTCACCATGATCCGTTTTCGGTGCTAGGCAAACATATCGTTAATAAGCGTACTTTGGTACGTGTTTATATTCCTAATGCGGAAGAAGTCGTTATAGCTGAAGGCAATTTGCCCATGCGACGGGTACCGGAAACGGATATTTTTGAATGGCAGGGTAAGGCTAAAATCCCTGATCACTATCGCTTGATTTGGCGTGATCAAGAGCATCGTGAACATATTACGCATGATCCTTATTGCTTTCCGCACCAATTATCTCACTTTGATATGCACTTATTCAGTGAGGGCAAACATTGGCACAGTTATCGCTTTTTAGGGGCGCATGTCCATGAAGTCAATGATATATGCGGTGTATTGTTTGCGGTGTGGGCTCCTAATGCGGCGCGTGTTTCTGTGGTGGGTGATTTTAATAGTTGGGATGGACGCGCACATCCGATGCGTTCTCATGGAAGTAACGGTATTTGGGAATTATTCATTCCCGATATTGCCCCTGGTACTTTGTATAAGTTTGAAATTCGTAATAGAGAAACAGGCGATATTTCTCTCAAATCTGATCCGTATGGGCAACAATTTGAGATACGTCCTAAAACGGCTTCTATCGTGACGGATAAAGTCTCTTATGTTTGGCATGATACAGAGTGGATGGAAAAACGTAAAGTATGGGATTGGCAGCACGCCCCGGTTTCCATTTATGAGGTACATTTAGGTTCTTGGCAACGAGGACCGGAAGGCGAGTTTCTCAATTACCGCGAATTAGCCAAACGTTTGGTGGATTATGTGACCGATATGGGTTTTAGCCATATTGAGTTAATGCCTATCACTGAACATCCCTTTGATGGTTCTTGGGGCTATCAAACGACAGGCTATTATGCCCCGACGAGCCGATATGGTACGCCAGAGGATTTCCGTTATTTTGTGGATTATTGTCATCAGCATCATATCGGGGTGTTTTTAGATTGGGTGCCTGCCCATTTTCCGAAAGATGCACATGGTTTAGGGCGTTTTGATGGTACACCGCTTTATGAACATGAGGATCCAAGAAGAGGTGAACATTTAGATTGGAAAACGCTGATTTATAATTATAGCCGCTATGAGGTGAAAAACTTCTTACTTTCCAGTGCCTTATATTGGTTAGAGGAAATGCACCTTGATGGTTTGCGGGTGGATGCGGTTGCTTCAATGCTTTATTTGGATTATTCCCGCGAAGATTGGGTTCCTAACGAACACGGTGGGCGTGAAAACTTGGATGCGATTGCTTTTTTACGCGAACTGAATACAGTAGCCCATGGAGAATATCCGGGCGTATTGATTATGGCAGAAGAATCGACTTCTTGGCCTAAAGTAACTCATCCCACTGATGTTGATGGTTTGGGTTTTAGTCTGAAATGGAATATGGGGTGGATGAATGACAGCTTGAGTTATATGTCCAAAGAGACGATTCACCGCAAATATCATCAGGAAATGCTCACTTTCAGTATGTTATATGCCTTTACTGAAAATTTCTTGTTGCCCTTTTCACATGATGAAGTGGTGCATGGCAAGGGTTCTATGCTCACTAAAATGCCGGGGGATGAGTGGCAACGCTTTGCCAATTTACGCTTACTTTATACTTATATGTTCACCCATCCGGGCAAGAAGTTGCTCTTTATGGGAACAGAATTTGGTCAAGGTATTGAGTGGAATAGTGCCAATACGTTGGATTGGTATGTGCTTGAGTATGATTTTCATAAGGCTTTACAACTGCTGGTTAAGGATTTGAATAAGTTTTATCACCAATCAGAAGCGTTGTATCGACATGAGTTTGATTGGCATGGTTTTGAGTGGATTGATTGTCACGATGCGGATCAATCAATATTGGTTTTTTTGCGTAAGAATGAAGTCGAAGAGGCGAAAAATCAGGTTGATAATTCGCCAAAGGATGAGCTAATCATTGCACTCAATTTCACGCCTATGCCTCGTCATAATTATCGGATTGGTGTTCCTCAACCCGGTATTTACAAAGAAGTGCTCAATTCAGATGCGAAATGTTATGGAGGTGGCAATGTGGGTAATGGTAGCGCCGTTCTCAGGGCTGAAAATAAGCCGTGGATGGATCGTCCCTATTCGATGCATATTACTTTGCCACCCTTAGCAGGTATTATTCTCAAACAAGTTGACGAAAAAATTGAGGTGGAAAAAAGTTAATTTGAGTATGTCAGGTGGGCAATGTCTTTGCCCCAATGTCATTAAGTGAAGCCTTGGAGTCCATTCGAGGTTTTCGTTTTTTTGAAAAAAAACGAAAACCTCGAATCCTTTAGATTTGGAAGTAATGGCAGTGACCCTACCCGTGAGTACGGAGTATAATATCACAAAATTCAATAAGATCATCTAAACCCGTTTCAATCACTGCAATGACTATATCAATATTAATTTGTTGATATTCATGCACTACCATATTGCGAAACCCTATCATTTTTTGTAATTTATCCGCCAATGGTAAAGAGATGATTTGTTTTGTCGCCAAAAGTCGAAAAACGTCTTTACTCTCATTAGGAATACCGATTTTACAAGTTCTAATAATATGACTGCCTAAGTCAATACATTGTTCAGATGCACGAATCATATTTAAAATGGCCGCGTCTTGATGGCTATAATTTTGGTTAAAATGACCATTGGCTAAATGATATTCTTCTCTCGCCCTGGCAACACAACGCTGAATACTTTGGACTTTATTAATTAATATGTCATTCATACGCGATTTTAGTCAGAAAAAATTCTTGTAGAATTTCTTGTCGTTCTTCATTTAATTTTTGATAAAAAGATAAGGTTAACATTTCAAATTCATCTGTTTTATATTGATCTGCACAATAAGCCCTTCTTTCTGCCATGATAATCTCTTTTTTAAAAACAGTCGTCACTTGTCTTAAATTAATCAAATCCACCGGTTTTTGATATAGCTGTTCAAGCTGTTGATGTAGTTCTGTCAGATACAAATTATTAGTCAACTGATATGGAAGTAATAAAGCGATGTCCACATCGCTATTAGGCCATTCATTTTCTGTATCGTAGGAACCAAATAAATAAATCGCTTGTAACTCAGGAAACACTTTTAGACAGAGTTTAATTAACGCTTTGGTTTTCATTCGGATAATCAGAATAACATTTTATTACTCGACTATCAAGTTTTTTATAAGTTATTGATTTAATAAGCAATCTTAGTTTATCTTAAAGAGACTCGAAACTAAATTATCTTAAAAATCAATTATTTATAGATTTAAAACCTCAAAAATCAATTTTCGTCAAGCCAAATCACATCAAAAACTTGATATACTTAACGCGGGAATAAACTGAACTTTTTTAATGAGGAAGCCGTTGCACGAAAAAGACCTTGCCCACCCTACTTAAAAGTTTAAGTTATGCCCGCGTGCAGTATAGTCGAGTTTTAGAAACAGGGCAAAAAAATGCTAATTCCTTCTCTGTACAGGACAATTTTATATAATTCATTGATTTTCCGTATTTTATGTTTATTTGATCCGTAAAATGTAGGGTGGGTAGGAACGAAGTGGAAACCAAAAATTGTGGGTGGAGCGTTCGCTCTACCCACCCTACTCAGAAATGATAAAAAAATTGTCCTGTACAAAGAGTTGTTTTGATAAAACTCACCGAGTTTATGAGTTTAAAAAAGTGGATTTCTCCTGAAAATCATCTTTGTACAAGACATTTTTTTATTGTTTGAATCAGAATTTTTGAATTTTTAGAAAAATCAAGTGAGTTTTCATTAATTTATGAGCTTTTAAATCAGATTTGACATATCATCTATCTGACACCACCCGCACCCACTTCTCTCGTAAAAGCAGACAATTCTCTTACCAATTCAGATAACCCTTCTATTAGTCTGGGATTATCCGGAGGATCCATATATTTTTTTGTCTCTTCAAAGGTGAGTATCTCATGGGCTGTGAGCGTTTCTGGTAGTGGATCAATGCCCACTGCATGATAAATATCTGCAACGCCCGATTGCAATTCCGCATAAGAAATTTCTTTATTAATGCGCGACATCAATGCTTGAGTCTGCATAAAAATGACATCCAATTCATTACGCACTTTCGCTTTCAAGGCATTACTTGTCAGCGTTTTTAACTTGTGATTAACCGAATCTAAATCTTTTGCCAGTTTAAAATCTTCCAGTGCTAACTGATAACGCTGATACGAAATCCAGACTTGGGTAAGAACAGCCATTGTTAATGCCATGCGTCTATGATCAGATAAGACGACATGAGATTCTGCCTCTTTTTTTGCAGCAGGTCCCCCTGTAAACACATTTAACAAATTCCATGTGACACGTAAACCAAGATTTTGCCAGTTTTTATTAAAGAGGAACTTGTTACTGCTCCTTTCTGTTCCGAGTGACAATTCTAACCCTGGGAACATTCGCAGAAATCTCTTTTTCACTTCTAATTGATCAACACGCTTGATATAATCCTCTTCCCGTAATTCAGGCTGATTCAATAATGCAAGCGATTCTAATTCCTTTAAAGATAAGCGTAATTGAGGAATTTGATCCGCTTTTGGAAGAACGAGTTCATAATGACTACCAGGGCGTATATTTATTAACGCTGCTAATTGATCTTTGGCTAAGGTCAGTTCCTCTTGTAACTTGAGGAGTTGTCGCACAGTTTCTAATAACCTTTTTTGATAATTCAATGCGATTTCAGGGTTTTGTAAGCCCTGCTGTTCTAAAATATGAGAACGCTTTCGTGCAGATTGTGCTTCTTTCAACAAATTGGCGACTGGCTGGAGTAAACGCTGTGCGGCGACTGCTCGCCAATAAGCATCATATATATCTCTGGTAATGTTTTGAACCACTCTACGCCGCCGCTCTTTCGCTATCATCACTTGGTTGCCCTTTTGTTCGGCGGAAACGTGGCTAATACCGAAATCCAATACATTCCATACCAGATTGAGTCCTATAGTATGGTACCGACGTTCTTGCGAAGTAGAAGGTTCTAAGCTTTCTCTTCCCGTCAACAAAGACTGACTGCTCCCGCCATATTCATTTGAGCGTTCATTATAACCGGCATCCAAAGCCAACATTGGCAACATATTAAAGTTTGTCACCTCATGAATGCGTTGTGCCACCGCAATTTCCATCAGTTTGACGCGATGATCAAGATTGTACTTTAAGGCGCGTGCTATCGCCTCTTCTAATGTGACGGGTTTTGTGATAGGCTCTTGCGCCTCAAACATGTTCACCAAATCATGGTCGATCCGTTTTTGGATTTCCTTTTTTGAGAATTGGGTCACTTTAACAGTGGTACATCCACTGATAAAAACACCTAGCAATAACAGCAGAAGGAATTGTTTATATTTCATTATTAATCTCTTTTAATATTAACTAACAGGTTCATGTTTTGGAGTCCAACGCTTCAGCTTTGACACGTTTTGGAGTCCAACGCTTCAGCTTTGGCGATTTAATATCACTGCTCCAAAGCTAAAGCGTTGAACTCCTGTCCAAAGCTAAAGCGTTGAACTCCTGAACCACAAAGCAATTATGCGGCTTCTTCTTCCAGAATTGGCTCTTCTAACAAGTCAGCTAATTGACTTAACAGCATATCCCGTTCCATTTCAAACGGATCAGCTTGCGCTAATTCTTCACCAAATGTGCTGGGAAGACAAGATTCTACCCCTTTATCACCACAATCCATTTGATCAAGGTTATTATCATTTGCGCTTTGATAGTCTTGAAAACGCCAGAAATGGTCAATTGACTTCACAAAGCTGAAGTCCATTATTAATGCTTCACCACCATTTAACTGCCAGTAATCCGATTGCCACATGAGACTATGTATCATCCGTTCCATCGGTATAAACGTACCATAACGTACCGATTCACCCATCTCGCCATTGCCATATTGCCTGTAAATGAGCGGCATCCAATCGTTGACAGAAAAGTGGACATACTGATTAACGGGCATGTCTGTCGCACTACCAAAATTCAACACTCTCACTAGTCGCGAATCAATTGAAACATCATCCCGTGATAAGTTCCAGACACCAGTCTGATAATGCTCTGAGCTTTCTATGTAGCCTTGTCTTATTGATGAAGGCAATTTATCATGTTTCGCTTGATCTTGCCCCAAAGCGTCTACCGGAACTAGCCGTCCAAGTACGGGTTGTGGCTCAGGTTGTGGGTTTACTGTTATAGTTACTATTGCAGTATCTGTCCCACCATTCCCATCACTGATTTGATAAGTGAAGGTGTCTATTCCCGTAAATTCTGGTTCGGGTTTGTAGGTGAAAGTACCATCTGTTTCCAGCTTCACCGAACCATGTTCTGTGGTGGTTATTAATGTGCTGGTTAAGATGTTTCCTTCAGGATCAGTGTCTCCTCCCGTATTATCTGAGCCATCAACTAAAATACCGTTGGAAGTAACTATCGTTAACGTACTGTTTTGATTGACAAAATAACTATCATCGTTAGCCGTTGGCTTTTGATTGAGGGGAAGCGGCGCATCCAGAAAGTCATTACTCGCGCTATGACTATCATTTGTTGTCAGCGTGACAGCTATTTGATCATTATTGCTACCGTCGCTGTCTGTGGTACTACTATGATCCGCTGGATTGTTTTCTTTTAGCACATAATGACCAGAAGGCAAGTGATTAAAGCTGTAGTTGCCCTGATTATCTGTTGTCACACTGTTCAACAGAGTACCATCTGATGCGTCTCCGTCACCATTAGGATCGCTCCATAGTTCAACAATGACATTACTGATACCACTTTCATCATCACCCAAATCGCCATCAGCATCGATATCCAAGCGAACTTGACCAGAAATCGCAGGTTGCGGTACTGGTACAGGCTGCTGTGGCACGGGCTGAGGTACAGGCTGCGTCGTCTCAAGGAAATCATTACCTGTACTGGTTTCACCTTCTTTCAATGACACCGCAATCTGATTATCATTATCGCCCTGAGAATCGGCGGTACTCTCATAACCTGCGGGATTCGTTTCTATAATGAGATAATCACCCGCTGGCAAATCACCAAAGGAGTAATTTCCATTTTCATCAGTTGTGGTCACAGCAACAGGTTCACCATCAGGTTTTCCATCACCATCAGAATCACGGTATAGAGTGAGAGAAACTTCATTAATACCCGTATCGTCATCACCCAAATCGCCATCACCATCGGTATCCAAGCGAACTTGACCAGATATCGTACTCAACGGAGTTGTATCAAGGAAATCATTACCTGTACTACTCTCACCTTCTTTCAATGACACCGCAATCTGATTATCATTATCGCCCTGAGAATCGGCGGTACTCTCATAACCTGCGGGATTCGTTTCTATAATGAGATAATCACCCGCTGGCAAATCACCAAAGGAGTAATTTCCATTTTCATCAGTTGTGGTCACAGCGACAGGTTCACCATCAGGTTTTCCGTCACCATCAGAATCACGGTATAGGGCGAGAGAAACCTTATTAATACCCGTATCGTCATCACCCAAATCGCCATCACCATCGGTATCCAAGCGAACTTGACCAGATATCGTACTCAACGGAGTTGTATCAAGGAAATCATTACCTGTACTGCTCTTACCTTCTTTCAATGACACTGCAATCTGATTATCGTTATTGCCCTGAGAATCGGCGGTACTCTCATAACCTGCGGGATTCGTTTCTATAATGAGGTAATCACCTGCTGGCAAATCACCAAAGGAGTAATTTCCATTTTCATCAGTTGTGGTCACAGCGACAGGTTCACCATCAGGTTTTCCATCACCATCAGAATCACGATACAGGGCGAGAGAAACCTTATTAATACCCGTATCGTCATCACCCAAATCGCCATCACCATCGCTATCTAAACGAACTTGACCAGAAATCGCACTCAATGGGGCAGTATCAAGGAAATCATTACCTGTACTGCTCTCACCTTCTTTCAATGACACCGCAATCTGATTATCATTATCGCCCTGAGAATCGGCGGTACTCTCATAACCTGCGGGATTCGTTTCTATAATGAGATAATCACCCGCTGGCAAATCACCAAAGGAGTAATTTCCATTTTCATCAGTTGTGGTCACAGCAACAGGTTCACCATCAGGTTTTCCATCACCATCAGAATCACGGTATAGAGTGAGAGAAACCCTATTAATACCTGTCTCGTCATCACCCAAATCGCCATCAGCATCGCTATCCAAGCGAACTTGACCAGAGATCGTACTCAACAGAGGCGTATCAAGGAAATCATTCCCTGTACTGGTTTCACCTTCTTTTAATGACACTGCAATCTGATTGTCATTATTGCCCTGAGAATCGG
>JAOZSV010000321.1 GCA_029939505.1 Thiotrichaceae bacterium | reverse complement strand
TTGGTTGCCCACCTTCTAAAGCTAAGGAAGGTGGGCAAAAAAATACTTGCCCACCCTACAGACAAATTGCTTTAAAATCAAATGTTTAAGTATTTGATTTTAAAATGTTTTTTCGTAGGGTGGTTTCGAGGTTAAAGTTTTTTTAAAGAAAAAACTTTAACCTCGAAAGGAACGAAGTGGAAACCCACCGAACCCCAAAAATGGTGGGTTTCGCTATCGCTCTACCCACCCTACTTTTGACGATTTTTAACTTATGACTAACGATGAGAGTTGGAGCTTGGGAACGAAAGTGAAATTAATTTCAAGACTGAGTAGTTACAAAAAACGAAAGGTAAAAGAAAACGATAATTTAAAGTTTTCAGACCTCAAATTGTTCCAATTAATCAATCAAAATTCACAAAAAAACATGTATTACCCATGCTCGCACCGCTTCCCCATCATTTTACACGATATTTGTATGGTTGCCCTTGCATGGGCATTAGCCATTATTGTCCGCTACGAGTGGCCCTTATTTCCAGAAGTTCAAACTGTCCTTTGGCAGGTTTTGCCTATTGTGATGATAGTACAAAGTATTGTGCTATGGTATGGCGGTTTATATCAGGGCATTTGGCGATTAACCAGTATGCCCGATTTGGTGACCATTTTACGCACGGTTATCATAGGTACTCTCGCCATTGTCTTGATACTCGTTTTATTTAATCGTTTAGAACTGATTCCACGTTCTTCTTTGCTGTTTTATCCCTTCTTCTTAACTTTCTTACTGGGAATGCCCCGTTTATTATATCGGTTATGGCATGAACATTCCTTTAAATTCTTATTAACAGGTAAAACCGAATATCAACGAGTGCTTGTCATTGGGGCAGGTACATCTGGTGATATGTTAGTGCGCGATATGCTACGCAGTGCGTGCGGTTATATGCCGGTTTGTTTTTTAGATGATCAACCGCGTTTGCACGGTGGTAAAGTACAAGGTATTCCGGTGTTTGGGGGCGTGGATAAATTGTCCGAACTGGTTGAATCCTTAGCCATTGATTTGATTATCATCGCAATGCCTTCAGCGACTGATGAACAAATGCGCCGCGTGGTGGAATTATGTGAATTGGTACCGGTGCCGGTGCGTACTTTGCCCAAATTGGATAATATTGTTAATCTTCCAGTCGATTTGAATGCCTTACATGATGTGGCTATTGATGATTTATTAGGGCGTGCAAAAGTACAGTTAGATTGGCAAGTTATCGAAGCGGGTTTACGCAATAAAGTGGTGATGGTGAGTGGTGGTGGTGGCTCAATCGGTGCTGAATTATGCCGACAAATTGCGCGGTTAAATCCCACAAGCCTTGTGATTGTGGAACGCTGTGAATTTAATTTGTATAAAATTGAGATGCAATTACGCCAAACATTTCCTGATTTGGTTTTACACGCCCATTTAGGTGATATTGTTGATATGGTGGCAATGCGTCATCTTTTAGAATGTTATTCTCCCAATGTGATATTTCATGCGGCGGCTTATAAACATGTCCCTTTGTTGCAATCGCAAGCGAGAGAAGCGGCTCGTAATAATATTTTAGGCACCCAAATTTTAGCTCAAGCCGCTGCGGCTCAAAATTGTCAAACATTTGTCATGATTTCTACCGATAAAGCGGTTAATCCGACAAGCATTATGGGTGCAACTAAACGCGCGGCGGAAATGGTTTGTCAAGCCATGAATGAACAGAGTCAAACCCATTTTATTACCGTGCGCTTTGGAAATGTATTAAATTCTGCTGGCAGCGTTATACCCCTTTTTAAAGCACAAATTGCAAAAGGGGAACCTGTCACCGTGACTCATCCTGATATCAGTCGGTATTTTATGACGATTCCCGAAGCGGGCCAGTTGATTTTACAATCAGGCGCTATGGGAAAAGGTGGGGAAATTTTTGTGTTGGATATGGGGCAACCTATTAAAATAAAATATTTGGCAGAGCAAATGATACGCTTATCAGGGAAAATACATGATAAAAATGTTAGAATTATTTATACAGGTTTGCGTCCAGGTGAAAAGTTATATGAAGAATTATTTCATGCTGAAGAAAAATTGGGTAAAACAACTCATGCTAAAATTTTACTCGCAGAACATCGTAGTAATGACTGGACGTATTTGAATGACATTTTAAAAAAAATAGCGAAGGCTTGTGATAATTATAGTGAAAAGGAAATTAAAACGCTTTTGAAAAACATTGTACCCGAATTGAATGAAAGTAAGAATTCGCTTAAAGGTTCTATTCTGAAAGTTAATTAGCTTTGGGTGTTAATAGGAGTCCAACGCTTTAGCTTTGGAACCGTGATATTAAATCGCCAAAGCTGAAGCGTTGGACTCCTATAAACACAAAATAATTTTAAACTATTGATTTTAAACACATTTATTAAATAAATTCATTTGCATATTATAAACTTGAACATTGAAAAGGTGATTTTTGAATATGAGAATACTCAAATATTTCTTAATTTTAATTTGTTTCTCATCAAACTCTTATGCAGATAAGACTGATAGTTTAGAGGCTCAATTACAAAACGCTGATGATGATGAAAAAATCGTTCTGTTAATTCAATTAATAGAACGCAAAAAAATCACATTGCCTGAAAAGATAGCGTATGGTGAACAAGCGTTAAAATTGGCTGAACTGGCTGGTGATGCTTTAAAAAAAGCGAAGATTTTAAATCAAATGGGAAAGGTTTATAAAGCGAAGCGCAAAAATGCTAAGGCTTTAAACTGTTTCCGGCAATCACTTAATCTACTTGAAGAAATAGAAGCTGAAAAAAAAGAATTTGCTGAACCTATGCTCAATGTTTGCATTGTTTATTGGAAATTAGATCATTACGATAAAGCATTAGATCATTGTTTGAAATCATTGAGAATTTTTGAATACATTGGCAACGAAAAAGGAATTGCTGATGCTTATCATCATATTGGCACTACTTATGATTTATTAAAACGTTACTGGTTTGCCCTAAAAAATCATTTTAAAGCCAGAGATATACGAAAAAGAATCGGTGATAAAGAAGGAATTGCCGAATCTTTTAATAGTATCGGCATTATTCATTATTTCACAAAAGATTATAACAAAGCCAAAGAATATTATTTGAAGTCTTTGAAAATACAGGAAGAACTTGATGATAAAAAGGGAATTGCCAAGGCTTTAAATAATGTTGGGCTCATTTATAAGGAATTGGGCTATAACGATAACGCGTTGGAATATTATAAAAAATCAATAAAGAAATGGAAAAAAATTGGTGATGAATATGAGATTGCCAATGTCTCAAATAACATTGGGGAACTTTATACCATTTTACAAAATTATGACATCGCATTGTCATATCTTAAATCCGCACTGAGATTAGCCAAAAAGCTTGATGCCAAAGCACTGGTTCAAGAAAATTATGTATTTCTTTCCAATCTATATGTTGCATTGGGGAATTATCAAAAAGCCCTTGATTACTACAAGCGTTCTTCTGAAATCAATAGCCAGATTTTCAATAAAAAAAGAATTCAAAAAGTGGCTAACATACAAGTCATTTACGAAATGGAAAAAAAAGAAAAGGAAATCGTGCTTTTAAAGAAAGATAATGACATTAAACAGTTAGATTTGGATAGACAAAAGTTGCAGAGAAATTTTCTATTTGGGGGATTTTTCTTTGTTTTTATTGTGGCATTTGTTATGTTTTATCTTTATCGCTCAAAAAAGAAAGCGAATGCAACGCTTGAATTGGAAAAAGCGAAATCTGATGAATTACTCTTAAATATTTTACCGGTAAAAGTCGCCGAGGATTTGAAAGAAAAAGGTAAAACAGCCCCTGAATCTTTTGAAAATGTGACGATTTATTTTTCAGATATTGTCGGTTTTACTAATTTATCTTCTCAGTTAAAAGCCAAAACGGTGATTTCTGAATTGAACAATATTTTTACGACTTTTGATAATATCATCGAAATCTATCAATGTGAGCGTATTAAAACGATTGGTGATGCTTATTTTTGTGTTTGTGGTATGCCAGAGGAAAATCCAGATCATGCAGAAAATATTGTTCAATCTGCTATCGAAATCATCAATTATTTGAAAAAACGTAATGAAACTTCTTCGCTTAAATGGGAAATTAGAATTGGTATTCATACTGGAAAAGTGGTTGGCGGCGTTGTGGGTGTTAAAAAATACATTTATGATGTGTTTGGGGATGCTGTTAATACCGCTTCAAGAATGGAATCCAACTCTGAGCCGATGAAAATTAATATTTCAGAAACAACTTATCAGATAGTAAAAGATAAGTTTAAAACGATTGAAAGAGGTTCTATTGATGTGAAAGGTAAAGGAAAAATGAAAATGTATTTTGTAGAAGAACCACTTTCTCTTCAAAATAGTTGATCGTTGATGAAAAGTAACTACTCAGCCTTAAAGCGTTGTACTCCAATACGCCCAAAGCTGAAGCGTTGTACTCCAAATAACTGAGTATTTAGAGGTTCTTGCAAAACTTTGAACACACGAGGTTTAAGCGATTTTTTCAAAAATCGGATTTCTAAGCTCGAAACGTATGAGGTTTAAAAAATCCGATTTTTGAAAAAAAATCGGATTTCTAAGCTCGAAACGTATGAGGTTTA
>JAOZSV010000116.1 GCA_029939505.1 Thiotrichaceae bacterium | reverse complement strand
GTAACCTGTAAGAGGGGTTGAAAAAAAATAATTGGCCCTTATATATAAGATAGACCCCCTATTTACCATCGTAAATTATAAGGGGCAGGCGTATAGTTTAGATCGTTGATGCTGTCAGACGACCTAACTATACATAAATACACAAACTAACTCTTAGGTGATTTCTGACTAAGCTAAGATTGCCCCATTTTTGGGCGACGATAGCCACGACATTTTAGATAGACAGCAAGTAAAGTTGGTACATTCTTTTCAATTAGCTCTTGGCTAGAGGGTTAGCTATTAGCAAATATTTTCATATTACGATGTTTATTTGACCACTTTGGAGAAAACTGATGAATAAACGCTTTTTTACAACAGCCTGGATGATAGAATTAGCGATATTCGCTAATTCGAACTGGGCGATAACTTTCACAACCATGAATACGGAGGACATTCTGAAATGAAACATCACCTATTGCTAATTTCAATTCTGTCGATCTTTTTATCGACAATCGCAATACCCAGTTATGCTGGACAACCCAATTTCTATGCGGCAGGAATCCAAGCGGAGAATGCGGGAAATTATGTAGAGGCGATTAGCCAATACGAAATCGCGGCCAAATCTGGTTTGAAGGATGCCAAATATGCTTTGGGCCGAATATACCGTGATGTCTATGGCGACATGGACAATAGTTTTAAGTGGTTTCTTGAGGCAGCCAAGCAAGGAGATGCTTTTGCTCAATATGAAGTTGGCATGTTATATCGTTATGGAAATGCGGTAGTTCCACAAGATTTGGAACAAGCCAAACAATGGTTGACTTTAGCCACTAAACGCCGTCGTGGTAAAGCCGCTTACGCCCTTTTTGAAATGGCTGACAGCGATGATGAAGCCTTAATGTGGTTACAGCAAGCCGCAAAGTGGGGTGTTACAGATGCGATGGAAAAATTGGGACATGCGTACAAAAATGGTATGTATGGCTTGGAAATCAACTTGTCTCTTAGCCAACATTGGCTAGAACAAGCAACGCAAGCTAAGGAGAATAATCTATGAAATTGTTGTACTCTATACTCATTGCTTTTTTGCTTGCCCTGTTTTTGAACAACCAAGCCTACGCTCAGGCAAATGTGTCAGTAGCGTTTGTATTGGATGAATCTGGTAGTATTGAAGATGACGATTTTATCCTTGAAACTCAAGGATTTATTAATTCACTTGGGAGATTACCTGCTGATGGAAGAATAGAAATTTCTATTGTGGGCTTTTCTAAATTTTCTGAGAAAATTGCGGAGCGAATCCTTTTAACCGCTACAGGTTATACGGCTTTAGTAGATTCTCTTCAAAATAATCGACAAGCAAGAGACAATACAAATATGAGTGATGCTATTGATACGGCATCAAGTTTATTGTTGAGTTCGACTGCACCATCAAAAATAATCTGTTTAGCAACAGATGGTGTACCCTATATAAAGAGGGGTAATGATGTTGCAACTAATGTTGAACTTGCAAAAGCAGATACAACAATAGCCGCTAACAATGCTAAGAATGCTGGAATAATAGTAACACCCATTGGAGTAGGATTGATTAATGATGAGTTTGATGGTAAATTTTTCCTAGACAGCATTGCTTCAAATCCACCAGTACCAAATCCTGTTGACTTCAATGAATTTAGCACAGTTGTTCAAAATGTCTGTGTGGGTGTGGTACAAAGTGCCTTAAATTTGGAATTGACACCTGATCCCGTTGACTTTGGTGTATTAGGACCACAGACAGCAGTTGTTGATATTTGTGAATATACTGAAACGGTAGGAATCATGAACCATAGTGATAAACCGGCTCAAATCACAAATATTTCAATTAACGGACTTGATAAGGAACAGTTCCAGTTGATGACCATTGCCGGAGAAAATGCTGAAACGATACAGTTTCCATTTACTATTCCTCCGCTATCTAGTTCAACACCAATTGAAGTGAAGCTTTCACCGACGACTCAATCGCCAGCGGATGGAAGTTACGATGCTACACTTACTGTCGCAGCAATGGATGAGAATGGTACGGATGATGTGATAAGTACGACTTTAGTGGCCAAATATGACCCAGAAATAGCAGGTTGTTTAAATGTCATTGACGCATCACCCACAATAACAAAAATTACTGATAATGGTATTCCGTTAAATGGAATTGGTAATCAAATCCAAGAATTAGACATTGAACAAGCTTTGCAAAATAAAAGCTTGGCACGTTCAGGACTGGTTGCCGATGGTAATGCACGGTTATTTCTTGCTGTAAAAACAAATCAAGTATCTGGGACAATTAGGTTCACTATTGAACCGCTTAATCAACTTACAGAAACACGCCTTTATCCGTTGGATAATACTCCAACTTATGGTGCAAGTGGTGATTATGATTTAACCGGAAAAACAACACTTGACGTTCAAGTCACTACTGATTCATTGGGGATAGGTCAAGCAACTGCTATTTTACGGGCTGGCGAGCGTTTTCGTGGTGCTGAAACTGTACCCGAAGTGAAGTTTAAAATCACAGCTTGTCTTCTTGATGGCAATAATTGTGGTAAATTTTATTCATCTGCAACACTTCGGGAAAGACGTGCGCCGGTTGTGTTGATTCATGGATTGTGGGCTAATGGAAATAGCCGTGGCACTTTCCGAGCAACACAAGAAGAAGTAGAAGAGGGCAAGCATGGTTTATGGAATGTTTTAAGACAAAATGGATATAATTATGTTGGTGGACATGATTATCCGAATTGGCTTGGACCACATGAAACAATGCAACCGAATCAGGCATCATTATCGTATAGGATAAATCAGCTCTGTTCTCAAGCTATAAATAATGACAGTTTAGCATGTACAAGAGCAGACTTGATTGGTCACAGCATGGGTGGCTTAGTTGCGAGAAAATATATCCATGATAATAGATTCCATAAGACAGAGAAAAATTATATGCAAGGCTCTGTGAGACGGCTTTTGACTCTAGGTACTCCACATTTCGGAAGTGGTCTTGGTAATCTTTTAACTCGTGATGATGGACTGCTTGGCTCTTGTATTCGTAGGGAACGTTTGGTAGTTGATGATGATGCTATTCTTAATGTGGATGACAATGGTGACGTGCAAGTTACTATTATTAGAACTATAGCTGAAGGAGAAACCTTAACAGAGGAAGAGGAGGAACAAGATTTTGAAATCCTAGAAAATGGGTTCTGGTATATTGATCATGTGCGTGAAGATTTAAATACTGGACAAGCTGACTTAGAAGACTATAACATTCCTGGTGGTTCCTTAATACCTGCATTTAATATTGGTGTTCATCGTGTTGCAGGTGCAATTGATTATCTTGTTGTTGGCAATTCTATGCTTAATGCATTAAATTCTGAACCACAAAATATACGAACATCTGGTTTTATAGGAAATATCGGTGGTACAGAACTGGCTTTTGGCGGTGCTGTTTTTGCTAGAGCAATACCTTATACAGGATGTAGTGTTGCTGAAATTTTCCAGAATCAAGATGCTGATGGTATTGTCCCTGTGGATAGCGCACGAGGCAGATTAGGAAGTGCAACAACAGAAGTACCAGGAGTAAAGCATTTAGGTATGGGCAAACGAGAAGGCAGAGAGGTTGTTGATTGGGTACTTGAGCGACTGCAAATGGAACTAGATCGCTTTTCTGAAACAGCCTCTTATACTAAACCCCAGTCAGTACAAATTGCAGAAAGTAAACAGGAGGAAAATACACCTATGTTTAAAAACATCATGCAATCCATGAAAGCAGGTTTTCTGACACTATTGGGTATTACATCTGCATACGCTGCTGACACAGCTAGTTTACAATTATCTGTTAGTGATGTGGCTCCAGCACCCGGTAGCCAAATTACTTTTGAGCTAACATCATCTGGCGATAATATTAGTGTAGCCACCTTGACAAGCCAGAAAAGTAATTTGAATGACCATTCAGCCCCATTTATATGGACTATAGATATTCCTAATAGTTCTGCTGGGAAGTACTGGTATTACGCAACCGCCTTCGTCGATAACCAAATTGTACGTTCAAATAGTATTGTTATTGAAGTGATACCATCATCTACATTGAAAGATATGGTGTTTGAACCTGGCTTTAGATTAGTCTTGTTTCCAGGTGGAGAAGAGCAACTTTCAGTTATTGGTCGGTATTCTGATGGCTTTAATCGTGAGATAACTCCATCTGGCATGGGGACCACTTATACTGAAAAACGAGTAAGCGGAGTAACCACGACTAGCGGTGATTCTCCTGTTTTCAGTGTCAGTACTGAGGGACTTATTACTGCTAGACAACCTGGAGAAGCTGAAGTTGTAGCAACAAACTCAGGTGTTTCTGTTTCTAGGCGTATTTTAGTTGCTCTTGCAAGTGAAACAGATGCCGATGGTGATGGTTTGAGCGATGTTGAAGAGGACAATCTTGGTACCAATAAATATCATCCTGATAGTGATAATGATGGTGTATGGGATAATCAGGAAAATCTATCACAACCTGAGCCTCAATCAAGTTCTAGCAGTGGTGGTGGCTGTGCCCTCAACCAAAATGCTGATTTTGATCCGATACTACTTATCTTGATGATTTTATCAATAGGATATTTGGTGTCCCGTCGTTATCGGCATGTTGCGTGATATTCAATTTAGAGCGGCTCTTTTAATCGCTCCATTAGTCTGGGGAGGATTGTTTTTTATTTTACAACCTTCCCCAGACTTTTTATGGCTTTTCAAAGACTTTCATCAATTTATTATTCTCGTTTTCATCTATCCAATCTTAGAAGAAATGGTCTTTCGGGGTTGGTTACAAGGTGAATTGTACAATTGGAAAAAAGGTCAACTTTCGTGGCGAAATATTTCGGTTGCTAATGTTCTTTGCAGTATTATCTTTACAATCGCACATCTCTTTCATCATTCAATGTTCTGGGCGATGATGACTTTTTTTCCTTCGCTCATCTTCGGATATTTTCGAGATAGATACAAAAGGATATATCCAAGCATCGTCTTACATGTTTTTTACAATGCTGGATATTATTTACTATTTCTAAATCAATAGGTTGGACAGTTTTTAAGCCAGGTAGCCAGGTAGGGTGGGCAACAAAAAGACGTTGCCCACCTGACAGGCAAAAGGGTAAAATCTCAAAACACCCTTCCAAAAACCAACTTAAAGCCTCAAGTCGTTTGACTTGGGGCTTTTTTTATGCACGAGCGAAGCGATATCAACGTTGATGATTTGATGAGATTTTGATGAAGGGGTTGTTTATTGCGCGTAGGTTAGGGTGACAACGGGAACCCCAACATAACGAATTGAACGTGGAACGAGAAAAATTTTGAAGAGGAGCTTGTACATGTCTTGATACGTCACTTTTCTACTGATTCAGCACTTTTTCAATCACGTCATCAGCCCCAATCAACGAGATTAGCCGTAATAACACCTCATCCATTACACTTTGTTCAACTCGACGAATGAATTTGGCTTTGCGCTGTTTTCAATCCAAAGTATGAATTAAATGGCTTACAATGACACTTGGACCCTCCAAGTGATTGACTGGTACTTCTGTTGCACCGCAACGGATACTCGTGCTGATTGGGCAACCAATTAGCAACCCCGTTTTTTTATTGTACTCCTGACTAGAAAGCACCAATGTTGGTCGGTATTTACCAATTTATTTACCCTTAGTCGGTTCATAATCCAGCCAGCAAATATCGTTTCGACTTGGAACGGTGATTTTGCTCATACTTCTTCCCTCATTTCTGTGGCCAGCGGTGTCACCAATTCATCCAGATGAGCGGTGTAAGGTGAGAGTTCATTAACTAAGTCACTTTCTGAAAACGGATTGTTAAATTTTTTCTTAAACCCTTTTAGCCGCTTAATCATCATTCCTTCTTTTGTGACTTCCACCTCAACGACTGTACCTGCCTCAAAATGAGCTAATCGACTTAAGGGTTTGGTAATCCGTAAACCGAAACCATTCCCCCACTTCTGTATGGTTTTCGAGGCTAAAGTTTTAAAAAAAAACTTTAGCCTCGAATCCTGTTTAGCAAAGCGCATTGTTTACACCTCTTGTTTAAGCGTTGTTTGAACTTTCAGGCAAATAGTATATACATTGTTTAAACATTTAACAAGTGTAGCCAGGTAGGGTGGGCAACAAAAAGACGTTGCCCACCTGACAGGCAAAAAGGTAAAACATCAAAACACCCCCATTCCCCAAATAAACTTAAAGCCTCAAGTCGTTTGACTTGGGGCTTTTTTTATGCACGAGCGAAGCCATGTAGGGTGGGCAACGTTTTTTTGTTGCCCACCAGCAATAATTGATAGGCGAAAGGGTAAAATCTCAAAATACCCCTTTCCAAAATCAACTTAAAGCCTCAAGTCGTTTGACTTGGGGCTTTTTTTATGGGAACGGCGGAACGATACAACGTTGATGATTAGATGAGATTTTGAGGAAGGGGTTGTTTATGGTTTTAATCTGTCATACTGAATTTCAGGTTGAGATTATTGAATACTTTTTGCTCAAAATACCTAAACCTCTTAACTTTGTTATCAAGTAACGTTTGCCTTTTTATCTGTTTACAACCGATTTTAAGGTATACTATTTTTCTGATTCCCACGCGCCGGTGTCAATGCCATTAAGGGCAGATACAAGGGCAGACACACAGGTATGCCCCTACAAATCACCACGTATTCAGGGGCTGTAGAGGCATTCGAGGTTTGAGTTTTTTGAAGAAAAATTCTCTGTACAGGACAAGGTGTGTATTTATAACTCATTGATTTTGTATGTAAAAATATTTATATTATAAGAAACGTGCATCAAATAATTTAAAACTCGACTATCAAGTTTTTTTATAATTTATTGATTTAATAACTAATTTTTTTTTAGCACTCAAAAGGCACTCAGAAATCAATTCTCTTAAAAATCAATTAGTTATATATTTAAATGCTCAAAAATCAATTCTCGTCAAGCCAAATCACATCAAAAACTTGATAGTCGAGTAAAAGACTTTAAAACCAGACCTGCCAGGTTAAAACAAAAACCTGGCAGGTCAAGGGCAGCGACCAAACTTGATTTTGACCTGGCAGGTTTTCTTTTGAACCTGCCAGGTCTGGTTTTGACTTTGACTTAGTGATTTCATCCATTCCTAACATTAATGACTTATAAAAAATTGTCCTGTACAAAGAGAAAAATTAAAACCTCGAATTCTGTGTGTTTGCCCTCGCTTTCATCCATGAGTTTTGCAAGAGTCTCTTGAGTTTCATTGAAAAAAAACCAAGTTTCTTGATTTTTCTGAACATCTATCGTATTTTGCTGTCGTTCACTGAGCCTTAACTTCGGGCTTTACTGGACAGGGTTTTGCAATTGATCCGTTTCCGATTCAATTCTTTTACGTTATGGAGCCAGTGGCAAATTATGCAAAAAAATACTTTAAATAACAATAAGTTACAAATGTCCGACTCATTGAGTTCTTCACCTAATAAAATTCAGTCTTCCAATTTTACACGAAATTTGCATTCAAAAGAGAAAAATGGACTTTTTTTTGCAAAATCAATCATTTAATAATTTTTTTTGTTAAAAATCGGCGAAATTTTTTTGGGGTTGGAATGATTATTTTTAATTAGGAATTAAATTGAAAATTCAAACGGAGGATTATTTCAATGAAAATAAGGGTTTTGTGAATTTAACGATTTGTTTTCGAGGAGCCTCTTGCAAATCCAAAATTTTTAAAAGCCATTTGGTTAAACTCAATACCTCATATGATTGATAACTCATTGATTTGTATTATTTTTTAAAAACTGCTGTATCTTAAAGGAAAAACGACTTGCAAAACTCTCCAAAGTTTAATATCTGTTTTGAGTGCGGGAGGGATAGTACCTGGAATGGTAAATTTGGTGAAACGGTAGTGTTGCGCTTATTGCGTTGGTGTAAATAAGTCGTTAAACCACCGCCAATTAAAAGTAGTTGAATTAACATGATAAATCCTTTAATTTCTTTCAGAAACGGGTATTTACCTTAAACCCACCCAATAGCCACCACATTCACCTCAACCCCATTAAGCACTACTTGAGAAGACAGTTTTTCAAGCACCGTTTCATCAAGCACAGGAATAAATAGCGCAACCGTTACACAATCAAGGCTTAAATGCTTTGCATAGTCAGCGGCTTGATCTTGAGCCGATTTTATTTGAGAGTGTTTAACAAAACTTTTCACTTCAATAATGCCTCGTTGAGTTCCACATCGTAAATGGATATCTACTTGACCCGATCCTGCGGGAAATTCTGGACTGACGATACAATCCTCTCTCACCGCATCCCTAAGCCAGCTAAACAAATGAAAATGTCCCACCGCTTCTATCAAGTGCAAATCGGTTTTTCTGCGGGGTTGTTCTTTCCAAGGATTAATGTTTTGCCCCCTTAGACGCGCAAGATAATCCTTATACCTTGTTAGCAATGCAGGTAGATTGAGTGAGGTACTGGCAAAAACGTCTGTGAGTTCATCCAATGGATCCAATGGTAAAATATGTCTTTCTGAACCAATAATTTCATCAGTCAGCGCATAGTATAAACAATCCTGAATAAAAGGTGAGGTAAAGCGGCAAATTTTAGCCAGTTCTGGGGAAGTGATGCTAAAAGGCTTGATGATGCCGTGAAGATACAGATAATTGCATACGGGACGATGAAAAGAAAAGGGGATATTATTGTTCCCAAACAATTTGATTAAAAATGGTTGATATTCTGGTTCTCTCGCTTTGGCAATCAGATTCATCACCGTATTATTGGGTTCGACAAATCTGGCGTTTTGCCACACGATTTTCCAAGTTTCCATCTCAATCAGAGTGCCTGGATTATACGTTTCAGTTAGCAGCTCCCCAAACCAGGACACTAAACCAGGCTGTCCTTGCGTGGTTTGATAAATTTGTTCAACGACTGTGGGTTCAATTTTTTGTCCACTTTCATTTTGGTATTGATCATATAAGTCGGTGACTTCTTCAGGTGTAAAATTGGGCACTTTCAAGGATTTTTGAATATTAAACGGTGATGCACGTTGACTTTCAATACCCAAGACTGCTCGAACTCCAACCAATGCCAGTCCGTGCAGCCAATTTTTTTGAGGGTTAAGATACAGTTCCCTAAATTGTGCAACCATCAAGTCGATTAAAGACAAGGGAATCGTATCCACTTCATCTATCAATAGGATGAGTGGACGATCCCAGAGTCCTTTCCTTTTTGAAAATAATTGAGCAAATTGTTTCCAAGTTTTTACGACAGGCTCTCCAGGAAAACTTTCTTGAAGTAGTTCGCTAAATGTTGGAGGAAAATCAACTGGTTTTTCTGGAAAACTTATTCCTCTTAATTCGCCCAGTGAAAACGTCAAAATGGTGAATTCATCTGGATATTGCTGATTGATATTCCGCTCCAATTGTCTCATCAGCCAGGTTTTACCCGTTTGACGTGGTGCCCAGATGGTGAAATAATGTCCACCCTTTTCAGGTTTTCCAATCAATTGTTCAACACCTTGTGCAATTAATGCTTGACGTGGCACACAAAAATGCTCCTGAGAATCGACCGGACCATAAGAGCTAAAATGTCTCATCATTGTTTCCTTTTTTGACGGTAAAAGAAAAGAATTATACCAAATAAATTGCTGATGGCGATAATTCGCTACCAGTGCGAAATGCTTAAATTAATCATTCACGGCAAACTGAGGAATGGAATAATTACCTCCATAAGCCTTAAAGAGGCTGTTAATTCCCTCATAATCTGAGGCGTAAATATCGGATCGGGCGTTGACATAAATTAGCGCTTCTTTGGTGAAACCACCGGTAGAAACCAGCCACAGGTGTATCTCAGGGACTGTTGTACCCTCTTCTTTATGTACCTGAATCAAAACTTGTGCGGCACTCTCCAGTTTTTTGACTTGCTTAATGTCCATGGTGGTTTTAGTATATTTACACTCACAAAGCCAGACTTGATGACTTCTTTCTTCCTGGCCAAACACATCAATCTGGTAAGAGGGTGTTTTGGCTCCTTTCACCGTCATGGTTTTCACCAATTGGAATAAGGGTACCTCTACCTCACCCGTTTGACCAAACCAAGGGCCTGGCAAATGCTCATGGTTAAACTTCATCATGGACACTTCCACCACCATTTCTAGGAATTTACCTTTCAGGGTATTTATCAGATTCTGTTGGCTCAAGTCAATTTGGTCAATCCCCTCCAAGTCTTGTTCATATACAAACTTAATAAACCGCATCAGACAGATATCATTAAAGGTATAAAATTTTTCGGCACTCCGATACACTAAATCAGCCTGATACAATCGTTCAATCTTATCTTCTACAGCGGGTTTGGGAACCTTGAGCTTTTGGGCAATGGCTTTAACATCGACCGGTTGATTGTTGTATTGGGTGAAATAATAGATGATTTTTTTACCCAACTCTAAATCGTCATCGGCATTGAGATATTTTCGGTTGTCTCTAAAATGAGTTAGCCAGAAACCATAGATTTTACCGTTTTCAATCTCATAACGAATGACTTGGTCAATGGCCTTCTCATCCCCCAAACCCTTGCCTTTATACTTAGAGGTTGCCAGACAATACAGGTAATAAGGGTGTCCTCCCACCTGGGCGCTGGCATAAAGGGCCAGTTCTGGGGTAATCACCGAGCCAGGCGCATAATATTTCAGCGTGTTGTGTAAAAGTGTCGCACCATCGGGAATAGACAGGGGTTTTATATACATGAAGTCAAAGCGTCCGCCCAAGGGACCGCCCATGACGGTTCTGAAAATGAGCGTCACCGCCGAACCAGATACCAGCATGGGCGCTTTACGGCTCTGGGCCTGTCGGTCATAAGTACCCGGAAGATTAATTGCGCCTTGGCCATTCAAGCGGTCTTTAGAATCCATCAGTTCTGGTGACATGTTGTAGATATAGAACTTCATATCTTGAAATTCATCAATAATCACGGCAACTCTCGTGCCAGAATGTGATCCAAGTCGTTCCGGTACACGAATAAAGAGATCCCAATGAAGCAATGCATCTTCGGCACCATGACGATTATAGCGTTTCAGAAACCGTTGAATATACTCCAGTGCCATGACACCAGCTTTATGAGTGGTTTTATAGGCTAATAATTCTTCCATCTCTATATCTTTATTAAACAAATCTGCATCCTGTTCACAATAGGCGAGATACTGTTTGAAAAATGTCGTTGCATATTCCAGAAGAAACTCTTTTAAGGTTCTTTTTTCCCGCGTCATTTTGAAATAAAATGGGGCGACTTGATACTCTGGTTTAAAAAAAACGGTATTTACCAGTCGATCTAATAATACGGTCTTCCCAATTCGCCTGGGTGCGATGAGAGCCGTACTCCACGAACCCATACGTCCTATCGCCTTGACCCATTGGTCTAATTCCCTCAACAGTTCTACCCGATCCGTAAATTCATCCTCGTGTACCATCTCTTCTACTGGCCATATCTTGGTTTCAAGCATGGTTTAATACCTCCTTTTTAGTCGTTGAATGAGCATAATTAATCCTTTGCCTTGTTATGAAGTCATGCCTCCTTAACGCTTGCTGGTGGGTTATCATGAAAATAGGCTTCGATTGAGCGACCAAAGCTAAAACTTTGGACTCCATCATATCAGATAATTTTTGCTTCAGTACATATTTAGTCTATCCGATTAATGTAAACGGATAATTTCATTATTCTCCAATTCTGGTAATTGCCGCTTTCTTAAATCTAAGAAATCAATCTCGTTTGACATGAAATCACGATAAGCGCGTCCTTTGCTGTCGTGCCAAGTAATATAGAACATTCCTAACAAGTCATTATCATTGAAATTCTGCCTAAGTTTAAGTCCCCATTCCCACCGTGTTTGATTACTCTGCCATAAATTCCAACTGGCATCCAATGAGAGAAAATGACGATTGTAAGGACTTTTCCGATCATCATCCGTCCAATAATGGAGGAAACGATAACCGATATCCAGTTGTCCATCACCGAGCATTTGTTTCCAAACGGGTTTAAAACTCAAATAGTCTGGTTTTAAAAAGTTTTCATTGCTTGTGAGAGAAAGTCGCCCTGTCCATAATGTGTCTAACCAAGGGCGATGAGAGATTTTTTCAGCGATTCTAATGCCGAAACGGTGATCCGCTTTATAGTTGCTATAGACATCATTGTCTAATCGCGTTGCATATTCGCGATGGGCTTTGTTCAGACTGAGGAGTCTGCCATAGGCGCTGAAACTGGGGACATGGTAAGTTTTATCACTCAGTTTGCGATATTGAAAAAGGCTCCCTTTGAGAAATCCGTGCCATTCTATACCATTATTCCAGAGTTGCTGCATATAGGCGGCACCCGATAATTGTGCTGTAAAATCATAGCCTTCTGGTCTGTAACGTATCTGTTGCTTTGCGCCTAGCGTAATGTCAAGTTGATCATTGGAACGAAGTAGCCCGTCTGTTTTATAATGACGATTTTTCATCTCATCAAAGTAGCGATGGGTTGCGCGTAATTCTAAAAAGTCTTGAAAGCCCGTTTCGTCTTCTTCAAAATTTTTACGTCTTTGTAATAAGCTGGTCAAACTCCAGGTGCCACGACGAGCGAGTGGAAAAGCATCTTTGACCTCAAGCTGTTTAACAGGGGGCAATTTATGTATCTGCACAATAGGTGCGGGCATTGTACGACTCGCTCGCGTGGTATATCGGAATTGTACCGCTGGGGGTTTTTCAGTCTTTTCTGTCAATTCGTGTATCCGTAGAAATGCGGATTCTTGTCCAGGAGGCGGCGTAAAAGTCAGTTTATGCAGCCCTTTTTCTACTTTTTGAAAGCGCGAGTGAATTTCATTGGATTGCCATTCATCAATTCGTAGCCAATTTGGCCCTTTGACATTAACAACAACGGGTTCTTCTGGAGTAGCAATATGGTATGTACGTTCGTATTCCCAAAATAATTGGGTTTCATTGCGCCCTGTTTCTTTAATCCGTAAACGCAAAAATTGATTGACAATGGGTTTATCAATGGCAACATAAAAGACATGTTCACCTTTAGGTACTTTTAACCGTATGATTTTATTAGGTTTTTTATTTGTCAACCGGAGTCGTCTGGGGGGCTGTTTATCTAACCAATAACGCACGTTCATTGGTACAGGCATCGAAGAGGAAATATCATCCATTTGGAGAGCCACTTCTATAGAGGTGTCTGCCAGATTGAGCAGTGATAATCCCATTTGGCGATAACCGCTAATAACCTGTTCGTTTTCTTCAATGGGCTTTAATAGGGTTTTGCGTATGCGTTGATTTGGGCTTTCCGGTTGCCATCCCCGTATTTTGATTAAGTGGACCCCTGCACTTTCTAAAGACTGTACTTTTTGCCAATGATGATGGGTACGCAAAGCCGCCCATAATGAACGTAATTTAGCGACTGTCGAATGGCGATGAAAAAGGGCAGCCCCTGCAACAACGGCTTGTTGTGCCAGTGCGGGTGATTGTTCAGCTATCCATAATAAGGAAGTCATTTGTTTAAAAATTTCGCCTTCTTCTAATGCTTCATCGCTATTTTCTATCAGCTTTAATATGGCAGGAAAATTTTTTGTGGCCTTATGTTTAGCCATTTGTGCTTCACGATAAATGCGTGTGTGAGGCGTTTCTCCCATCGCCTGCCATTGGCGCAAATGTGCTTTTATGAAGGTAGCCTCTCTTCTAATGTATTGATTATACGAAGTAAAACCCATGCAAGCGGGTATGAGCAGAACACAGTTGTCGCATTGGCATTCTGGAAGAGAAACCGCCCGATAACATCCATTTGAAGAGGAATTGATTAGATTGGTGTCTAAAAGGGGTTCAACAGAGCCTGTCGCTCGTTCTCCGCGATTGGGATAGCTGGATGAGACGAATTGACAAGCAGGGTTATCCGTAAAATCATCTTGTAGCATCAATCCGACAGTCAATGTATCCTTATTTAAGGGCGGCAGCACTGCTAGGGGTATTCGAGGAAGTTCGCTCGTCACTTTGACGGCAATAGGTACCTCAGAACTGAAAATGTCAATTTCATGCAAGCCAGGACCAAATTCGTATTCTTCAATCGTTTGATGACCTAATAATTGATGGGATTTTCCGGCAATACGCAGCCCTTGGTTGGGTAAAATATTATTTAATCGTAAGAGGTGTAATTGAGGCGGTTTTTTAAGATTGCCAGTTGACTGAAAGAATCGCGTTTCTTTTATTTTTACCCAATGATTGAGGGGACGTACATCGTTCTTGTTATGCAAGGTGCGAACAGAGAAGCGTATTCGCCGTGGTCCTGGAATATATAGTTTGACGGGACGCTTGGGGGTACTGATAAAAACGTGAAAATAGCGATTCCGTTCAAGACTATAAATGAGCGCGTTGCGTGCATAATCATGGACAAAATGATCCGCATTTTTCCAATGGCGAGGTCCAGGATGTTCTGTTTGCCACCGCGTCCAGTCTGAAATGGCTTGTTTTCTCTCTTTAAATCCTTTTTTTAGCGGATCAACGGGTGTTTGTAATTTTGTGCGAATCTCAATCCCTTTTTTTAGCGCGTGAGCGAATTTGAGCCCTTCTGCACCCGCATCACGCCAAAAGTTGATAGCCGCCGCATAATTTCCTTTATCTTGCGCTTTGAAACCAAGCCATAATTGTTGCTTTTCGTCTGAGAGAAACCAGAGAAGTGCCGTAAACGTTTGCCACCAACTTGAATGATAAGCGAGTTCTATCATCAAAGCATGAGGGCGTTGCGTTGGGGGCATGATCAAACCGAGCATAAATGCTTCATTTCGATAGCCTTTTTCTATTAAAACGTGAATGAGTTGAGTTAATACTGTTTGCGTGGGTTTACGCAATACGGCTGTCGCTAATAGGGGTAATAGCGCACGCTTTGTTTTTTCGTTGTTTTTCAATAACTTATCATAAGCCTTTTGGGACAATAGTGGGTCAGTGCCTAGAAATAGACGCTGTAATAGGCGCGTTGCTAAAAAAACGTCGCCCAATTGTTCTAACAGTTCTGCCCTGGCTAATTGCGCTTGATGATGTAAATCGCCCTGACTACCCTGTGCAATCGCTGTCCACTTTTCTAAAGCGATCACCCATTCTTGATTGACTTCTGCTTGACGCGCCTCTGTAACCAAAGCGTCTAATTCAGCAGACTCTAGTGAATGAGTTTGATATTCTTCTTGTTCAGAAGGCATTTTGGCTAGAAAATGTCTTTTTTGAGCGTGTAGAAAATGAATTAAGGGCAACCAATGATTATATAATTCCCGTTCTGCTGTTGTTCTCTTTGAGGAAAAGGGGTGGGTTTCCGTTTCACTTCTACCCACCCTACGCTTGCTCTTTGAGGAAAAGGGGTGAAAAGCGGTTGCCATTTTCCCGTATGAATTAGCGTTAGGAGATGTTTCTTTATAATCGCGTAAAACCGTCATAAAATAGTCAAACAAGGCTTTTGGCGAGGTGAAGTGCGAAATCATTTCCAAATACTCCGTTTCTGTCAAACGGTAAACTTTAGCGGCGCGATATTGCAGGGCGACAGGCCACATTTCTTTCCCGGCTTGCCATAATTTCACTTGTTGTACTTCAGGCGGTAAAGGAAAGACAAA